>JALGSW010000173.1 GCA_029821635.1 Candidatus Zipacnadia bacterium
TCCGCCGCCGCCGCGTCCTGTGTGACCACCATCCCGCCCTCGCCGAGCGTGGTCATGTTCTTCATCGTGTGGAAGCTGAAGACGCAGATCCACTCCCACGAGCCCACGCGCTTGTCCTTGAGCCGCGCGCCGCACGAGCGCGCCGCGTCGCCGATGACCTTCAGCGGGCCGTGGCGCGGGTTGGGGTGCGCCTCCGCGATCTCCAGGTACGCGTCGATCGGCGCCGCCATCCCGTTCATGTGCACCGGGTAGATCGCGCGCGTCCGGTCGGTGATGCGCGCCTCCACGTCGGCCGGATCGGCCTGGAAGGTGCGCTCATCGACCTCGCACCAGACGACCTTCCCGCCCTGGCCAAGGACCGAGAGCGCCGCTGCCTTGAAGTTGATCGCAGGCACGATCACCTCGTCGCCCGGCTGCAGGTCGAGCGCCATGACGGCCATGTCGAGGCCCGAGCCCGCGCCGTTGACGGTCAGCGCGTGCGGCGCGCCGCACCACTCGGCGAACTTCGCCTCGAACTCGTGCGAGGTCTCGTTGTGCGCGTTGAAGCCGACGTCCGGGCGATTGCACCGCTCCATCTCGGCGCGCACCGCCTCGAACTCCTCGGGCCCGTAGTACGCGCCCATCGATGGCTCACTCGCCCAGCCGATCTCGGGCTTCTGCGTGGCGATGATCTCTTTGCGGCGGTCCGCGTCCATGTTCATTGCCTCCCGTGACTGTGGTAGCGGGCAGTTCGACGGGGGGACGGGGAGACCTTCGTGGGGGCATGGTCCAGCGGCTCAAGGAGCTGCTGCCGCTATCGTGGCCCCGGGTCCTTGAGCCCGCGTGGGCGCTTCACGGGCGCCGGTCCTCCGGTCGCACCTGGTAGTGGAAGTACGTGTTCCCCCGCCGCAGCACGACAGCGGCGTGACCGCAGCAGCAGCAACCGGGCACGTATGCCGGCCAGATGTAGTACATGCCGACCAGGTCACCCTCGAACTGGCCGCTCTGGCCCGTTCGCGTGTATTGCACCCTCTGGCGGGGTGGATCGCCGAACCGGACCCACACGAACGACTCCGGCGGTGGCAGCAGCAGGGCCGCCGCAATCGCCAGCAGCAGCACACCCACCAGCGCCGCCGCCGGCTTCTTCCGGAAGAAGCTCCCAAGGTCGCGGAGCTTTTCGAGGGCGCCCTCGACGCTCTCAGATGCCATCACGGGTCCCACCCTTCGCTGTCATGCGGCCGTCCGCGGCATTGCCTCCCGTGACTGTGGTAGCGGGCAGTTCGCCGCGTGGGGGAGAGGACCTGCCCCCGTGGCGCGGACACTCCTGTCCGCGCAGCTACAAAAGCTCGATCTCCGTGCCGTCGCGCGCGATGGTGAACGGGAACGGCAGGTGCTCGAAGCACATCTCCCGCAGCACGTCCTCGCCGGCGTCATGCCACGGATCCCAGATGTGGATGAGGAGCAGCTTCGCGACCGGCTTGTCGGCCAGCCACGGCAGCACTTCCTCGGGGCGGATGTGCGTCATCTCCATCACGAGCAGGTCCAGCGGCTCGGCGACCACGCGGTCGAGGTAGCGGAAGTCGCGCGGCTGGTCGCCGCTGAAGGCGATGCGCTTGCCCTCCAGCTCCATCACGTAGCTGAACGCCTGACCTCGGTTGGGCAGACCGCGCTCAGCATACGACGCGCCAAGGCCCTCCAGGTGGCCGCTCGGCAGCGCGGTGACGCGCAGGCGCTCGTCCTCGTAGCACGGGCCCTCCTCGACGCCGGATAACTCCAGCGTGATGGGCCGGAGCTCGGGGTCCATGTAGAGCGTCTGCAGGTAGGCGTGGATCGGCTCAATGCCCTCGGCGGGCAGGCAGTAGGTGACGGTCTGGTCCTCGCCGCGCCCCTGCTTGAACATGTTGGTGAGCTGCGCGAGGCCGCCGACGTGATCGGCGTGCAGGTGCGTGACGAACAGCGCGCGCAGGTCGCCGAAGTCCTTGCCTGCGCGGAGGTAGCTCCCCGATGCGGGCTCGCCGCAGTCAACGAGGTAGCCGACGCCGTCGGTCTCGAGGAGCGTCGAGGTGTTGTTGCGCGTCATGGTGTGGCTGCCGTGGCTGGTGCCGAGGGTGGTGATGCGCATCGCGATGAGGACCTCCGATGAGTGGCTATGAGCGGAGGCGGAAGATTGACCACGGTGGGGCAGAGGACCTCTGCGGAGGGAAGGGTGGAGAGTGAAAAGGGAAGAGAGGACGGCCACCGTGGTGCCGTTTGGAGAGGCCGACCCCCGCGCCCCCCAATGACCTCTCACCGCACGTCCGTGTTCCAGCACTCGTTGAGCTGGTCGGCGTTGATGTTCTTCACATGGCTGTCGCCGAAGAGCACGTCCCAGCGGCCCTCGTCGTAGTCGCGGCCGCCGTGCCATGAGCCATGCCCGTCCATGAGGATATTCGTCTTCACCGGGTCGGCCAGCAGCGACGGGCCCATGCGCGCGAACGCCACCTCGGTCCGGAAGTTGTAGCTCGTCCCGATGCCCGCGAACGCCGTCGGCTGCGCAGGCACCGCGTAGGACGTGTTCTGCAGGTAGTCGTAGCCGGTGTCCGAGGCGCAGTGGAAGACCTCGCGGTTCTTGCAGTAGGGCTGCAGCACGTCCACCAGCCGCGGCATGTACGGGAGCCACGCCTGCCACGCCGGTAAGCTGTCCCAGATCTGCGGGCAGTGCTCATCCGCCGCGTCCTTGGCGAACGGGTAGAGGTCATCGTAGTCCGAGGAGTACATCTCCAGCGCGATGCCGAGCTGCTTGAGGTTGCTCGTACACTGCGCCTGGCGGGCCTTTGCGCGCGCCCGGGCGAAGACCGGAAAGAGGATCGCGGCCAGGATCGCGATGATCGCGATCACCACGAGCAGCTCGATCAGCGTGAAGCCGCGCCGCGCTCGCGCGCCCATCAGTTGCCACTCCCGTACTGTGAGATGCGGGCCAGGTCCTCCGGGTCGAAGGGCAGGTGGTCGCTGCGCAGGTCGGTCACGAACCAGTAGCGCCGCCGGTGGATGGGGGAGGGGCCCAGCCGCCGGACCGCCCGCTTGTGCTGCGGCGTTGCGTAGCCCTTGTTGCTCTCCCAAGCATACCCCGGCCAGTTGATCGCGAAGCGTTCCATCGCACGGTCGCGCGTAACCTTCGCGAGGATCGACGCGGCGCCCATGCGCGGCGAGCACGCGTCTCCGCCGACAAATGCCCGGTGCGGATGCTCGATCCCGCGCGGCTCGAGGCCGTCGATCAGCGTGAACTCCGGCTGCACGCTCAGGCCCTCCAGCGCCCGTCGCATCGCGAGGCAGGTCGCGCCCCAGACGTTGATGCGATCGATGATGTCCGGCTCGACCACGCCGATCGCCCAGGCAGTCGCGCGCTTGCGGACCTCCTCATAGGCTGCATCGCGCTGCTCCGGCGTCAGCAGCTTCGAGTCGGCCACCAGCTCCAGCTCCACGCCCGGCTCGAGGATGACCGCCGCCGCGACGACCGGCCCGGCCATCGCGCCGCGCCCGACTTCATCGACGCCGGCGACGAGGCGGTAGCCCCGGCTCAGCGCCCAGTCATCCGGCTCGCCGAAGTTGTAGCGCGGCTCCTGCTCGGGTGGCATCGTCAACTCCACACCGTAGGACAGGCTTTCCAGCCTGTCAGTCGTTCCCCCCTCGCGGGAACGGAGAGGGGGCTGGGGGGAGAGGTCGGCCGTCCCCCCCCACAGTGTACAGCCAAGCGCCCGTACATGTAAAGACCGGGTCGGAGGATGGTCCGACCCGGTCGAGTGAGCTCTCTCATGCGCGCCTGGTGAGGCGCGGGTTCAGTGTAGAATCCGGATACGCTGGGGTGGCCAGAAGATGACCATCGCCTTGCCGAGGACGTTCGCGCGCGGAACGTATGGTCGCGACTCCCACTTCCCCGTGGTCGGGCTCCAGTAGCCCCAGCGGTGGCTGTCGTTGGAGTCGTTGCGGTTGTCGCCCATCATCACGAAGTTGCCGTCGGGCACGGTGAGGCAGGTGTCCCGGCTCGGCCAGGTGTAGTTGGGCGTCTCGGCGATGTAACTCTCGTCGAGGCGCACGCCATCGCGGTAGAGCGCGCCGTCCTTGACGCACAGCGCATTCCCCGGCACACCCACCACGCGCTTGATGAAGTCTTTGTCCGTCTCGGAGGCCGCCGGCGGGGCGTTGAAGACGAGGATCTCGCCCGGCTCAGGCTGGCGGAAGAAGTAGATGAACTTGTTGACGAGGATACGATCACCCTCGCGCAGCGTGGGGAGCATCGAGCCGGAGGGGATGTAGAACGCCTGGATCACGAACGGGCGGAGCAGGCAGAACACCAGCAGGACGGCGACGAGCCCCGAGTCCACGATTTCGAGGACCGAGGCGCGCGCCGTTCGGCTCATCTCAATGCGCGGCACCGCCACGCGTATGGCGACGATCAGGCCGATCAAACCCACGATCTGCCATGGGTTGTCGAAGGCCAGTATGGACTCCGCTCCGTTCAACTTACTCCTCGCTGCCTGCCGGCGTGTCGTCCGCGGCCTTCGGCTTGTAGTCCACGCGCTCACGCACGCGGGCGCCACGGCCGACGCGCTCTCGCAGGTAGTACAGCTTGGCGCGCTTGGGGTCGCCCTTGCGGGTGACCTCGATGCTGTCCACGGTGGGGCAGTGCACCGGGAAGGTGCGCTCGACGCCCACGCCGTGGGTCACGCGGCGGACGGTGAACGTCTCGTTCAGGCCGCCGCCCTTGCGCGCCACGACGACGCCCTCGAAGGGCTGCACGCGCACGCGCTTCTCCTTGTCGCTCATCTCGGAGATTCGCACGCCCACGCGAACGGTATCGCCGGGCCGGAACGGCGTCACCTCGGGCTTCTTGTTCTCTTCTTCGATCTGCCTGAGCAGGTCGGTCATCGTGATTGCTCCTCGCTCGCACCGACGGGCGCGCAAGCGCGCTGGCGCCGGTCTGTGGTTCAGTGATCCGCTGCCTCGTCCGCGATCTCCGCGAGAAATTCGCGATCGATCGCACTCAACTCGGCGCGGGCCAGCAGGTCCGGCCTGCGCCGAAGGGTTCGCAGCAATGACATCTTCCGCCGCCAACGCGCGACGACCGCGTGGTGGCCCTCGACCAGCTCCACGGGCACCTTCATGCCGCGGAACTCGGGCGGCCGCGTATAGTGCGGGTGCTCCAGCAGGCCGTCCTCAAACGAGTCTTCGCATGCCGACGTCTCGTTCCCGAGCACGCCCGGCAGCAACCGCGCCACCGCATCGATCAGCACCAGCGCGGGCAGCTCGCCGCCCGTCAGCACGTAGTCGCCGATCGAGACCTCGTCGGTCACAAGCAGCTCGCGGACGCGCTCGTCAACGCCCTCGTAGTGGCCGCACAGCACCACCATCTGCCGCACTCCGGCCAGGCGCCTCACAAGCGGCCCGGTGAGCGTCTCGCCTTGCGGCGTCATCAGCACGACGGCCGCGTCGGGCGCGTCGAGAATGTCCTCGATGCACGCAACGAGCGGCTCGGGCTTGAGCACCATGCCCGCGCCGCCGCCGTAGGGTGCGTCATCGACGATTCGGTGCCGGTCGGTCGTCCAGTCGCGCGGATTGTGCACGCCGAACGCGACCGCGCCGGTCTCCTGCGCCCGCGCCATGATGCTGAACTCGAGCGCGTGCGCCACCATCTCCGGGAAGAGCGTCACCACGTCAACGCGCACGCTGCAGACCTCCGCCCGCCCCCGCTGCTGTCTAGTCTTCGTCGAGCAGTCCCTCGACCGCCTCGATGATGACCCGACCCTCGTCGAGGTCGATCTCCCGCACAACGTCCTCGACCGCCGGGATCAAAATGCCGGTTTCAGTCTCGTAGATGTCGTTTGCGCCCGTGCGCATGATCTGCACGATACGGCCGAGGTCGCGGCCGTCGGTGGTGACCACGCGCAGGCCGACGATCTGGAAGTCGTAGTAGGCGCCCTCGGGCGGCGGCGGGATCTCACTGCGCGCGATGCGCAGGATCTGGTTGCGGATCGCCTCCGCCTGGTCACGATCGTCAACGCCCTTGAGCTTGACGATGCAGCGGCCGCCAACGATGCCCTTGACATACTCGACCTTCGCGCGGCCGGGCTCGCCGTTGCCGACGATCTCAAGCGCGGGCCACTCGGGCAGGCGCTCGGGGAAGTCGGTGTTCAGGTCCACCCACACCTCGCCGCGAAGGCCGTGCGGCTTGACGACGGCGGCCAGCACGATGTAGTCGGCGTCGCCTTCGGGCCGCTCAGGGCCGCTCGATGGTCGGCGTCTGGACGTCGGCAAGCTCGGGGCTGACCTCCTGGCTGGGCTCGACGGCGATGCCGCCCTCGGTCTCACGGATCTCGATGACCTCGTCATCGCTGACGAGGATCTCCACTCCGCGCAGGGCGGTCTGGATGTTGTCGCCGACGGCGACATCCACCCAGCTCTCGATGGTGCCGCGGATGATCTCCGTGCCCTCTTCCAGCTCAGCCACCTGGCGCTGCCGCTGGATGAGTTCGTCCTTGCCCTGGCGATAGCGGCGCTTCTCGGTCTCGATCTGCTGCCGCACGGCCATGGCCTGCTGGATGTCGGTGCGCTGCAGCTCAGTGACGTACTGCCGCGCGCCGATGTCGAGCTGGGTGATGCGCTGATCGATCTGCTCTATGGCCTCGGAGAACTCGTCGTCGAGCTGCTCCTTGAGGCCCGAGGTGACGACCGCGCGCAGAATCACGTCTCGTTTGATCGTGACGGAATCGGGCATTTACAGGCTCCTCCATGCTCCCCGTACGTGCCGGGGGCTTCGCTGCAGGCGAGGGCGCC
Organism: Candidatus Zipacnadia bacterium; assembly: GCA_029821635.1. Classification (GTDB taxonomy): domain Bacteria; phylum Armatimonadota; class Zipacnadia; order Zipacnadales; family UBA5352; genus UBA5352. The sequence goes on from JALGSW010000173.1 coordinate 6,790, forward strand.
TTGCGGCGCCGGTCAGGAGAGGATTTCGACGGTGGCCTTGCGCTCGGTCTTCGTGGCGGCGGCCTTCACGATGGTGCGCATCGCGTTGGCGATCCGTCCGCCCTTGCCGATGACTTTGCCGAGGTCGTCCTCGGCCACCGATACCTCGTAGACGACGATGCTCTCGCCCGCGACTTCGTTGACGCGGGCCGCTTCGGGCTCGTCCACCAGTGACTTGACCATCAGCTCGACCAGCTCTCGCATCTGGTGCGCCCCCAGTAAGTGAGCAGGTGTATGCACGTGCGAAAAGGCGCGGGGTGACGTACCTCTGTCGCCGATGGCCGCGCGTGCGCGGGTGTTACTGCGTCTCGCCGGCTGCGGCGGCTTCCTCGGTGGGCTCGCCGGTTGCGGCGGCCTCCTCGGGGGCCTCGCCGGTTGCGGCGGCTTCCTCGGCGGGCTCGCTGGTCGCGGCGGCTTCCTCGGGGGCCTCGCCGGCCTCAGCGGCTTCCTCGGGAGCCTCGGCGGCCTCCTCAGCGGACGCGGCCGTCGGTGCAGCCTCGGTCTCCTCTGCTCCGGCGATGACGCCCGCCCTGACGAGCAGCGAACGGACGGTGTCGGTCGGCTGGGCGCCGATCTGCAGCCAGTGCAGTGCGCGCTCAGCATTGACCTGAAGCACCGAAGGATCGCCGATCGGGCAGTAGTACCCGAGCTCCTCGACAGCGCGCCCGTCACGCTGCTTGCGACTGTCGGCTACCACGATCCGGTAGTGCGGATCGTGCTTGCCACCGAACCTCTTGAGTCGAATCTTCGTGGCCAAAAGTTGCGTCGCTCCCTTCGCCGATGGCTCAGCGTAGCCCGATCTGCATGCCGCCGATCCGAGCCTTGCCTCCACCGGTGAGCTGCTTCATCATCTTCGAAAGCTCGCGGAATTCCTTCAGCATGATGTTGACGTCCTGAACCCGGACGCCACTGCCCGCCGCGATACGTCGTTTGCGGCTGGCGTTGAGTATCTCGGGGTCATGCCGCTCCTGGGGCGTCATCGAGTTGATGATCGCCTCCACCTGGTCCAACTCCCGCTCGTCGAACTCCTCCGCTCCCAGGTTCGGCATCTGCTGGGCCATCCCCGGGATCATCTTCATGACCTGATCCAGTGGGCCCATCTTGCGCACGTTCCGCAGGTGATCGCGGAAGTCCTCAAGGTCGAACTGCGCGCTCATCAGCCGCTTCTGGAGCTTTGCCGCCTGCTCCTGATCCACGGCCTCCTGCGCCTTCTCCACGAGGGAGAGCACGTCGCCCATCCCCAGGATGCGCGAGGCCATCCGATCGGGGTGGAACGTGTCGAGCGCGTCCAGCTTCTCACCCGTGCCGACCAGCTTGATCGGCTTGCCTGTCACCGAGCGCGCGGAAAGCGCCGCGCCGCCACGTGCGTCACCGTCGAGCTTCGTGAGCACGAGGCCGTCGAGCTCGAGCGCCTCGCCGAATTCCTCGGCGACCGTCACGGCCTCCTGGCCGGTCATCGCGTCTACGACCAGCAGGACCTCCGGGTCATTGACAACGGCCGCCTGGGCGGCCAGTTCGTCCATCATATCGCTGTCGATGTGCAACCGACCGGCCGTGTCAACCACGACCACGTCATAGCCTCTCGAGCGAGCATGGGCAACCGCGCCCTCGGTGATGCGCACCGGGTTGCTCTCGCCGAGCGTAAAGACCTCGACGCCGACTTCCTCGCCGACCTGCCGAAGCTGCTCGATCGCGGCGGGGCGGTAGACGTCGGTCGCGCACAGCAGCGGGTTGCGCCCGGACTTCTTGAGCTTCAGCGCCAGTTTGCCCGCGGTGGTCGTCTTACCACTGCCCTGCAGTCCGCAGAGCAGGATGACGGTGGGCGGCTGATCGGCAAACCTGATCTCCGCCCGCTCTTCGCCCAGCAATTCGACGAGCCCATCATGCACGAGCTTGACGAGCTGCTGCGTCGGGTTGAGGCCGCTGAGAATGTCCTCGCCCAGCGCCTCGGACTGTATCTTTTTGATGAAGTCCTTGACGACGCCGTAGTTGACGTCGGCCTCGAGGAGTGCCATCTGCACATCCTTGAGGCCTGAGCGAATGTCCTTCTCGCGCAGCTTGCCGCGACCGCTGAGCTGTTTGAAGGTCCGCTGCAGTCGCTCCGTCAGCGTCTCAAACAACCGACACTACCTCCGCAACATGTCTTGGGCGACGCGCTCACGCGCCGCGCAGACCCCTCACAGCGCCCGCAGGCGAAAACAGACCGGACCCATGACCTGTCCGGTCCAGCCTGTTCCTGCGCAGCCCGCTTTACAGAGCAAAAGTATACCCGTAGCGCAGGCTGCTTGTCAACTGCGGGTTGTCGGGTGTAGGGGCAAAGTGATAATGTCCGGTTGTGGCAAAGTAGAAATGTCCTCCTGCCGCGGGGCATGCCCCGCGGCGCGGCGAACAGAGAGGGCATGGACCTGATAATGAGCCC
>JALGSW010000174.1 GCA_029821635.1 Candidatus Zipacnadia bacterium
CATCCCGTGCGCGTGAAGTTCAAGCCGATCGTGCCCGTGCGCGAGTGGGAGGATGAGGCGCGGGAGATGGTCCGCGGCGTCATGACGCAGGCGCAACCGGAGACGATCGGCCTGTGCTTCGTGGCGTGGATGTCCGGGGAGGAGCTGGAGCGCATCATCGATCCGGAGCTGCTCGACCCGCGCTTCCTGAATGGTATGCGCGAGGCGGCCGAGGAGATGCGCGGCTTCCGCCCGGGGCCCTTCCCGCACGAGTTGCGGGCAGAGGTCTACGACTTCTATCTCAACGAGATCCGCCGCCACGACGCGGACGTGCCCGTCTTCCTGTGCACGGAGTCGCGCGCGATGTGGAGCGAGTTCGGGCCCAGGCTGGGCTTCGGGCCGCGCGACTACCCGTGTGGCTGCGGGCCGCAGTGCCCGCCGGGGACGCTGCGCGTGGATATGCCGCTGGTGCCCGAGGGCTGCGACAACCTCTTCGCAGCAGGCGTCTGAGGAGGCTAAAGACAATCGCCCCACGAGTGACGATGATTGTGATGGCCCTGCTGCTGACCGCGCCACTGCTGCTCGCGCAGGACGAACCCGCGAACGTGGCGCTTGACGGTGACTACCAGCTCCTCACGCGCCGCAGCTACGGCCCTTCGCGCGAGAGCGATCTCGCGGTGCTCACCGACGGCACCTGGCGCGGAGGCTACTGGACGCGTGACAACACCCTCGCGTGGCGCCCCGGGCCCGGCGCGACCGCCGAGGTGCTGATCGACCTCGGCGCGGTCGAGGCAATCTCCGGCGTCTCCGTGGCATCGGTGCACGGGCGGGCGGCGCATCCGCCGCGCGTGACCGTGCGCGTGGGGGAGAGCATGGATCGGCTGCACGAGGCCGCGTCGTGGGATGCGGGCGAGGGCCTGCCGGTCGCGCCGGATGGCTTCGACACGCTCCTCTCACGCAGCCCGGAGTTGCGCGCCGCCGGCCGCTACGTGCTCTTCACGATGGACCAGCCGCTCACGGGCCCGGGAGGGGCGCCGCGCTCGGGCCTCATCTGCGTCACCGAGCTGATGGTGCATGGCGCGCGCGCGCACGGCGACTTCGACCCGGCCTCGGTCACGATGCCCGGCGAGCCGCTCGCGCTGCGGGCGTACATGGAGGCGCAGGACCCGTTCGCCGCCATCCCACCGATCAGCACGCAGGCGCAGACCCCGCACATCGACTGGGCGCCGCAGCTCGCCGGCGGGCGGCCGAAGGTGCTGACCGTGGTGCCCTACGTGCTCGGCCGCGACCCGGTTGAGCTGGAGCAGCGCGTCGGCATCGACCAGCGCATCTTCACGCTGCTGCGGCAGGACCCGCAGATGAGCTACTTCCGCTCGCAGGACCTGCTCGCCGAGCTCGCGGACACGCCTGACGTGCTGCTGCTGGCGGGCATCGACTGGGCGATCCTGCGGCCGGAGGCGCAGGTGGCGATCCTCGACGCAGTGCGCGGCGGGATGGGCCTGCTGTGGGTGCATCCGCGCGGTGAGACCGACGATCTGCGCGCGATGCTCGACGCCCTGCCCAGGCGCGCCTTCCCGGTGCTTGATTCGCCGCTCGAGGCGCTGCCCTTCCCGCTGCTGGATGAGCTGCGAGACGGGGAGTTCGGCGAGGTGCGCGCGGGGATGATCGGCGCGGGCCGCGTAGTCGCGTGGCGCTACGACAACGCCGACGGAGAGCGCTTCGTGCAGATGAACTCGGCGCTCTGGCCGCAGATGCCCGGCCGCAACACGCCCGAGGACTTCCCCGCGTGGGAGCTTTACGCGGCGCACCTCGCGAAGATGCTGCGCTGGGTCGCGCAGGGCGATCAGGCCGCGGGCCTCGGGGCGATCGAGGTCACGCGCGCGGACGCCGAGGGCATTGCGCTGGCCGTCGAGGCGCAGGGAGACGCGCCCGATGGCGCGCGCCTGCGGGCGGTCTTGCTCGACGAGCACGGGCGCGAGGTGGCGGCCACCGAGAGTGCCCCTCCTGCGCTGAGCTTCGAGCAGCCCCCGCAGACGGGCCTGCAGACCGGCCCTCACTGCGCGATCGCGTGGCTGGAGGACGCGCAGGGCCGGCAGATCGACTGGCGCGCGGCGCTGGTGACGATCGATGGCCCGCGCATCACCGAGGTCAGCCTCGACCGCGCGCGCTACGAGCGCGGCGACGAGGTCGTGGCCACGGTGCGCTGCGAGGGCGCCGACGGCCTGAGCGTGCGTGCGCGCGTCCGCGCCGAGCTGCGCGACCAGTGGGGCGGTCTGGTGGCGGTCGCGGAGGTCGCGGCGGGGCCGCAGGTCACGCTTACGCTGCCGACGGAGTTGTCGCGCTCGCTTACGTGCATGATGCACGTGCGGCTGACGGAAGGGGAGCGGCTCGTGGACGAGGCCTTCCGGCTGCTGCCGACGGTGCTGCCGGAGGACCTTGCGGAGTATCAGGTGGGCCTCTGGGCCAGCTACGGCTCGTACATCGGCAAGCGCCACTGGGGCGACGCGATGCTCGCGGCCCAGGAACCGCTGCTGGTGGACTTCGCGATCGCCGGGCCGCTGCCGGGCTATCCGCGCCACGGGATGCGCCCCTGCCCGGAGAACATGCACCGGATCTACTTCAAACTCGCAGAGCGTTACGAGCAGATGAACCTCACCGAGCCGGGCTTCCGCGAGCAGTTCCTCGACACGATCCGCCCGACCATCGAGGGCGCGCGCACGTGGGGCGCGTATGACTTCTCCGTGGGCGACGAGTGCGGCTACACGCTCCGCACCGACGAGCAGACGCTGGCGGCCTTCCGCGACTGGCTGCGCGAGCGCCACGGGACCGTCGAGGCGCTCAACGAGGCGTGGGGCACGCGGTTCGCGTCCCTCGACGACGTGCTCTTCAGCGACGACGCGCCGCTTCCGCAGGGCCTCGCGGAGCGCGTCTTCGGCGACGGCCTCTTCGTGGACACGCTCGCGGCGGCGCGCGCGCTTGCCGAGCAGATCGACCCGCGCAACCGCGTCGGCATCTCCGGCACCCGCGAGCCCGCGCACTACATCGGCTTCGACTGGTGGCGGCTGATGAACACGCTGACGCACCTGTCCTTCTACGACGGCCTGCAGCGCGAGTGCATCCGCTCGTGGCGCAAGCCGGGGGACATGATCACGAGCTTCATCGGCTACGATAACGCCGACACCAACGAAGTGATGGCGCGCTACTTCCCGTGGCTCGAGGCCTTCAGTGGCATGCAGGGCGTGTCGCTCTACTCGGCAAGCTCCGGCGACCTCGGCGGCTACGTGCGCCCGGACCTGACGCTCACCAACCGCGCGCGCCGGCACATCGAGGAGGTCGCGGAGCTGAAGTCGGGCATCGGCAAGGCGTTGCTGACCGCGACGCGCCCGACCGCCCCGATCGCGCTGCTCTACTCGCAGCGCAGCCTGCACCTGGCGAAGATGCTCGGGCGGCCCGCGCTGGCGAACCTGACCTCGACCTCGGAGGTCATCAAGGACCTCGGGCTGCAGTTCGACTTCATCTCCGGCGAGCAGCTTGAGGCGGGCGTGCTTGGCGAGCGCGGCTACCGCGCGTTCATCGTGCCGGACTCGCTCGCGCTCTCTGACGCGGAGATCGCGGCATTCGACGCCTTCGCGAGTGCGGGCGGCACGGTCATCAGCTTCGGCGCCAGCGGCGCCTTCACCGAGTACGGCAGGCCGCGCCCGGGCACGGACGTGGAGGCCCTGCGCTGGCAGGCGCCTGAGGAGCCGCTCGATCCGGCCGCGCTGGGGGACGCCATCACGCGCACAGAGGTGGGCGAGGGGACGCGTATCGACTGCGATTTCCTGCCGGCCGACTACCGCAACTTCCAGCCGTCGGGTGTGGCGGGCGAGACCGTCGAGCGCTACTCGGCCAACGAGCAGACGGCGGCGGCGTGGCAGGCGCTGATGGAGTCGCTGCTGGCGGGGCTCGACCTCGAGCGCCCGGCGGTGGTGCGCAACACCGACGGCTCACCGCGCCGCTACGTGGAGGTCGTGCAGTTCGAGCGCGGGACGATCCGCTACCTCGGAGTGCTTCCGCGCTACTTCGGCGGGCGCTACTCGCGCGGCGGGGAGCAACGTGTGGACGAGGCGGACCTCGCTCCCGCGGTGATTGATCTGCCCGCGGAGGCGCACGTCTACGATCTGCGCGCGGGCGCGTACCTGGGCCGCACGGATCGCATCGAAGCCACGCTCGCGACCGGCATCGCTCGGCTCTACGCGCTGCTGCCCGCGCCGGTGGCGGGGATCGCGCTGGACTGCCCCGAGCGCGCGGAGGCCGGCGGGATTCTCGCCGCGCTCTGCACCATCCGCGCACCGGGCGATCATGTCGTACACTGGACCTTAACGCAGGGCGAGGAGGTCCTGCCGCCATACGCGCGCAACACGCTGACCGAGGCCGGAGCGGGCGAGGTGAGCTTCCGCCTGCCGCTGGACGTGAGCGGCGAGTGGATGCTGACCGCGCGCGATGTCATCAGCGGGGAGACCGCGACGCAGACGGTTGTGATCGCGGTGCCCGCTGAATAGTCGTCAAGGAGGGGCGAGCGCAGACCCCCGGTCTGACCTTGCTCGCCCGCCGTGCGCAACAATACGGGGAGGCACCATTCATGCGCCACGCCATCGTCGCAGCGCTCATCTGTCTGACCGGAGCCGCATACGCCCAGGCGCTCACGCCCGCCGAGCTTGAAGCACGCGGCGTGACGTTCTACGCGCCCTACGATGAGAGCGTCACCGCCGCCTACGCGCGCGGCAACCCCGAGCCGACCAACCTCGTCAACGCCCGGCTCGTGGAGGGCAAGGTCGGCCAGGCGGTGCTCACGCAGCGCAGCAAGGAGCGCCAGCTCGGCAAGGTCGAGGGGAGCGCAACGTCGCTGAACTACGACGCCCGCGGGCATCTCTTCGGCGAGCGCGGCACGGTCTCGTACTGGGTGCAGCCGCTCTACGACGCCGACGACCCCGAGATCCGCTCGGGCAGCAACTCCACCGGCCCCTACCTCGTCAACGTCTCGTCGGTCGAGGATACCTACCACCAGCAGTTCATCCGCACGAACATCAAGGGTGGCGCGTTCTACATCTGGCTGGTCGATCGCGACGGGAAGTGGCGCGGCCCGAGCTACACCGAGGGCGTCAACACGTGGAAAGCCGGCGAGTGGCACCACATCGTCATGACCTGGGACGCCTCGCAGGGCATGCGCTTCTATGACAACGGTGAACTCAAGTACTCGACCTGGGGCGAGGACGCGTTCCCGCCCGCGACGCCGCTGGGGATCGGCGTCGGCGGCACCGCGCCCACCTCCCGTCCCGGCTGGACCAGCGCCGCCGATTCGGCCTACGACGAGCTGGTCATGCTCGATCGCGCGGTCACCGATGAGGAGGTCGTCGCGCTCATCGAGGGCCGCCTCGGCGACCTGCAGGCGTCCGAGGCATTCGCCTACTCCGACGCGCAGCTCGACGACCGCCGCCGCAGCTTCCTGATCGAGGACGACCCCAACCGCGTCGCCATCACCGGCGCTGCCACGATCGCCTGCCTGCAGCTCACGCAGATCGACCTGCGCTACATCGCCGCCGAGCACTTCGCCGACGGCCGCTTCGAGCCGACCGTGCGCTTCACGCAGGGCGGCGTGGTGATGCCGCGCGAGGCGACCTTCACGCTTGCGGGCGACGTCCCGGCGAACTACGCGGTGATCGTCGGCCGGCCGCCGGAGGGCGAGGCGTTCCGCTTCCCCGCGCAGCAGCTCTCACCGCGGACGACCACCGCCGGGGCCGCGCGCGCGAAGCTTCGAGGCGTCGCGCAACCGACGCTGGCGATCCCCGGCAGCGCGACCGTCGGCGAGACGCAATTCTTCAGCGTGACCGAAGGCGCACCCGCGGCGGAGATGACCACGTGGCGGCTCGGGGCGGAGGGCTCGGCGCAGGACCTCGCGTCGCCGCGCCAGGCGCCCGAAGGCCTGGAGGCCCCCCAGGAGGACTACGCGGAGATCGTCGCGCACATCACCGACCAGGCCACGCCGCTGCTGGCGAAGCTCGACGCGAATGACCGGCGGCTGCTGATCCCGGGCGACGGCGCGCCCGCGCTTGACATCGGCGCCACGCGCCACCTCTACCTCGCGGGCGAGGCCATGCGCGAGGACAGCGCTGCGCGGACACTTCGTCTGCGCGTCCCGCTTACGAGTGATGCCGACTCCGCGGTCTTTCGCCTGACCGTCCCGCACCCCTATGAGCCGACGGCCTTCTACGCGAGCGCCGACGTGCAGGTCAACTGGCAGGAAGGCACGCGCACGCTCGACCTCACGCTGCAGGCGTCGGGCATGATCTTCCCCGAGGGCAGCCGACCACTCCTGGAGCTGGTCTCCTCCGAAGACTTCACACTCGCCGGGGCGCCGGAGCTCTCCGCGCAGATCGTGCCCGCTGCGGCTGAGGGCGCGGCCTTCGCGCGGCAGTACAACCGCCTCGTCAACGAGGAGTTCACCTCGCGCATGGGCGTGAACTTCGTCTACTACCTGCGCGGCATCGACCGCGACAACGCCCTCACGCGCGGGCTCTTCCGCGCCATCTACTTCGACCCGGACAACGAGCTCGCGGCGGACATGGCGCACTGGGGCAAGTTCCGCCCGTGGCCGGCGTTCGACGAGCAGCCCGACGGGCCGGACGACTTCCCGCTCATGGCGAGGTACGCTCGCGAGGCAGCGATCTCCGCGCGCGACACGATCCACTGGTGGATCAACGAGCGGCAGGATGAAGGCGGGTACATGGTCGGTCGCGCGAACATGTGGAACGATGACACGAAGCTCTTCAACGAGTACTCGTTCCTGTGGCTGCTGAGCGGCGATGAGAAGATTGCCGCCGCGATGGAGAAGTACCTCGCCGCGCACTGGGCCTCGGGCCGGATGGTCCATGGCTGGAGCGAGCCCTACACGGACGCGGTGCACTCCGCCGAAGAGGCCAGCTACCTCGAGCCAACGATGGCGCTGGTGCGCTACGGCGACCCACTGCACATTGAGCAGATCATGGAGACAGCGTCGAACATCGACTACTGGACGGGCATCACGGGCCCGAACCACCGGCACTTCAAGAGCAACTTCTTCACCGCCGACGAGATGAAGACCGAGGGGCATTTCGGCCACGACGTCGGCCTCAACGTCACCGCGATGGTCTCGTCGATGTGGCTGGCGTGGTACAACGGCCACCCGGTTGCGTCGCGGCAGATGACCGAGTGGATGCAGGCGTGGGTCGAGGACACGATGGCGGAGGCTCCGAACAAGCCCGCGGGTGCGATCCCCTCGTACGTGGACTTCGCCACGCACGAGATCGGCCCCGACGAGGAGGTCTACCTCGCCGAGATCACGATGATGATGAACGCGGCGTATCAGCTCACGGGCGAGGACGCGTTCCTGCAGCCGCTGACCGGCTACCTGCAGCGCAAGCACGCACGCTGGCCGCAGGTGCTGAACATGACGGCCCCCGATCTGCGCCGCGGCAGCGGCCCCGGCGAGTGGGATGAGCTGCTGCTGGCCGGCGCCGATGAGCGCATGACGCGCATCGCGAACGATGACTTCTTCCAGCGCGGCCTCTGCTACGAGGAGATCCCGGGCATCCTCGGCTGGATGGTCACCGGCGACGAGGCCTACCTCGAAGCGACCTGCTTCAACGCCTGGCGCAACAACGCGCGCGCGTTGCCGGTCTACACAGAAGTTGACGCACACAAGGACCGCGTTTACCCCTGGGCGCGCTACGTCCTGCCGTGGATGTACTGCGGCGGCAACGCCCTCGACGGGCGCGGCAGTGCGCCATGGCCGACGCTCGCGGTGAGCTGGAACGCGGGCTACGACTTCGCCGCGCTCGTGCGCGAGAACGAGCCCGAGCGGCTGCGTATCACCGCCTGGAACTTCGGCGACGCGCGGCAGGTCGGGATGCGCACGTGGGGCCTGCAGCCCGGCACCTGGCGCGTTATGGTTAGCGGCGGCGAAGCTCACGAGGCGCACGTCGAGCGAGGGGCGACGGTCCCGATCGACCTGCCCGCACGCGGCGAGGCGGAGATCGTGCTGGAGCTGGTCGCCGCGGACGACTGGACGCGCGAGCGGCCCGACCTCGCACTCTCGGCCACCGAGGGCGCGCGGATCGACGGCAACACGCTGACGGTCATCGTGCACAACGTCGGCTCGATGGACGCCCCCGCCTGCACCGCCACGCTCAGCGCGGGAGGTGCGGCGATCGCCGAGGCGCAGGTGCCGGCGCTCGTGGCTCCGCTGGACTTCCTGCCCAAGACCGCCGAGGTGAGCTTCGCTCTGCCCGCGGGCGTGACAGGCGAGCTGACCGTGACGCTCGATGCGGGGAACACGGTGCCCGAGATCACGGAGCTGAACAACACGCTGAGCGTGCGGATGGACTGAACGCGCCACTCGTGTCGCGGGCGCCCCGGCCGCGGAGTTCATCCAGCCGCCACCGGGAGCCGACGTGCCCTGCGAACTTTTTGGGGCACGAAGTGCTCGCGGAAGGAGGGCTTGCTGTGATCCATGTCGAATGTGTCCCCAGTAGCTCCGGGCAGACATGCGAAAGGGATGATATCGCGATGCAGAGCAGACGGATCGGTTTCACTCTGATTGAGCTTCTCGTCGTCATAGCGATCATTGCGATCCTCGCGGCAATCCTGTTCCCGGTCTTCGCACGGGCGCGGGAGAAGGCCCGCCAGGCGTCGTGCACCAGCAACCTCAAGCAGATCGGCACGGCCATGATGATGTACGTCCAGGACTACGATGAGGTCCTTCCCGACCTGCTCATGGGGCGCGACACCGGCGTTTCGGCCAACTACCGCGCCTGGAACGCCGTCGTCATGCCGTACGTCGCCAACTCGCAGGTCTTCGTGTGCCCGTCGGCCGTCGGCTGGGCCAGCTCCAACATCAGTAGCTTCGGGCTGATCCAGGGCGGCTACGGTGCCATGCGTGAGGTTCTTGGCTACGCGGGCGGCCTCGGCTACAACGCCGCCGACTGGGGCGGGGACGAGAACAAGGACTCGCCCGGCTACGGGCAACCCATCGCCGAAATGGACTCGCCGGCCGAGGTCATCTTGATCGTCGATGCGACGAACTGGACCTGCCAGCGGTCCTACTGGGAGCGCACCGACAACACCGGCGGCCCGACCGCTTCCATAGCGGCCAAGTACAACAACGCCTACTATGTGGTGGACAGCCGACACAACGACATGGCCAACGCGGCCTTTGCCGACGGCCACGTGAAGTCCCTGCCGC
>JALGSW010000024.1 GCA_029821635.1 Candidatus Zipacnadia bacterium
GGTGGAAGCGCCGCGTCTGTAAGGTCAAATGGTGCCGAAGGCCGGACTCGAACCGGCACGGGCCGAAACCCACAGCCTCCTGAGGACTGCGTGTCTACCAATTCCACCACTTCGGCAAGCCGTATGTTGTGTGACGCGTAGTATAGCGACGCGGGCGGCCGATGTCAAGTTCGGTCCGCGCGCCCGCTTGCTTCGCGCCCTACCCGTCGATCGGCGTGAAGATTTGCACCGGCTGGGTGCGGTTGCGCACCTGCACCTGCCCCAGCGGGCGCATGCGCGCCATCGTCTCCGGGTCGGCGGAGACCGTCTCCCAGTCGGCCAAGATCGTGCAGGCGCGCTCGCGGCATTCGCTCTGCAGCCGGAACGCCACGTTCACCGGGTCGCCGAGGATCTGCGGCTCCGGCGGCGCCTCGCCCACCCACCCGAGCGACACCTGGCCGGTGGTGAGCGTGATGCCGAAGCCGATGTCCTCGTCGGGCCAGCGTTCGTCAAGGCGCGCGCGCAGCTCCCCGGCCGCCTGCACGGCGCGCGCGGCATGGTGCTCGCCGTCCTTCTCGGGGCGGAAGAACACCACCGCGGCGTCGCCGGGCCTGCGCGCCGAGACACCATCGCTGCGCCCGACGACGTCGTCCACGATCGCGAAGAATTCGCGCATCATCGTCATGATCTCCGACGGCTGGAGGCGCTCGGAGCGCGCGGTGTAGCCCGCCATGTCGCAGACGAGCACGGTCACCTCGAGCTGCTCTCCCTCCTCCGACACCCAACTCGGCCACAGCCGTGAGAGCGAACGCAGTGCCGCCTCGCTCTGCAGCGCGGAGACGACTACGCCGGTGGCCGCGATCGCCAGCACCGGGCCGGTCATCGGCAGCAGCACCAGGCCGCGCTGGAACGCGAGCGCCCCGGCAACCACCCACGCTGCCGCGAGTCCGCCCGCGATCGCCCAGCTCACCCAGTGCCGCCTCCCGCGCCCGACCAGCGCCACCACGAGTGCCGCGGGCAGCGCGATCAGGAGCGCAACGATCGCAGGGGGCTCGGTGATGTAGCGGCCGGAGAGCATCGTGGCGGCGGCCTGCGCGTGGATCTCGACGCCGCTCATCGGGCCCACCGGAGTCCCGAAGAGGTCCTTCATCTCATCGGTCACGCCGATGAGCGCGATATTGGCCTTCACAGGCGCGGCGGCGTCCGGGCTGTCGTGCACGTCCTCGAACTTCACCGTGGCCACCGTACCCGCCGGTCCGGCCCAGTTGATGAGCACATCGTCGGGGATGCGCTGCGCGGCATCGAGCAGCACTGCGCGCGCGAGCGCCGGCCACGCGGTGTTCGTCTCGGAGTCCTCCTGCATCGTGTGCACCCAGCGCACCGTGCTGTCGGGCCTGAAGAGGAGCGGGGATGCGACCGTGCGCGCGGCGGTGCTGATCGCGTCGGGAGGTGGGGCGAACTGCTTGCGCTCGCCACCCTCGGAGGCCTCCGCCAGCTCGGCCTCCGCGCCGCTGACCAGCACGACGTTGCCCGCGCGCGTGATGACCTCGGCCAGCGCTGCGTCGTCGGTCGGATCGGACGCGCCGGAGAAGAACACGTCCACGCCGATGGAGCGCGCGCCGGCGGTGGAGAGGTGGTCGATCACTCGCACGTAGGCGCTGCGCCGCAGTGCCGAGGGGCCCCAGTGCTCGATCTGCCCGAAGGTGGCCTCCTCGATGGCGACGATCACGAAGTCATCGACCGGGGGCGCGCGGTGGGGGAGTGCCAGGCGCCAGTCCAGCGCCCACGTCTCGATGCTCGTCAGCGGCCCGATCCAAGCCGCCGCGAGCAGCATCAGCAGCGCGACCGTGACCGTCACGGCCACGGTCGCGCGTGTGCTCAGCGTGGTGATCGGCGCTGCGATGGCGAACCCTCCACTTCGCGACCGATCAGTGGCCCGCCGCGCGCCTCGGGAAGAACCGCGGGCGCGGCGGCCTCTGAGGCTGCTCGACAGCGGGTCTTCGCTGAGGCGCAGTTGGCGGCTCGCGCACGCTCGCCTGGCCGGTCGGTCCGGCCTCGCCGGCAAACCTCACGTAGAGCACGCGGCCGCCTGAGGCCACGACCTCCACGGCTCCGGGCGCTCGCTCCTGCAGAAGCTGCCCGATCTGCTCCGGGCTGAGTTGTGTGATGACCGCCAGCGAGATGCGCTCGCCGGGCAGCACCAGGGGCTCGGTGCGGATGATGCCGTCGGCGTGCGCCAGGGCCTGCTTGAGCATCGAGACCTGGGCGCGGCTGCCGCCGGAGATGTCGATGCGCACGGTGCCCGCTTTCGCCTGCATCATCTCGCGGATGACGCGCGGCGCGAGGCCCGATCCCACGCGCTTACCCAGCACCAGCAGGGCGTTGTGCACCGCCTCGTGGACGTCCTCGCCGATGCCGGGCACGACCGCGTCGATGAAGGTCAGGGCATCGCTGTCCCCGTTGCGGACCAGCCGGATGTTCCCGCGCACGCGTGCGGAGAAGACGCCGTTGATCTGCCGTACCTGCTCGAGCGTCACATCGCCGATGACGCTGTAGTCGGCACGAGGCTTGCGTCGCCAGTCGATCGTGCCATCGGCGTTGATCGTGAACGAGGACGCGTCCACGTCCGCGATCGAGGTGTTGGAGAGCCCGTGCAGGGCGAGTTGCGCCCCGATCGCCTTCGACGCGAGGAACGCGCCTGCCTCGGGCATGTCGTGCTCGCGCAGGCCGACCATGATCCCGGGGTTGCCGAGGTGCCGGATGATGTCCCGGTGGCGGTTGTACATCACCCACGTGGCCTCATCGTCGCCGGCGAGGTCGAACTTCCTCACCGACCCGGGGCGGTTGTTGCGCGGCACTTCGCAGCACTCGTCGGGAGCGACCTGGAAGTTCTCTTCGCCCGCCTGAACGTCCACCTGGCCCTCATACACGTAGGTCTCCGAAGTGCCGTCTTCGGCGACTTCGCAGCGGAAGACCGTGCCCGTGACCGAAGCCACGGCGCTGGGCATCCGCACCTCGAACTTGCTCGAGCCGCTCAGCGCGCGCTCGATCGTCACCCAGATGCCGCCCGCGAGCGCCTGGAAGCTCGTCGTGCCGCCCGAAGCGAGCGCGGTGATGAGCACCTGCGAGTTCTGATCCATGCGCACGTAGCCGCCCTCACCCACGGATATCTCCGCGCGCGAGGATGCGCCGGTCTTGACCGCATCGCTGGGCGCCAGCACCTCGTTGAGCTTGGCGGCCTGGTAGCCGCTCGCGCCGTGGCGGACCTGCACGTCCCCGTAGATCGAGGTCAGCACGGCGCGGCTGGTCGCGACCTGGCCGCGCTGGGCAGATGCGACCGCAACGACCATCGTCAGCGCGACGAGCGTGATCGGCAACGTCATGCGAGAGAGCTTCATGACAACGGGCCTCCGTCGCGTCAGATTTGCCGCGAGTCCGGCCTGTCTGCTATATATTACCACGAGACGCCCACTCGTTACACGTCGCGTGACGTGCGCTCGCCGGAAGAGACGCCCTCGCGCGTGTGATGATTCCCGTCAGTCCCGGCACCGGGCCTCAGCAGGCAGCCCCGTTGGCGCGCAGGCGCTTCTGCAACGCGGCCACGTCTACGAGCCCCGCGTCGCCCTCGCAGGACGAGTCGGCGGCCATCGCCGCGCCCTCGCCCGCCGCCTCGCCGATCGCCATGCAGGTGGCCATGACGCGCATGGCGCTCATCGCCTGGTGGTCGCAGGAGATGCAGCGGCCGGAGGTCAGCAGGTTCGGGATATCCGCCGAGACGAGGCTGCCCCACGGGATGTCGAACCACAGGCCGTCGCGCGGGTAGAGCCCCTCGCGATGGTCATCGTCCGCGTTGCCGGGCAGGTCCTCGTAGTGCTCCTCATACATCGCGCAGGGCGGGTCGTTCGGGCACTTCTTGTAGCACAGGTGCGTCGAATTCTTCGCGCGGCCGAGGGGGCAGTGAATGTCGATCCAGTACGGGCAGCGCGCGACGGCGTCATCGCGTGTGCGCGCGTCCACCACGTCCTGCCCGGTGACGCGCTCCAGGCCGATCATCTGCCGGCTCTCGCGCAGGCCGATGTGCGGCGGCGTCTGAATGAGGTAGGCGTTCTCCAGGCCCGGCACGTTCGCCCGCCACCAGTCGATGAGCTGCCAGGTGTCGCGCCGCACCTCGACCTCGCCGCGCGTGAGGTCTTCGACGTTGCAGGCGTCGCCGGGGAAGCGCGTGGCGTTCGCCATGTGCTCACCGGCGATCTTCCCGGCCACCATCCCGCCCCATGATGGGTTATACGCGCTGATCTCGCCGGAGTCGATGGCCTGCTTCGCGCGCTCCATCACCTCGACGCGCTCATCGCCCTGCGGCAGGCGCTCGTCATCCACGCCGCCGAAGCGGAACATGCTGCCCATCGACTGCATCGCGCCGTCGAACTCGCGCCCCTGCGTGAAGCTCGCGCCCGACTGCCAGACGAGGTCCGCATCGCCGGTCGCGTCCACGAACACCTTGCCCGTCACCGCCTGCCGACCGGACTTGCTCTCCAGCACCAGCGCGGAGATCATCCCGTCCTCGATGATCGCGTCCACCGCCCACGAGTGCAGGCGCAGGTCCACGCCGCTGCCCAGCACCAGCGCATCGGAGACGAGCTTGAACGCCTCCGGATCGAAGGAGATGCCGCCACGCTTGACCGCCACGTCGAACTCCGGCGCACCGCCCAGCGCCGCCATCTCCCGGCACAGCTCCTCCGCGACGCCGCCGATCATCGGCTCATCGGTGCCCGGCGCGTTCGTGCCCAGCAGGACCGTGATCAGCCCGGCGGTCGCCATGCCGCCGAGGTAGCCGTAGCGCTCGATCAGCAGCGTCCTTGCACCCGCGCGCGCGGCCGCGACGGCCGCCGGGATCCCGCCCGGGCCGCCTCCCGCCACGATCACGTCATACTCTCCGACGATCGGTATCTCTCGTTCCGGCAGCGTGATGGTGCTCATGCCGTGCCTCCCGTGGTTCGTCGCCCGGCCGCAAGCGCCGGTGCGTTCGTCTACTGAATGTACCCCAGGTCGCGCATCTGCTGCCGCGCCTCGGGTGAAAACTCGGTCGCTCCGGCCTGCCCGGCGAGCTGCTCGGTCAGCGCCAGCGACGTCTCGGTCCAGTCCAGCAATTGCCTCTCGCGAGCGCTCGTGTCGGGCGCGTCCGGCGTCCCGAAGATATCATGCCGCTCGGCCGGGTCGCTCGCCAGGTCGTACAGCTCGAAGCGGTCCTGATACACATGGTAGATCAGCTTGTAGTCGCCGAACAGCAGGCCCTTGCGCGTTTCGCCCCGGTGACAGGCCTCCAGGAAGCACTCCAGCGGCGGCAACTGAGCGTCCGCGCCGGCCAGCACCGGCGCCAGCGAGCGCCCCTGCAGCTCCTCCGTCACCGGTAGCTCGCACAGCTCAAGGATCGTCGGCATGACGTCCAGCAGGCTGACCGGCGCCGCGACGGTCCGGCCCTCGCGCTGGCCCGGCACGTGTATCATCAGCGGGACGCGCAGCAGCTCATCGTAGAGCGACTGCCCGTGGTCCCAGCCTTCGTGCTCCCAGAACTCCTCGCCGTGGTCGCTCCACAGCACCACGATCGAGCTGTCCCACAGGCCCGTGCGCTGCAGCTCCTCGACCATCCGCCCGAGCCACTCGTCGCAGAACTCGATCTCGCGCGTGTAAGCGCCTATGAAGCGCTCCCGCTCGACGGCCGTCCTGTGCGTCCGCGCCGCCTCGACCAGTCCCGTCTCCCGCCGCGAGACGGCCTGCTCCGGGGCCAGGCCCGGCGGGTCGTAGGGCGCGTGCGGGTCCATGTAGTGCGCCCAGAGTAGTAGCGGCCGGTGCTCGACCGCCTCAATCACCCGCGTGCCCGCCTCGGTCACGTGCGGCGCCCGCTGCAGAGGCAGTGACGTGCCGTAGGGCAAGTTCTCCTCGCGCAGCAGCATCCTGATCGGTGAGATCGTCAGCAGGCGCCGGGCGAGCCGCCGACCGTTGGCGGGCAGATCGTGATGCACGTCGAAGCCCTGGCCGGTGCCCGCCCAGGGGGCGAGGAACGGGTTGTTGGTGATCGCCGCGGTGAACCAGCCCGCATCGTGCAGGCGTTCGGCGAGCGTGTCCACGTCCTCGCGCCAGATCGCCGGCAGGATCTCCTGCCAGTACCGGTCGTGGCCCCGCAGCCGAGCCACGCCCATCTGTGACGGGTAGAGGCTGCTGAAGGTCGCCGCGAAGGATGGCCGCGTCCACGGCGCCACCGACCGTGCGTTGGTGAACACCACGCTCTCCGCCGCAAAACGGTCCATCGCCGGCGTGGCCGCCGGGCCGCCGTTGAGCGACAGGTAGTCCGGCCGCAGCGCGTCCACACTCAGCAGGATCACCGATGGACGTTCGGGTGAAGCCTCGGGCTCCCCGGCCCGGTGCACCATCGCCTCGATGCTCTCCGCGGAGTAGCCCGCGATGCGCACCCCGGCGAGTATAACCGTCAGGGCGACGAGCGCAAGGCCCACCACGCGTGTGCCGCGGCCCACTGCGGCGTCGGCGAGCGCGACCAGCGATCCGAGGCCGATGCTCAGCAGGACCGAACTGAGGAAGATGTCGTGCACCGGGAATGCCGCCGCGCCGCCCGACGCGCCAAGGGCCGTCTTCAGCACGATCAGCAGCACGATTGCGGGCAGCGCCACCGCAGCGGCGCGCAGTTGCGTCGCGGGATCAGGGCACGCGTTCGTCAGCTTCAGGACCGCGATCACGAGCAGCGCCAGCAGCGCGCCGATCAGCGCACCGAGCACGCCGTGCAGCAGCGCGGAGAGACCCAGCCCGGCCGCGGCCTCCCACGCAGTCGGCTCGGAACCGGCTCGCGCGAGCCCGACGATGCCTCCGCCGATCGCTCCAGAGAGCGTCCAGATTCGCGTGCAGGGGGTCATCGTGCGACAGTCACCTCAGATCGCCGCCCCGGCGTCGCGCAGCCTCCGTTGCAGCTCAGTGACATCGACCTCCGTCAGATCGCCGCTCTCCGCCGCCAACGCCGCGCCCGCGCCCGCCGCCTGCCCGGTCGCCATCGCCGGGCCCATCACCCGCAGCGACGCCATCGCCTGGTGGTCGGCCGAGACGCTACGCCCGCAGGTGAGGAGGTTCCGCAGGTCCGCCGAGACGAGGGCGTCCCACGGGATGTCATACCACGAGCGATCGGCGACGCCGCCGTGCTCGGGCACTTCGTCGAGGTGGCGCGTGAGCATGTGACAATCGCGCTTCCCGCAACTTTGCCGGCAGGCGACGCCGTCCACCTGCGCGGCTTCGGGGCCCGTGTGCGCCATCGGGCAGTGCACGTCCAGCCCGAAGGTGCAGCGCGCGATCGCGTCCGGGCGCTTGCGGCCCGTCAGCAGGTCCTCGCAGGTCACGGTCTCGCGCCCGACCATCCGCCGGCTCTCCCGCACGCCCACCATGTGCGCGGTGAGCTGCAGGTGCGAACGCTCCATCCCCGGCACCGCCTCGCGCATCCAGCGCGCGATCTCCCACGCGTCTTTGCGGCCCTTGACCTCCGCGCGGCTAAGATCGGTGGCGTCCGTTGGATCGCCGCTCAGGTGCGTGACGTTGAATGCCAGCGAATCCTGTCGCGCATCCGGGCTGCGCTCAGGGCTGTGCCAGCGGTAGGCGGGCAGTCCGGCCATGAGCGCCTCGCGCGTGGCGGCCTTCACCGCCTCCGCGTCCTCACCGCGCGTGGGCACGCGGTCCACGTCGAGGCCGCCCATCTGCAGGATCATGCTCATCGCCTGGACGCGCCCGTCGGCGGGGCGGCCCATCTCCCAGCGTGCACCCGCCCGCGCGACCACGTCCGCATCGCCGGTGGCGTCCACGAAGACACGCGCCTCGACCGCGCGCGCCCCGGACTTGCCCTCCAGCACCAGCGCGCGCAGGCGGTCGCCCGCCACGATCGCCTCGCCCACCGTTGAGTGCAGGAGCAGGTCGGCGCCGCTGCCGAGCACCAGGGCGTCGGCGACCAGCTTGAAGGCCTCCGGCTCGAACGGGATGCGCCCCGCGCGTATGCCCTCGTCGAAGGGTCGCGCGCAGCCCAGCGCCGCCATCCCGTCGACGAGCTCGCGGAAGAGCCCGCCCACGACCATCTCCCCGGTGCGCGCGGGTGCGATGCCGAGGAGCAGATCGACCCAGCCAGCGGTGGCGATGCCGCCGAGGAAGCCGTAACGTTCGATCAGCAGCGTGCGTGCACCCGCGCGGGCGGCGGCCACCGCGGCACAGATCCCGCTCGGCCCGCCGCCCGCCACGACCACGTCGTACGTCCCTGTGATCGGAAGCTCGCGTCGCGGCTCCCGGAGAGCTCGGCCGGCAGTAGTCATGCCGCGTAATTCGCCCCTCAGAGGCCGTCCTCCTTGCCGTCGATCTCCATCTTCAGAAATGCGCGGAACTCGCGCTCCTGACGGTAGTCCATCGTGCGCTCGATCGTGTGCTTGAGGATGACCCGATCGTCCTCGACCACCAGCGGCACGTAGAAGCTGTCCACGTTCGGGTTTGAGAGGCCCGTGCAGCGCGTCACGAACCACTCGCCGCCGGGGACCTTGCAGGTCGGGAAATCCACTGCTGGCACCATCTGGTAGGGCGACCAGAGCACCGAGATGAAGCCGTACTCCAGCTCCTCGCGGTCGTACTCGCAGCTTTTCACCCACAGATCGACGCCCTCGGGCTTGCCCTCACCCTCTAGCGTCAGGAAGAAGTCGCGGTAGTCCACGTAGGGCGGCCGGGGGATGCACAGGCCCACGCCGGTCACGCCGGGGATGTCCATAGCGGTGCGCTCGGGGAAGAACTTGCCGATCCGCCAGTCGAAGTTCCCCCAGAGCTGGCCCTTGAGCTCCACGATGTCCGTCTCTGACTCGCGCTTCTTGAAGAACAGCTCCAGGCGCCCCTCCCAGCGGTACTTCGTGACCATGTAGACCATCTTCTTGGCGTAGTACTCGACGTAGAGCGTGCCCTTGACCTCCGCGTCATACATCTGGCAGTTGGGCGCGACCTTCGTCGAGATCCAGTCCACGAGCCAGTCGTAGCCCCTGTCCAAGCCCTCCTTGTGCAACTCCCAGAAGTTACCTTCGATGTCCTGGAGCTGCTCCAGCCGCTTCGCGGCGCTCTCCAGGTCCGCGTGTGCCTTGCGAGCCGCCGTGACCTGCGCCTGCGTCATGCCGGTGATCTGGCAGACGGCCTCGTTCTCGAGCTTGGTCTGGACGCCCTTCATCGCGCCGGTGAACTTGCCCGTCACCCACTGCCCGATGCTGAAGTTCCCCGCGAAGATGAACTTGACCATCTCCTTGAGGATCTTCAGCCCTTGTTTCTGCGCGTGCCAGGTGCGGCACCACTCGCGCGCGTTGTTCGCCGTCTCGTGCGTGTAGTGCAGCCGCTGGACGGCCGACTGCGTCTCGTTCAGCGGGCCCTGGAGGTCGGTGGCCAACTCCGCCATGGCCTCATTCAGCTCAGGGAACGCGCTCAACTCCTCCAGCAGCCCCCCCATCTCTTCAAGCGTGTCAGCCACCTGGCCCATGCGCTGGTTCATCGCGCTCGAGTGCTCCTGGCACTCGCTGATGGTCTGCTGGGCCTCATCCTTCTGCGGAAGCTGCGTGTAGAGGTTGAGCTGATCCTCGGTCACCTGGATGAACTCGTCCATGGCATCGGTGCCCTCGGTGAAGCCGCGCACCGACACGGCCGCGAAGGCCGCGGGCTGAATGACCGTGAACTGCACCGTCGCGGTCTCGTTCGTGAGTTCACTGAGCGGCCCCGCGATCTGCACCGACCACTCGCCCGGGAGATCGAGTGGGCCGAAGGTCAGCTCGAAGGTCCCATCCTCGGTGAGCTGCGCGGTGCGCGTCACGTCCGCGCCCGAGGGAGGGGAGAAGGTCGCGGTCACAGTGGTGTCGTCCTTGTATGCGCCCGACGAGCCGCTCACCGTCACCTGCCCGGTCACGAACGGCGTCTCCGGCGACACGCTGACGGTCAGCGAGTTTCCCTCGTAGCCGGCCGCGTGCGCGGTCGCGCCTGAGACCATCAGTGCGACGATGGTAATGAGTGTCCTCCGCATCACGTCGCCTCCATCTTGCGGCTATGCGGCCGCCGCCGCACGGCCGCTCATGGGCTCCCTCGTGGCACTACCCCAGCCCCAACGCCTCTGCCACGTTCCCGCGCAGCACGCGGCGCTGCACCTCCGCGCTCACGCCATGCTCATCCATCAGCGCCCGGTAGCGCTCCAGCAGCGGTGCGAATCCCTGCGGCCCGCCCTCGCTGCCGAACACCAGCTTCCCCCACTGCTCCTCGCGCCGGAACAGCTCGCCCCACGGCTGCAGGCTCGGTTGGCTCGTGGGCAGCCCGCAGATGTCGAAGTAGACGCCCGGATGCACGCTCATCAGGCTCGCGGCGTGCCACGTGTCGGGGTAGCCCAGGTGCGCGCCCCAGATCGTCAGATCGGGGAAGCAGCGGGCGATCCGGTCGAGTGTCAGCGGCATCATGAAGCGCGACGAGACGTTCCAGCGGTCGTGCTCGGGGATGAACCGCGCGCTGATGCCCGTGTGGAAGAGGATCGGCAGGCGCAGCTCCTCCGCGGCCTCGTAGACCGGGAAGAACGCCTCGGAGTCATACATGTCGGCGGGGTACTGCGTCTTCAGCGCGCGGAAGCCCGCGGCGTGCCATGCGCGCACGTCCGACGCGCTCTCCTCGCCAAGGTGGATGAACGCGACGGGGATGATCCGGTCCGGGTGGGCCTCCGCGGCGGCCATGACGCCGTCGTTCCCGTGCTGGCGCCAGCGCTCCCCGCCGCCATTGAGGCAGAGCCACTCGACGCCCGCCTCGGCCGAGGCCGCAAGCATCTCGTCGAGGTAGCCGTCCTTGCGCTGGTAGTGGCAGTGATTGTCGATTGCGTCGAAAGCGTTCATCACTTCGCCCCGCTTGTCACTCATGCACTATCTCTCGGTTCGCCACGAACTCCCGGCTCGTTACACGCCGCTCACCGCCCGCAAGCTCGTAGTACTCATACACGGGCAGGTCGCCGGTGAAGTCGATCGTGAAGCCCTCGCGGCCGTCGTTGGCGTCAAGCACCCGGTCGCGCACGCTCAGCCACGGGCTCTCGCAGGTCGGCCAGCGCTCGAAGTCGAGGCGCGCGCCGTTGACGCTCGCATTCGGCAGCCACGTGCCCTCAGCGAACGCCACGCTCAGCTCATGCCCGCGCGTCGTGCGGAAGGACGCCGTGTCGCCCTCGATGCGCGCTTCGGTCGCGAGGACCTTCTGCCGGAAGCCCTCGAAGGAGCCGAACTCCTCCGCGTCGCCGAGCTCGACCGCGGCGCCGGTGACCGCGCCGGGCAGCACGAGTCGCTGCCAGCCCTCCCAGGCGGCGTCCTCCCAGTGCGCCTCACCCGCAAGGGGCCGGATCGCGAGGTAGACGTCGCCCTCGCGCAGGAAGATTACGCCGCCCTCTTCGGTGCGCTCGTCCACGCTCAGCGGCGCGTAGAACTGCAACTCCCGGATGCACTCGGGGGTGCGCTCGCTGAAGAACTTGGGCGAGCCCTTGTCCGGGATCGCGTCGGCGAACGGGTCAATCTCGGGGATCTCGCACAGCACGATCGCGGCGTTTTCCCAGTGCACCATGCGCATGAAGGGGCTGACGCCCAGCCAGTCCTCGCGCCCGAGCGGCTCGCCGGTCTCCTCGTCCACGCGGGCGGTGTACCAGTACGGGTGCACGAAGCGCAGCAGGTTCTGCTCGTCTCCGGTGCGCCACGCGATCCCGAAGGGCACGTGGTTGCGCAGGATCGGGTCCGCGAGGTCCTCCGTGTAGTAGCCGCAGCCGATTGCGTAGTCGCGCGCGACGTAGACCGAGCGCATCTGGTAGCGCGGGTTCGGCTCGGCGCCGTCCTGGTGGCGCCAGGCGTAGTCATTGCGATGCGACTCGCGGATGCAGTCCCAGTTGCCGCGCGACTGCAGGAGCATGTAGGGCAGTGGCGTCCGCTTCGCGCCGATATTGCGGATCACGCGGTGGGGCGTCCAGTCGGAGACCGCGTGCATGCGTGCCCAGGTGCCGCCGGGCTTGGCGGTTACGTAGCGCTCATCGCGGAAGCTCGCCTCATCGGTGGGCGTGTTGCTCGCGCCCCAGTAGAGCCAGCCGGTCCACTGCGACGGCGCCTTGCAGTAGGAGCGCTGGTAGGTCCCGTGCAGGTAGCCCTTCTCACGCTGCAACGGCGGCATGATGATGCCCTGGGAGTTGTTGATGGCGAGATCGAGCAGCATCCAATCGAGGATCGCGCGGGCGGTGATGCGCGCCTCGGCGCTGTCGGCAAGCTCCGTCACGTTGAGCCACGGGCCGGTGTTGACCGCGTGGTAGATCGGCGAGAGGTACTCGGCCATCGAAGCGTCGTAGATCGCGTGGCCGTAGTCGCGCATGTACTTGAGGAGTTCGGCGATGAGCTGCTCGCCGGTGAGGCCGTAGGCGTAGATGTCCTCGGGATACATCTCCGCGAGCAGCAGCCCGGAGGTGCGGCGCATCGCCACATGGTTCTCTGTGCCGCCGCCGAGGTAGCCGTCGTAGTCGAGGATGTCCGCGTGCAGCGGCTCGCGCAGATCGTCGGGGATGTGCGCCTCGAACTGCCGAGCGATCCGCGACAGCTCGCTGCGCCCGAAGGTGTCGCCCTGGCCCCGGAAGGCCATACCGCGCGGCACGTAGGCCCACGCGGTCTCATCGTCGGGATCGACCTTCAACCGGCAGACGGCTACGTCGAAGGTGTGCTTCCCGTTGGGGGCGTTCCAGTTGGCCGGCGCGACGGCGCCCGTCTCGATGATGAGCCGCCTGCGGTGCTCGACGGCCTCATCGCTCACATCTGCGGCGAGTTCGGCGTCGAGGGCGGCTGTCAGGGGAGATGCCCCCTCGTTCCCGCGAACCCGCGCGAGCAGGTCGTCGAAGTCATCGGCAACGCTCGCTACGCAGCAGACGAGCAGCAGAGCGGCGGCAACGGGCAGCGATCCGGGCATAACCATCGCCTCCTCGGAGGCAGGTTCGCCCCGAAGCGCGCGGGTCCTCCAGTCGTATGGAGGGGCTTCAGCCGTTCCCCGGCCCCGAAGCGCAGCTCGGCTTGAGCAACAACGTCGGAGCCGCTAAAGCGCCTCCGCTCCAGAACAGCAACGCCGCCGGCGCCGCCGCTACCTGCTCAACCACCAAAGCGCGGTGTTGAGGTAGGTCGCGAAGCGATCATGCTGATGACCAGCCGCGCGACGTTGCCGGAGTTCATGGCGCCGCCCCCTCATCGAGCCACCACGTCAGTGTGCCGTCGGTCGGGCGTACGAGCGCCGCCGGGCATTGCTCGGGCTGCTCCGGCTCGCCCATCGCCCGGCGCAGCGCAGCGCGCTTGTCCGCGCCCGCGACGAGGAAGTGCACCGCGCGCGCGGCGTTGAGCACCGGCAGCGTCATCGTCAGTCGCTTCCTCGGCTCGTCTGACGCGAGCGTCGGCAGCGTCCAGCGGCGCTCCTCCGCCAGCGAGGGGGAGTCCGGGAACAGCGACACCGTGTGCCCGTCCGCCCCGATGCCCAGCAGGAGCACGTCGAAGCGCGGCAGGGCGTCGCGCCCGAACAGCCGCTCCAGCTCGGCCTGCATGTCCAGCGCCGCGTCTTCGGGCGTCGGCAGATCCGTCCGCCACGGATGCACGTTTGCTGGCGGGATCGGCACGTCGTCGAGCAGGCTCCGGCGGGCCATGCAGTAGTTGCTGCCTGGCGAGTCATGCGGCACGAAGCGCTCGTCGCCGAGGAGGACATGGGTACGTGGCCAGCGGATGTCATCGCGCTCGGCCAGCAGCTCGTGCAGTCGCTGAGGCGTACTTCCTCCGGAGAGCACGAGCGTTGCGCGGCCGTTCACCTCGACGGCATCGCCGATGGCCCCCGCGACCTCATCGGCGAGCGCGCGGCCGGCGGCCTCCAGCGAGGGGAACACGCGTAGATCGGGGTCGCTCATATCGGGCACGCCTCGCCGCGCGGGATCAGGATGCGCTCGGCCTCGGGCGGGCCCATCGTCCCCGCCGGGTAGGGGTGGACGAGCGGACGGTTCACCAGCAGCGGCGTATACAGCCGCCACGCCTCCTCGACCTCGTCGGACCGCACGAAGAGCGTCTGATCGCCCTCCGCAATGTCCACGAGCAGCGTCTCGTAGGCGTCCGGCAGCTCCTCGAAGGCCTCGTCGTAGCGGAAGGAGAGGTTCTGCGTGACCATGCGCAGCGGATCGCGCGGCGCCTTGACCTCGAACCGGAGGTCGAAGCCCTCGTCGGGCTGAAGCGTGATCACCAGCGCGTTCGCCCGCACCGTCGCCTCGGGGTGGCGCTGGAAGAGCGCCAGCGCGGGGCAGCGGAAGTTGATGACGATCTCCGTGAGCTTCTCCGGCATGCGCTTGCCTGTCCGCAGCACGAACGGGACGCCCTGCCAGCGCCAGTTCTGCACGTAGGCGCGCAGTGCCACGTAGCTCTCGGTCTGTGAGCCCTCGGCGACGCCCTCCTCGTCGAGGTAGCCCGGTACGCTCTCGCCCTCCACCTCGCCCGCGGCGTACTGGCCGAAGATCGCCTGGCTCGGGTCGAGCGGTGCGAGGGAGCGGAGGACCTTCACCTTCTCATCGCGGATTGCATCGGCCTCGAACTGCGTCGGGTGCTCCATCGCGGTGATGGTGAGCAGTTGCGTCATGTGGTTCTGCACCATGTCGCGCAGCGCGCCGACAGAGTCGTAGAACCCGGCGCGCTCGCCCACGCCAAGCTCCTCGGCGACCGTGATCTCCACCGACGCGATCCGGTCGCGGTTCCAGACGGAGTCGAACAGCACGTTCGCGAAGCGGAAGGTCAGCAGGTTCTGGACGGTTTCTTTGCCGAGGTAGTGGTCGATGCGGTAGATCTGTTGCTCGGAGAAGTGGCGGTGTATGCGCTCGTTGAGCTCGCGCGCCGAGTCGAGGTCGTCGCCGAAGGGCTTCTCGATCACCACGCGGGTCCAGCCGGGGCCGGAGCTCAGGCCGGCTTCACCAAGGCGCTCGACGGTGTGGATGAACGCGCCCGGCGGGGTGGCCATGTAGAAGATGCGGTTTCCCGGAAGGTCGTGCTCGCGCTCGGTCTCCTCGATGCGCCGCTTGAGGCGCTCGAAGTCCTCGGGCTGCTGGTCACCGACCGACTCGTAGTGCAGACACTCCTTGCACCAGCCCGAGTCCTCGGCCCCGGGAGGCAGCCCGGCCTCCTCCAGCGCCTCGTGCGCCCAGTCGCGGTAGCTCCCATCGTCGAAGGTCGCGCGGCGCCCGGAGGCGAGGATGATCGTCTTCCCCCGCAGCCGCCCCTCCTGCGTGAGCCTGCGCATGGCCGGGAGGAGCTTGCGGCGCATCAGGTCGCCGGTGCCGCCGATCACGATCATCAGGTGCCGCTCGATCTCACCCGCCGCCATCCGCGTCCTCCTCCGCGTCCTTGACCGCGTGCCCGCCGAACTGGTTGCGCATGACGGCCAGCAGCCGGTTGGCGTACTGGTCCTCGTCGCGGGAGGCGAAGCGCTGCATCAGCGCGAGCGAGATCACCGGGAGGTTCGTGGCGGTCTCGATCGCCTCCTCGACCGTCCAGCGGCCCTCGCCTGAATCGGTGACCCACGGGGCGATCTCGGCCAGCTCCTGGCCCTCCTCCTCGATCCCGCGCGCGATCAGATCGAGCAGCCACGAGCGCACCACGGAGCCGTAGCGCCACGTCTCTGCGATCGCGTGCAGGTCGAGGCCGAACTGCTCCTTGCGCTTCATCAGCGCAAAGCCCTCGGCGTAGGCCTGCATCATTCCGTACTCGATGCCGTTGTGGACCATCTTGACGAAATGGCCTGAGCCGGTGGGGCCCATGCGCGCCCAGCCGAGGTCCGGAGCGGGGGCGAGCGCCTCGAAGATCGGTCGGAGGCGCTCAACGACCTGTTCCTCGCCGCCGATCATCAGCGAGTAGCCCTCGTCCAGCCCCCAGACGCCGCCGGAGGTGCCGACGTCCACGAGGTGGTAGCCTTGCGCGGACAGCTCCTCGGCGCGCCGGAGCGTGTCCTTGTAGCGCGAGTTGCCGCCATCGACGAACACGTCGCCCTCGTCGGTGAGCGGGATGAGCCTGTCGATCAGGTCATCGACCGGACCGCCCGCCGGGACCATCAGCCACAGCACGCGCGGCGCCTGCAGCTCACCTACGGCCGCCTCGAGGTCGGTCGTGGCGTGGACGCCAAGCTGCTTCGCCTCGTCCACGGTGCCCTCGGAGCGGCTCCAGCCGCTCACCTCGTGCCCGTCGCGCATGAGCCGCAGCGCCATGTTGGCGCCCATCTTCCCCAGTCCGAACATCCCAAGCTTCATGCTGCCACCTCATCGCCTGCTCACGGTGCCGTGGCGCGGACGCTCCTGCAGCCGTTCTGTGGTGCGGACGCCCGGAGATGCGGAGCATCTCGGTCCGCACAGTCACTCATTCCCCACCCGAGCTCCGGGTTCCCGCTTGCCCTTCTCAGTCGCTCAGGAGCGCCATCGCCTTCGCCACCACGTTCTCGACAGTAAAGCCGAACTTCTCGAAGACCTCGTCGCCGGGCGCGGAGGCGCCGAAGCGGTCGAGGCCGATCGCGTTGCCCTTGCAGCCCGTCCAGCGCTCCCAGCCGAGCGTGATGCCCGCCTCGATGGACATCTTCGGCACGTCGGCAGGCAGAACCTCAGCGATGTACTCCGCCGGCTGCTCCTCGAAGATCTCCATGCAGGGCATCGAGACCACGCGCACGCCTATCCCCTGCGCCTGCAGGGCCTCGCGCGCGTCCATTGCCAGAGCGACCTCCGAGCCGGTGGCGAGCAGGATGAGCCGCAGGTCGCCCTCCGCGTCGGCGAGCACGTAGGCGCCGCGTAGCGTGCCCGCGAGCACATCGGTCTTCTCCGGGTCGAGGGTCGGCAGGTTCTGCCGGGTCAGCGAGAACGCCATCGGGCTCTGGCGCTCAATCGCGAGCTTCCACGCCATTGCGGTCTCGTTCGCGTCGGCGGGCCGGATGACCGCCAGGTTCGGGATCGCGCGCAGGCTCATCACATGCTCGATCGGCTGGTGCGTCGGGCCGTCCTCGCCAACGCCGATGGAGTCGTGCGTGAAGACCCAGTGCGCATCGGCGTTCATGATCGCCGAGAGACGCAACGCCGGGCGCATGTAGTCGGAGAACACGAGGAACGTGGCTCCGTAGGCGATGACGCCGCCGTGCAGCGCCATAGCGTTGACGATCGCGCCCATCGCGAGCTCGCGGACGCCGAAGTGCAGGTTGCGGCCGCCACGGTCGGCCAGGCAGAAGTCGTCCTCGCCGCTCATGAGCGTCTTGGTCGAGGGCGCGAGGTCCGCCGAGCCGCCGATAAGCGTGGGCAGGCGATCCTTGATCGCGTTGATGACCTTGCCTGAGGCGTTGCGCGTCGCCACCGCACCGTCCTCGGGCTTGAAGACCGGCAGGTCCGCGTCCCAGTCATCGGACAGCTTCCCGGCGATCGCGCGATCGAACAGCTCCGCCTGCTCGGGGAAGCGCTCGCGATAGCGCGCCAGCCGCTGCTCCCAGTCTGCCTCGGCCTTGCGCCCGCGCTCGATGGCGCCCTCCATGTGCGCGCGCACCTCGTCGGGGACGTAGAAGTGCTCGTCCGCGGGCATGCCGTAGAACTCCTTGGTGGCGCGGATGTTGTCCTCGCCAAGTGGCGCGCCGTGCGACTCGGAGTCGTCCTGCAGCGGGCTGCCGTAGCCGATGTGCGTGCGCACGCAGATGATCGACGGCCGGCTGCTCTCCTGCTTCGCCGCTTCGATGGCCTCGGCGATGGCGGCGAGGTCGTTCCCGTCCTCGACGACCTCCACGTGCCAGTTGTAGCTCTCGAAGCGCTTCGGCACGTCTTCGCTGAAGGCCAGCTCCGTGTCGCCCTCGATGGAGATGTGGTTGTCATCGTAGAGGTAGATGAGCTTGCCCAGCCCCAGGTGCCCCGCCAGCGAGGCGGCCTCGTGGGAGATGCCCTCCATCAGGTCGCCGTCCGAGCAGATGCCCCAGGTGTAGTGATCGACCAGCCGGAAGTCCTCGTCCGAGCCCTCGGGCCGGTTGAAGTGACTTGCCAGGAACGCCTCGGCGATGGCGAAGCCGACGCCGTTGGCGAAGCCCTGGCCGAGCGGGCCGGTGGTGGTCTCAACGCCGGGGGTGTGACCGAACTCCGGATGTCCGGGCGTCATGCTTCCCCACTGGCGGAAGTTCTCCAGCTCCTCGATTGGCAGATCGTAGCCGGTGAGGTGCAGGAGCGCGTAGAGCAGCGTGGAGCCGTGGCCCGCGGACAGCACGAAACGGTCGCGGTCGGGCCAATCGGGGTTGAGCGGGTTGTGTCGCATGAAGCGGTCGAACACGGCGTAGCCCATGGGCGCGGCCCCCATCGGCATGCCGGGATGGCCTGAGTTGGCCTTCTGCACCGCGTCCATGGCGAGGCCGCGGATGGTGTTGACGCACAGCTCATCGATTCGTTCCATGGTACCCTCCGAGTGTATGTTGGTCCGAGAAACCGTATTGGCCGGCGCGCGTGATCGGCGCCGGGGGTGTGCGTTGGGTGTGAGGCGAGCTGCCACGAAGTAGAACTGTCAGGCCTCGCAGATGATCTCCAGACCCTCGACCGCGTCGTAGTGACGGCCGTTGTGGGTGACGAGGGGGATGGCGCGCTGCAGCGCGGTCGCGGCGATCCACGCGTCGGCACACTCAATCGGGCGGCCGTTGCGTCTGGCTTGAGCGACGACGCGCGCCCACAAGCGACAGAGCGCAGGTGAAGATTGGTGTCGCGTGAATGGTCTCAGGAGTTCCTTCAGTTGGGCCCTCTTCCGACTGCCCCATCCTCGGGTCTCCACCCACAAGTCGAGTTCAGCAACTGTCATGAAGGAGATGACTGCCAGTCTGTCCGAGATGTATGGAGCATACAGCTCGGCGCGAGAGTCATCCTTGAAGAAAAGCGAGATGACGTCGGTGTCAACGACGACCGCTTCACTCAATATCGCGCGACCTCCGGCTGCGTCTGGATTCCCTTACCATTGCGATGAAGTCGTCCACGCTCTCGTCCTCCGGCCAGAAATCGGCGCGCAGCACGCTGAGATCGTGCAGAGGAGGTGCGGTGTAGGTGTTGGGATCGTCGGTCCATCCCGTGTCGTCTTCCCCCTCACGGTCTGCAGTTGCTTCCTCTTCGTCACACCGATCGGCTTGTGCCCTGTCGAAAACGTCGGCCGTATTGTCCATCTCTCTGATGAATCCACTCACCTCTCGCACTGCCTCTTCCCGACCGGTGATAGTCAGTGTTCGATCTCTGAGGGAGACCTCGACGCTCCTGATGTCCTCTTCGCCCACGCGCTTGAACGCACCGCGGCCAAGCGCGCGTAACAGCGCGCCCGCAACCGCGCCGGGATCGGCGTGGCTCAAACCCGTTCGCACCCAGGCGAAGACCTGCGAATCCTGCCCAGCGGGCGGGCCCTCAACTGCCGTTCCCTGCGCCATGACTGCCCACTCCCTTCGCGCCAGTTCTCCCCCCAACGTTACTCTGCCTCGCGCATCCCGTCAACCGTCCCCGTCCGGGTCCTTCTCCACTGCGTGAAGGTCGGCGTTGTCCGCCTCCGCGGGCGCCAGCGGGCAGGTCAGGAAGCTCTCGGTGTGCGGCAGCACGAGCATGATCTCGTCGCTCTCGTCTATCTGTGCCGTCGCCTCGCTCGCTCTGCAGTCCAGCAAGTGGCCGCCGCCGCTGAGGTCGTCGGCGAGGAAGTGCAGGTGCCAGCCCGGCACGTTGATGCCCGTCACGTAGGGCGGCATGCGGAAGCCCACGATTGTCCCGCTCACATCGCTGAACTCGAAGATCGCCTGCTCCGACACCACCTCCGCCAGCGGGCGGTAGGGCGGCTCCTGGCGCGGCACGCTGCGCGTCTTGATGTAATCGAAGCGGCCCGTAATGCGAACCGTGTAACACAGGTTTACGCTGCCGAGGACCGCATCGAGGCGGCTCGTGAGCGCGCCGAGGCCGGTGATGTCCTGGAGCAGGCCGCCCTGATCGCGCTCGAACCACGTGACCGCCGCGAAGGGCGTGAGCGTCTCGGGTGGCAGCTCTCGCACCCGCCCGCTGTGCTCGACCGTGAAGAAGCGCCCGTCCAGCACCACCAGTTCACCGTCGAGGCAGTTGATCGTGCCGAGGCCCACATCGCCATGCGCACGCAACTCGCCGATGGTTGTGTCGCCATCGTAGACGCCCTGCAGCAGCGCACCGATGGTTGAGGTCTGGTACAGCACGTCGCGGTCATTCGTCTGAGCACAAGTAACGGTTACTACGAGTAGCAGCGCGGGTAGTATGTGAATCGCACGTCTCATCGTACGGCACCTCCGTTCGTTGAGGCGAAGTTCGTCCTAAGGGCCCCGCGCCCCTTCTGATTCCGCAAGAGCGGTGCAGGAGGTGTTGAGGTTGCGGCGAAGGACTCTCCAGGGCCGGGAGGAAGGCGGCCCGTGAACGCGCGCATGACAGGATCCGCCACGCGCGGGTCCGACGAGGAGGTGGAGTACTTGTTCAAGTGCAGATCGATGGCAGCAGGTGTGGGTTATGCCGTCCTCCTGTGCGCCCTGGCTGTGGGAGCTTTCTGGCTGGGGGCGCGGGCGGACACTGCCCTCGGCGTCGGCTCCGCAGTCGCGGTCGCCGCGGATAGCATGCCCGCAGTGGCCGATCGCGCCAACACGATCGACGGGAACACCGTGGGCGAGGTGCTGGTCAACGGGCAGATCGTGATCCGCATGAGGACCTCGGCGGGCGGTTTCACCGCTCCCGAGCGGGCGATGATCATCGCGCAGCGTATCCAGGACTGGGTCGCGGGGCCGTATTCACCGTATGACCTGGCAGTCCGTGAGGGCGCCTACGACGGCGCCGAACTCCGGGCGGCAGGCGACCTGATCGTGGACGTGAACCCGGCGGAGGCCAGCGCTCTCGGATCGACGGCGATGGGGCTTGCTGAAGCGTGGCAGGCGAACATCCAGATCGCCCTCGGCGTGGAGCCGATGCCCGGTGGTGGCACGCAGGTGGTCGGCGACGGCGGCACGTCCGCGACCGGCGGCACGTCCGCAACCGGCGGCACCGCGCCCCCGCCCCCGCCCGTTCGCTATGAGGACAAGACCGTCCCGATCCTCAGCGTGGGCGGCAGCACCGCAATCGGCATGGCGCGGGTCAACGGGCCTGCCGACATGGTCAGCAACGTCGTCGCATGCACGCAGCTCGAGCTGACCTTCAAGAAGGTCCTCGAGATCGACGTATACGTGCCCGTGACAACCAGAGGCGGCTTCGACCGGGTGCAGGAAGTTGGCGTGACCGGGCTGCTCGACATCGAGATATAGCAGGGAGGCTATGATGATGCGAATGAGCAAGAGGATGAGAAGTTTGACCGTGCTCGTCGTCGTCTGGGCCTTCGTGCTCGGGATGGCGGTCGGGCCGCAGCCGGCGCGCGCGCTGGACCTCGGAGGCGCGCTCGGAGACCTGATCAAGATCTTCGGCGTCGGTTGGGTCGTGACGCAGTTCTCCGACGAGATCGACGGCGCGATCAACGATCTGTTGCGCCAGCGGCAGGCGGAGATCGCCGGCGCGACGAAGGTGGTTCCGATCCTGCGCGTGGCTGAGGGCGGCAAGAACGCCATCGGCGCCGCGCAGGTGATGGGGCCGCAGGCGCAGGTGAAGCAGTGCTCGGCGGTCGCGGAGCTCGAACTGAGCATCGGCGAGTTGCGCGGTCGCGCGCTGCTGCCGATCTCCACGAAGCGCAACGTGACGAGCAGCGTGAAGGGCATCGACGGCGTCGGCGTGTCCTCGAACATCAAGTTCCCGCTCTGACGCAGGCGACGGACGATGCGCGACGAACAATGCGGGAGGGCCTTCGGGCCCTCCCGTCTTCACATCCGCAAGGTCGTTGCCGTACGCTGTACGGAGGGGCCGCCTGAGCCACCGCGTCGTTTGCGGTGGGGAAGTCGGCCCGGTCGTTCGGCTCCCGATACCGGTAGCGTCTCGCTTGTGCACGGGCCGACTTCGCCCGTCTCGCTGCGCTCGCCGGGCTCAGGCGGCCCCTCCGTACGACATCTTCGCCGCAGGAGGCCGTCCGCCAATGACCAACCGCGAACGCGTCATCGCTGCGCTGGAGCACCGCCAGCCCGACCGCACGCCCTACCAGATCGGCTTCACGCAAAACGCGCGTGCGGCCTTCATCGAGCGCTACGGTGAGAGCGCGCTCGGAGCGATTGACAACGCCATCGCGGGCGTCGCCGCCGCCCCCGGCCCCTTGCAAGGGACGATCGACGCGACCACCCGCCAGGACGAGTTCGGCGTGCAGTGGGACCAGAGCGTTGATAAGGACATCGGCGTCGTCTGCAACCGCATTCTGCCCGAGCGCGACTTGAGCGTCCTCACCTTCCCCGATCCGACCGATCCGCAGCGTTGGGAGGGCTTCGAGGCGGCGATCGCCTCTGCCGGCGACCGCTGCGTGCAGTTCAGCATCGGCTTCTCGCTCTTCGAGCGCGCCTGGACGCTGCGCGGCATGGACCAGCTCTTCATGGACATGATCGAGGCGCCTGAGTTCGTGGATGAGCTGCTCGACATGATCTGCGACTACAACGTGGCGATGGTCGAGCGTGCCGTCACGTATCCGATCGACATGGTGCACTTCGGCGATGACTGGGGCTCGCAGCGCGGGCTGATGATGGGCCCGAAGCTCTGGGAGCGCTTCCTCGCGCCGCGGCTTGAGCGGATGTACGGGGTGGGCAAGCGCGCGGGCAAGTTCGTCAGCATCCATTCCTGCGGGATGGTGCAGGAGGTCTTCCCGCGGCTGATCGAGCTGGGCCTCGACTGCTTCAACCCGTTCCAGCCCGAAGTGATGGACCCGTTCGAGATGAAGCGCGAGTTCGGCGATAGGCTGGCGTTCTGGGGCGGCGTGAGCACGCAGAGGCTGCTGCCGTACGGAACGCCCGATGAGGTGCGGGTGGAGGTGCGACGGCTGATCGACGAGGTGGGGGAGGGCGGCGGCTACATCTGCGCCCCCGCGCACGGCATCCCCGGCGACGCCAAGCCCGAGAACATCATGGCGATGATCGAGGTGCTGAACGAATAGGGAAGGGTGACAAGTGAGGAGTGAAAAGGGGAACGGCGGACGGCGGTCGCTCCCGTGGCACGGGCGTCCCGCCCGTGCGCCGTTGCCCAGCCGTTTGGGAGGGAGGCACTACACTGCCTCCCGCGACCTCTCGGCCTGCGGTGGCCTCACTGCCGGTCGGTCCTAACGACCTCCGGCCAGCCTCCCTCCGGCTCCGGGATGTCAGCGGAGAAGAGCCGGTGGTACTCGGCCAGATACAGGCCATGGCGGACGAAGATGACGTCATGTGCATCCTCGCACCAGTACACCGGCCACCAGCCAACCCACCCGAAATGAGGATCGCGGCCCAGACCGAATTCGCCGGAGAGTTCTAGGCGATCCCATCGATCGTTGCGCTCCCACAGATCGCCCGACTTGATGACCTTCGGTGGCGGGATGGCGCTGTGCAGGACGACCAGTAGCAGGAGAGCGGCTGCGGGAGCACCGAGTGTGGTCAGAATCGCGCATCTCGTTCTGTGCGACGCCTCGATTGAGTTCGCACCTTCTGGTACCGACATAGGATGATCCCCCTCGGTCCATCAGCTTCCGAACAGGCGGGCGGGAATGTAAGCCCGCTCCTCCAAACGGCTGGACAACGACTATCCGAGTCCGTACGCCCGCGCGCAGTTCTCGCCCAGCACGCCCGCGTCGTCGCCCGCGTAGTCCATCACCACGCCCATCGTCTCCGCGTAGCTTCCCGCCACGAGGCTGACCGGCCAGTCCGAGCCGATCATCAGCCGCTCCGCGCCGAAGGCGTCGAAGACCACGTCCAGCCACGGGCGCAGGCTCTCGGGCGTCCATGTGTCCCAGTCGCCCTCGGTGACCATCCCGGAGAGCTTGCACCACACGTTCTCGTGCGCCCCAAGCTCGTGCATCTGCGTGGCCCACGGCTCCATCTCGCCCGCGCGCATGTCCGGCTTGCCGATGTGGTTGAGCACGAAGCGCTGGCGGGGGAAGTGCCCGATCATCTCCAGCGTCGCCGGAAGCTGGCGGGCCACGATCAGGATGTCGTAGACGAGGTCGCACCGGTGCAGCTTGTGTATCCCGCGCAGGAAGTCGTCCTGCAGCATGAACGAGTTGTCCGGCTCATCCTGCACGACGTGGCGGATGCCGACGAGATTCGTGTGGTCACAGAGGATCTCCAGGTGCTCACCGACCGCCGGGTTGCGCAGGTCCACCCAGCCGACCACGCCGCGGATGACGTCGTG
The DNA here is from genome assembly GCA_029821635.1 of Candidatus Zipacnadia bacterium. Lineage (GTDB taxonomy): Bacteria > Armatimonadota > Zipacnadia > Zipacnadales > UBA5352 > UBA5352. The sequence goes on from JALGSW010000024.1 coordinate 24,335, forward strand.
CTCACCCGCGAGTTCGAGCAGCCACTGCGTCTCCTGGAGGCTCTGGCGGGCCTGCACCGCGATGAAGCCGTCGAATCCGAGCGGCTCGGCCGCCTCGCGCCAGTCGTCGGGCAGGAAGTCGCGCTTGATCGCGGACATCCGATCACCGATCCACGGATACTCGTCCGGATCGTAGCGCCACAGATGCACGTGCGCGTCGAGACGCATGGTGGTGGCCTCCTCGGGACCGGTGTGCCGTCGCCGTTGTCCAGCCGTATGGAGGGGAGGGGCTTCAGCCGCTCCCATAGCATGAGTACGCTCGGAGCGGCTAAAGCCCCTCCGCTCCAGAACGACAAACAGACTCTTTTCCCGCCGGCTGTTACACCACCATCCCCTGCTCCCACACCACCATCGTCTTGAGCGGGCGGTCGGGGGCGAGGTAGACCTCGCGGTAGAAGCCCATCGCGTCGCGCTGCAGGTCCTCCAGCAGCCGCTCGCCCACCAACTCATCCAGCGGCCGGCGGCAGAGCAGCTCGATGGCCGCCTCCATGTGATCGCGGCGGAAGTTGATCGCGCCGAAGATCAACTGGTTGCGGAAGCCGAAGGGCATGGAGTCGTAGCAGACCTGCGGGCCGAGGCTGAAGCTCGCGTAGATGCCGTTGTTGTCGAGCAGCCCGCAGCCGAACGCGATCTCCGCCTCCACCGGGTTGCCTGACGCGCCCACGAACACGCGCGGCTTGCCGCCGAGCGCTTCCTCGATCGCCACCGCGGTGTGTTGCGCAGAGATGCGGGTCTGCACGTACTCGATCTCGCTCCAGTGGCGGCGCAGGAGGCGCGCCTTGGCGTTGTCCGGGTCGGAGCGGCCGACGGTGACGATGCGCGCGTCCGGGAAAGCCTCGCGGATCGCGATTGCGCCGAGGATGCCGGCGCCGCCGAGGCCGTAGATGACCACGCGCGCGAAGCCGTCGGTGACCGCCGACTCCATCGCGGCCGCGCGGTTCATGCCCCGCGCGGCGTAGATGCGCCAGTTGTGGCCCATCAGCAGGTCCTCGACGCGCTCGACCTGGAAGAGCATGCAGGCCATCGGATCGGCGAAGATCAGCCGCGCCGCGAGCTTGCGGCTGAGCAGCTCGCCGGGCGGCAGGTGCTCCTGTGGGATGCGCAGGAGCATCTCCGGGTGGTAGTAGCCGTGCCCGCTCATGAGCCCGTCGGCGCCGTCGCAGCCGTACTCGAAGTAGCTCTCGTCGGCTTCGAAGCGGCTCGGGTCCCAGGCGTCGCCGCCGCGGATGAGCACGACCGCGTAGCGCGCCTCCTCGGGGACCCATACGACGCCCTCGTGGCCGTTGATGAGCCGCTGCTGGCCCTCGGGGAACTTCGCGTCGAGCTCGCCGCGCGCGCCCATCTGCGCAAGCTCCCAGTCGGTGCCGCAGAAGCCCGTGCAGACGGTCTGGCAGAGCACGCCCTCCATCAGCGGCTTGCCACGGCGCTCGCGGCGCGGCGGGTTGATGAGGTTCGCCTCACCGTAGCGCAGTGGCCGGTCGGCGTGATTGACGAGGTAGGTCCCCTCGGTCTTACGCACGGAGTTCAGCCTCCGAAGAGCATCTTCGCGTACTCGATGTCATCCGCGATGTAACGGTCGAGGTCGTCCTTGGCGCTGTACTCGGCGGTGAAGCAGACCGGGCCGGTCCAGTCGCGCGCCTGCAGGGCCGTGACCACGCGCGGCCAGCTCGCGATCCCCTCGCGGCCGGTGGTCCAGTTGAGCTTCCACTCGGCCTCGTAGGCCTCCGGGCCGTTCATGCGGTGCCAGTAGGGGTTCTTGAGGTTGACCATGCGCAGGTGCGACCAGCAGATGTCGATGGCCTGCTCCGGGATCTCGCCCGCGAGGACGTTATGCGCCGGGTCCCAGACCATGCAGAACTGTTCGGGAGCGAAGTCGCGGATGATGTCCATGACGCCGAGGCAGCTCCCGACCTGATTGTTGCAGTGGTTCTGGATGCCGACGGTGACGCCGTATTCGTCCAGCGTGGGCGCGAGGGCCTCGAACTCGCGCTTGCAGCGCGCCTCACTGGCGAGGTAGCCGTCGTCGCCGATGGGCAGGCAGATGCGGATGACCGGCACGCCGGCTTCGGCGCAGGCGGCGATGGCGGCCTCATCGGTGGGGCCGGCTATGCTCTCGATGCTGACGCCGTGCTCGGCGAAGATGCGCGCGGCCTCGGGCAGGCCCGCGCCGATGCTCTCGGGCTCGACCTGGAACTCGGGGCGCACGGGCAGCTCCACGCCGCTGAGGCCCAGTTCGGCGAGGTGGGCGGCAAGCTCCGGCAGTGGGGTGGTCTTCCACGGCTTGCTGAAGACAGCATATCTGATGCCCTGACTCATGGGAGTGCTCCTTCTGCATGGCGGCTCTGGTGACGGGGGCAGGTTTCGCCGGGGCGCGCGGAATCTCCTCGCAGTCGCGTACATGAAGGAGCGCCCCGGGCTTCGGGGCGCTCCGTGATCGCCATCGTTTCGGGCGTCGCGCGGCTACTCGCGCATCATGACCGAGGCGGCGGTGAGGTCCACGTCACCGTTCTCGTCGGCGCCGAGCACACTGCTCATCATGCCCGGAACGAGCAGATGATGCTTGTAGTTCAGCCGCACGCGGATTTGCGAGCCTGGGGCGGCGTTGTTCATGGTGCCGTCGGTCCCGAGGTCGGTCCAGGAGCCCCATGTCTGCGTCTCCTCGTCCCAGGGCCGGTACTGGTACTCGGCAGTCGCGGAGCCCTGCGGAATCGTTGCGAGGCTGGTGGCGACGCCCTCGTTCATGCGCGCAAGCGTGCCGCCGACCGCCGCAATGCGCGCCGCCTCACGAGCCGCCTGGCCCAGCTCCGCGCGATCCTTGACCATGTAGCCGATCTCGAGGATCGAGAAGAGCAGGAAGACGATCAGGGGTGCGACCAGAGCAAGCTCCACGGTCACGGCCCCGCGGCGCACGGTGCGCCGGGGACACGCCTGAGCCCATCTCCTGGTGAACGCCTTCCGTTCCACGACCGGTCACCTCCGTACGACCCTGGTACTCCAGCACGTCGAGTGCCAATGCGCCCGCAGGTTCTCCTCACAGGCGCGGTCATTATACCCGACGTTCCCCCGGCCTAACTGTCCCTCTGTAAATCTCCAAGGATCGCTCTCAGATGCCCAGGAAGCCCTCGTGGAAGAGAACAGGCTCATAGCCGTTCTCCGTGACCCAGTGGATCATCGTGTCTAGTCTATCGGCATGATCGGGCAGGTAGTTTGAGTAGAAAGGCCAGAAGTACTGTTCGTGCGTGAAGAGGTCCATGATCTCCGCGCGGCGGAAGTCGGCCGCGATCTCCTCCAGTTGCGGCTCGATCTCATCGAGCGGCACGCGGTTGCCGCACAGGTCGATGTTGCTGAAGACCAGGCCGGTCTCGAAGTCCTTGAGCGCCTCATTGCGCGCGATCCACTCGCAGCGGTCGTCGTCCTGCCAGTAGTGCACATCGTGGCCGAAGGACGAGCGCCGGAAGCTCCCCGACAGCACCCGCACCCCATGCTCTGCCAGCGCCGGGAGCGCCTGCGGCAGCACCATGCCCCAGTGAATGACCGTCGGCGCGGACAGTGTCTGCTCGCCCGCGAAGCGCCGGATCTGCTCCTCGACGGTCTCGATGTCGCTGATGAGCTTCTGCGGCGACGCGTACTGGTAGGGGCGGTTAGGGAGGTTCGCGTACGCGTGGCAGGAGAGCGCGAGCCAGTCGGCGTTGTCCTCGAACTCACCGCGGTAGTCTTCGGGGAAACTGTGAAGCTGCCAGCCATCGTCGGTCTCGTAGTAGATGTTGAGCACGAACTTCGCGCCGTAGCGGTCATTGAAGTCTTTGAGCATGCGCATGTAGAAGCAGTCGAAGAGCGAGTCGTAGCGCTCGGTGGCGACGTCGCGCAGCCAGAAGCTGTTGTCGTCGATGCTGAAGCGGTAGCGCTTGCGCGAGTCTCGGTCCCAGACGACGCGCACGGTGTGCTCCAGACGCCCGAGTGTGCCGTCGCAGACGGCCGTGATGTCCTGCTCGAGCTCGGTGAGGGTGATGACGGCCTCGAAGCGCTGGCCTTCGCGCTCGGCCTCGACGCGGTTGACGAGCACGCGGCGCTCAAGCGGCGCCTCGCCGACGACGGCGACCGTCAGGCCCTCCTCGTCCTGCACGCCGTGGCGATGGTTGAGCACGGCCCCGTGGAACGGCTCGTGGATGCGGAGCATGTGAAGGAAGCCTCCTGGGTGAGCGGTGGGAACTGGCGATGGGCAATTGGGCACTTCGGGTGACTGACGGCGTTGGCAGGCAGGATGCCTGCCCCACAGTGAGTTGATGGTGCCCGCATCTGTTTCAGGCAGAGCGCCTGCCCCACAGTGAATCAATTGTACTTCCATGTGGCGCAGGCTTCCAGCCTGCGAGACCTCTCAGCTCACAGTAGCTCACGCCAGCGCTCGATGCGATGGAACGTGATGCGATTCGCGTCGTGGAAGTTGTGCGCGCCTCGGTAGGCGGTCCGGACCGCAGCGATGACGTCCTCGCCGTCGAACTGCCAGTCCGGATACTGGAAGCCGGTGAGGCGCAGCGACTCCTCCCACGGATGCGCCAGGTCGTCGCGCAGGATCGTGCGCAGGTGGCGCCACTCGCGCAGATCCTCCGACGCGTGCAGCGAGAGCACGTTGCGCTGCGTCGCCCGTGACGGATCGGTGTTGTTGTTGCTCAGCGTCAGGTAGATGCCGGTCGCGGGATCGCGGCGGATCGTGAACTTGGTCATGCCGCCCGGCAGCCGGATGAAGCCGTCCTCGGCGTCGAACGCGATACGCGCGCCGCCGTCCTCGACCGTGACCACCGCCGCCAGATCGACCGCGGGGGTCGAGTTCACCCGGAGGATGTTCAGCAGACGCTCGTCAGGCGCCTGCACCACGTTGCCCTCAAGCCAGCCGGGGCGTTCTGCGCGCCACTGCGGCGGCGCCCACGCCGGGTCGAAGGGCACGCGGTTGCTCATCGCCCACGAGGCCGCGCTGAGCAGGTCGGCGCCCGCGTCCGCCGAGATCACGAGCGACTGGAAGCCGCTTCCCCACACGCACGGGTCGCAGTCCTCGAAGGCGCGGTACAGGCGGCCATCCGCCTCCAGCACCGGGACGGGCGCGCAGTGGAAGTTCGGCGGCTCGCGGCGTACGCCTCCCTCGACGAGCAGGCCCGTCTCTGCGTCGCCGGGGTGCGTCCAGGTGTCGCCGCCATCGTCGGAGCGGCGGATCACGATCGAACCGTACTGCTGCGAGCAGCCGAGCAGGTACAGCGCGCCACGATGCACGAAGAGGCTGCTCCAGAACGCTCCGGCGATGAGCGTGATGCGCTGCCATGAGCGGCCGTCGTCGGGCGAGCGGTAGACAGCGGAGAGGTGCTCCTCGTCTTCGTGGTTGCGCGGGCAGCCGCGGCCGAAGTAGTCGTGGGTGGCGACGATCTCCCCGCCATGCGGACCCTCAGCGGGCAGGCGCACGAGGCTCGGACTGCCGAGGTAGGAGCGGGTTGCGGCGTCCTGGAAGGCGATCTGCGTGAGGTCCATGGGCGAGGGGTTCGATGCAGAGTAGGCGAATCCCTCGCAAGGCGAAGGGATGAGTGAAAAGTGGAACGGCTCGCGGGACGATCAAAGCCCTGCGTGGCGCAGGCTTTCCAGCCTGCGGAGGGATCAACGGGAACCGATCACCGTAGGTCGTACGGAGGGGCTGCTTTTCCCGACGCCGCCCCCGGCGGCGGGAAAAGTGACGCCCGAGTGTTGTCTGCGAGGGCGGCAGCTTCCTTGCCAGCCCGTCGTTCTGCGAAAGGCAAACGGCGGGCGGGCAGGGAAGCTTCGGCGCCTGGCGGCGCCTCACCCTCGCGCGGCAAACGACGCAGCGCGAGGGCCGCCCCTGCTTAACGACATTCGCCAGCGCGAAGCCGTCCGATATGTCAAATTGATGCTTGACCATCCGCCTGTTTCCGGAATACGAGTGGAAAGCCTGTCCTACTTCAGAACAGCTCTCCCCACGTGCTGAGGAGCACGATGGCCGCCATGACCGCTGCGAGGAGGGCCTTCGCGAACGAGCCCGCGAGGCGTCCGAGCATCGCACCCCAGCCCGCCGTCTTCGCCTCCTCAGGCGTCTTCCCGCGGCGCAGTTCGTAGTAGTAGCCGCCGAGGAAGCCGCCCGTCAAGCCGAGACCGATTGGGGGCACGATCGAGAGGATGACCCAGCCGACCGGGCCGGCGAGGGCGCCGATTGTGGCCAGCAGCGGCGCCAGCAGGCCGCCGAGCATCGCCCCCGTGAAGCCGCCCACCATTGTCCAGATACCCGTGCTGTTCGACGCACCGCTCTGCTTCACGCCCGCAAAGGACAATAGATGCTCCGCCGTCTCGCCACCGACCGCGATCACCAGCAGGATCAGCAGCACCCACCACGGTGGCGCGGCCCAGCCGTGGAAAGCCGCGAAGACTATCGCATCTGCCAGCACCAGCAGCCCGCCGGGCATGCCCAGCAGACTCCCGGCGACCGCCGCGGGGAGGACCAGCACGAAGAGCAGCTTCGCGAGGAAGACGCCGACCGCCCGCAGGCCACCGGCGATGCGCGCTACGGCGCTCGGCGGCTCGACGCGCCCGTCCTCAGGCAGCACAGGCTCCTCGATCGTCGGTGGCGCGGGGGCCTCGGTGGCAGGCTCTTCCTCAACCGGCTCCTCGGCAGGTTGCTCGATCGAGGTGTTGCCGATGATCGGGACTTCATCGACGTTGACCTCAGCCGCGGGCGTCTCGGCCGGATCGGGGCCGCAACCGGATACCAGTGCGACGAGTACGATTGTGAGCACCAGCAGCGTCAGGTCTGCCGCTCTGATCCTCGCGGACATGGGGCGGGGCCTCCGAGAGAGTGCGATTCACTCGTGCTAGTGCATCCGGCGCGCACCGGCGTAGCGCGAGCCGTAGTAGCCTGAATCCAGGTCGCTGATCTTCACATCGCTGCGGCTGTTGGCCGCGTGGATGAACTGATTGCCGCCGATGTAGATGCCAACGTGCGAGATGCCTGCACGGTAGGTGTTGCGGAAGAACACCACGTCGCCGATCTGCATGTCATTGCGTGAGATGGGCGTGCCCTGCGTGAACTGCGTGCGGCTCGAGCGCGACAGGCTCACGCCGTGCTTGCCGAGGACGTAGGACACGAAGCCTGAGCAGTCGAAGCCCGAGGGGCTGGAGCCGCCGCGCACGTAGGGGCAGCCGAGGTACTGCCTCGCGGTCGCTACGACGGCCTGGCCGAAGCTCGATGGCGCAGACGGGGCGGACGGCCTGCCCTCGCCCTGGCGCACGCGGCGCTGGGCGCGGGTGTCGAGCAGCCAGCTCGCCATGTACCCGGTCTTCCCGTTGTCGAGCACGACCTTGTACCAGTCGCCCTGGCGGTCGAGGATGATGACCTCGGTGCCCAGTACGGCCTCGGCGATTTCATCGTGGTCGGTGCCCGGCCCGGAGCGCAGGTTCACCTCCGGCCGCGCGACCCACGCGGTGCGCACGCCGACTTCCTGGTCGCCCTCGGTGGCCGTCGGGTCCTGCCCCGGACCCTTGAAGTTCATCACCCAGCCGGCGACCCAGCCGATGTTCCCGTCCGGGTCCTTGATCTTGCACCAGTGCCCGTTGAGCTCCAGCACCTGCACCTTCGTCCCCTGGCCGATCTTCATCTTCACGCCATGGTCGGTGCCGGGGCCGTAGCGCACGTTGACGAGGTCCTCGGCGATCCACGCGGTCAGGTCATCGACCGTGCGGCTCGGACCGGGAGTCGGAGTCGGGGTGCTCGGCGTGGACGGAGTCGTCGCGGTCCCGGTGCTCCCACCGGGGAGCTTCACGTAGCTGGAGTGGATCCAGCCATCCTCGCCGCCGTGGACGGTGACCTTGTACCACTCGTCCTGGCGTGCTGTCACGTACAGCGTCTGACCTTCGACCACGAGCGCCTTGATGTGATCGCTGGTGGATGGGCCCGCGCGCAGGTGCACGCGATCGCCCGCCACGAATGCCTTGGTGGTCGCGGTCTGCTCCGTGTCGCCCTCACCGGCGAGCTTCACGAGGCTGGAGTGGATCCAGCCGTCGCCGCCGCCGTGAACGGTCGCCTTGTACCAGTCGCCGTTGCGCTCGGTGATGTAGAGCGTCTGGCCCTTGACGACCTTCGCGCGGATGTTCTCGCTGAGGCTCGGGCCGGAGCGCAGGTGGACGCTGCTCCCGTTCACGAAGCCCTTCATCGTGCCGGACGAGGAGCTGGTAGCGCCTTCATACTTGAGCAGGTTGGAGTGGACCCAGCCGTCGTTGCCGCCCTGCACGCTGACGCAGAACCATTCGCCGCGCTTCTCCGTGACGAAGACGGTCTGGCCCTTCTTGAGCGAGGCCTTGACGGAGTAGTTGGTGCCCGGCCCTGAGCGCAGGCGTACGCCGTCGCCATTCACGAATGCCTTGCGATTGTCCACGCTCGACGAGCTCTGCGTGTGCGGGCTGGACTGGCTTTCCGCGAGCTTGCGGCCCGCGGCAACGCTGCGCTCGAGCAGATCGTCGCGGACCCAGCCGTAGCCTCCGGGCGTGCGGCACTTGCTCCAGCCGCGCTGCTGCTTGACGATGTACACCTTCGTGCCGCGCGTGAGCTGGCCGCGCTTATCGTATTGCGTGCCGGGGCCGGAGCGCACGTTCGTGGTCTCCGGGATGATCCACGCGGGCGGGTGGCTGGAGGATGAGCTCGATGACGAGGCGCCGGCGCCGTCGGCCAGAGCGCGGCCCTTCTCCGCGGAGAACTGCAGGAGCCACTCGGCGATCCATCCCCAGCGTCCGTCGGGGAGCTTCGCCCAGCACCAATTATCCGCGAAGGCCGTAACGTAGACCTTCGTGCCCTTCGTGAGCGAGCCGATGTTGTCGCGGTCGGTGCCGGGGCCCGAGCGGACGTTGAGCGATTCGGGAATCACCCACGCGGGGTAGACCTTGCCGGCGTGTGCCGCGGGAGGGAACAACGCTGTGATGGCGACCAGTGCAGTGATTGCGGTCAGAACGGCAGTCAACCGCGGTGTCTTCATAGGGCTTCGTGCCAGCCTCCCTGCCAGCTCCCCCTGTCCGGAGAGTAGCGGTACGTTCATCTTCCACCCCGGTGATTATAGCGATGCACGAATCCCCGGTCAAACCCGCAATTGCTTCATGGTGCGGATCTTGACCGGTCGTCGCGAAATATGGTATAGTCGCGGACGCTTGAGTTCAACGACAGGTTCACCCGGAGAAGTAGCGATGCACCCGACATCCGACCAGTTGTGGCCGGCTCTCTCAGCCCCGCGCGCCAGGCGCTAGGCCACATTCGGTCGTACACTCACAAGCAAGGCATTTTGCGTGCCGCCCGATGTATGGGGCGGCCGTTTTCGTATCTGGTAGGGCAAGGGCATGGGGGATGGGGCATGGGGACGGCGCCGTGACCCGCAAGTGGCGGTGTTAGCCGTTCGCTGTTAGCTGGCAACTGGCAACTGGCAACTGAGGAGTGCTCTGATATGACGAAGGCAGCGGTCTTTGGCGCGACAGGATACGGGGGCGTCGAGCTTGTGCGCCTTCTGCTGGATCACCCTGACGTCGAGCTCACATGGCTCGGCGGGCACAGCACGGTCGGCGAGAACATCGCCGAGTTCTACCAACACCTCAATGGCGCGATCGACATGAAGGTGCGGGAGATCGACGTGCCCGCCGCCGCGGAGGTCGCCGATATCATGTTCTTCGCCCTCCCGCACGCGGTGGGCGCTGAACTCGTCGGGCAGGCGCTGGAGCTCGGCAAGAAGGTCATCGATTTCTCCGCCGATTGCCGGCTCAAGTCCGTGGCGACCTACGAGCAGTACTACGAGATCCACCCGCGGCCGGATCTTCTGGAGCAGGCCGTTTACGGGCTGCCCGAGCTGCATCGCGACGAGATCGTGGCGACGCAGCTTACGGCCGTGCCGGGCTGCTACCCGACCAGCGCGATCCTCGGACTGGCGCCCGCGGTGGCCGCGGGCCTGATTGAGCCGAACGTGATCGTGGACAGCAAGTCCGGCGTGTCGGGCGCGGGCCGCAAGCTCAGCCTCACCACGCACTACACCGAGTGCAACGAGTCGGTGGCCGCGTACAAGATCGCGCAGCACCGGCACTCGCCGGAAATCGTGCAGGAGCTTTCCGGCCTCGGTGCGGAGATGACCGTCACGTTCACGCCGCACTTGATCCCGATGAACCGTGGGATCCTGAGCACCAGCTACGGGACGCTCACGCGCGAGGTCTCGGTTGCGGAGGCCGTTGCGCTCTACCGCGACTTCTACGCCGGCGAGCCGTTCGTGCGCGTGCTTGACGAGGGCGTGCTGCCCGCGACGAAGCGTGTGAGCGGCACGAACTTCTGCGACATGGGGCTGGCGGTGGATGCGAACGCCGGGCGCCTGATCGCGGTCTCGGCGATCGACAACCTTATCAAGGGCCTCTCCGGCGCCGCCGTGCAGTGCATGAACCTGATGATCGGCGCGGAGGAGACGACCGGGCTGACGCGGTACGCGTACTGGCCGTGATGAGTAGGACAGGCTTTCCAGCCTGTCAGCCGTGTGTGGAGAATATGCCCGGACGACAAGCGAGGGATAACAATGACACACTTCACGCAGACCGAGGGCGGCCTGCTGGTCGCCGAAGAGTATGTTGCGGCGGCGGGCGCGAGCGGGATCAAGCCTGAGGGGCTCGACACGATGTTGCTGCATTCGCGCCTGCCCGCATCGGCGGCGGCGACCATCACCACCAACCGCTTCCGCGCGGCCCCCACCTACGTGACGGAGCGCAACGTCGCCGACGGCTCGGCGCGCACCGTCATCGCGAACTCCGGCAACGCCAACGCCGCCACCGGCGCGCAGGGGATGGCCGTCGCCGAGGCGATGGCCGAGCTGGCCGCGATGGAGACGCACGTTGCGGCCGGCGAGGCGCTCGTGTGCTCGACAGGGCGCATCGGTATCCAACTGCCGCTGGAGAAGGTCGAAGCGGGTATCCGCACCTGCGCCACGGCGCTGAGCCGCGATACGGCTCATGAGGCCGCGCGCGCGATCATGACCACCGACACCTTCCCGAAGGAAGTCTCGGTGGAGTTCGAGGTCGCGGGCAAGCGCGTCGGCCTCGGCGCGATCTGCAAGGGCGCGGGCATGATCTGCCCGAACATGGCGACGATGCTGTGCTTCATCTGCACTCTGCCCGAACATGGCGACGATGCTGTGCTTCATCTGCACCGACCTGTGCATCGCCCCCGCGGCGCTGAAGAGCGCGCTGGGCGCGGCCGTAGCGCGCTCGTTCAACTGCATCTCGGTCGATGGCGACATGAGCACCAACGACACGGTCATCGCGCTGGCGAACGGCGCAGCGGGCACACCGATCATCCAGAGCCCCGACGATCCCGGCTACGAGGCCTTCGCGCAGGCGCTGGGCTTCGTCACGCAGGACCTTGCGAAGAAGATCGCGCGCGACGGCGAGGGTTCGAGCAAGTTCGTGACGGTCAACGTCGCGGGCGCGGAGAGCTACGAGCAGGCCCACGCGGTCGGTCGCGCGGTCACGCGCTACAACCTCGTGAAGACCTGCATTTGGGGCGAGGATTTTAACTGGGGACGCGTCGCGGCGGCGATCGGAGCCTCGGGAGAGGCGGTCGATCCGGGGACGGTGGAGATCGCTATCGGCGGCCTGAGGGCCTTCGCGGCGGGCGAGCCGGTGGAGTACGATCAGGACCAGGCCGCGACGATCATGAAGGGCCGCGAGATCGAGATCAGCATCGACCTCGGCATGGGTGCGCAGTCAGCGACCTGCTGGAGCTGCGACCTCACGCCGACGTTCGTTGAGCTCAACGCGTAGTGCCGTCCGCTGTTTGTCGTTCCGTCGTTTGTCGTCTGCCGTTTGTAGGACGGGCTTCCAGCCCGTCATCCGTTCGAGAGGGTTGGAACTGATGGCCCCACAGAACAACATCGCGATGCGGGCGGAGGTCCTGATCGAGGCCCTGCCCTTCATTCAGAAGTTCCGCGGCGCGCGGATCGTCGTGAAGTACGGCGGCGCCGCGATGGTCGATGAGCAGCTCAAGCGCAGCGTCTGCCAGGACATCGCGCTGCTGCACTACGTGGGCATGCGGCCCGTCGTGGTGCATGGCGGCGGCAAGAAGATCAGCGAGGTCATGGGCAAGCTCGGCCTCGAGCCGCGGTTCATCGAGGGCCTGCGCGTGACCGATGACGCGACGATGGAGGTCGCGGAGATGGTGCTGGTCGGGACGATCGGCCAGGACCTCGCGTCGCACATCCAGGCGGCGGGCGTCTCGGCGGTGTCGATCTCAGGTCGCGACGGCTGCACTCTGGGCGCCTGCCGGATGGAGGGGCCCAACGGCGCGGACCTCGGGCACGTGGGGGCCGTCACCGAGATCGACACGCGGCTGATCAACGATCTGATCGACGCCGGGCACATCGTGGTCGTCTCGCCGATTGGCCGCGACAGCTCCGGCGCACCGCTCAACATCAACGCCGACACCGCCGCGGGCGCGCTGGCGGGCAAGATCGGCGCGCAGAAGCTCGTGACGCTCAGCGATGTGCCGGGCCTGCTGCGCGACCGCAACGCCCCGTCCACGCTCATCAGCGAGCTGACGGTCTCCGAGGCGCGGAAGATGCTCGCGTCGGACGTGGTGGGTTCGGGGATGATCCCGAAGCTGCAGTCATGCATCACGGCGATCGAGAGCGGCGTCGAGCGGGCGCACATGATTGACGGATCGCGGCCGCACTCACTGCTGATCGAGCTGTTCAGCGAAGAGGGCATCGGCACGATGGTGGTTGGGGACTGAGAACGACCGCCTCACCTTCGGCAGAAACGGCACGGGCACCCGACACACAGTTGGCCCTTGAGAGGGACGATAGCCATGACCAACCACGAGATTGCGGAGCTGGCGCGGCAGTACGTCATGCCCACCTACGCGCCGCGAGAGATCGCGTTCGTGCGGGGCGAGGGCGCCCGGCTCTTTGACGCCGATGGGAACGAGTACCTCGACTTCGTCGCCGGCATCGCCGTCTGCGGCGTCGGGCACGCACACCCGCGCCTCGCGCGGGCCATCTGCGAACAGGCCGGGCAGATCATGCACACCTCGAACCTGTACTTCGTCGAGCCGCAGGCGCGGCTGGCGGAGAAGCTTGCGCAGATCTCCTTCGGTGAGCGGAGCTTCTTCTGCAACTCCGGCGCGGAGGCCAACGAGGCGGCGATCAAGCTCGCGCGCAAGTGGGCGCTGCAGCACCTCACGCCCAAGCAGCGCACGATCATCACCGCGGAGAAGTCCTTCCACGGCCGGACGCTCACGACCGTCACCGCGACGGGGCAGGAGAAGTATCAGAAGGCCTTCCTGCCGCTCCCGGAGGGCTTCCGCTACGTGGAGTTCGACAACATCGAGGCGCTGGAGGCCGCGGTGGATGACACCGTCTGCGCGATCATGCTCGAGCCCATCCAGGGCGAGGGCGGGATCAACGTGCCCGGCGAGCGCTACCTCGCCGGCGTCCGGCGCCTGTGCGACGAACGCGGGCTGCTGCTGATCTTCGACGAGGTGCAGACCGGCATCGGCCGCACCGGCAAGTGGTTCGGCTACGAGCACTTTGGCATCGAGCCGGATATCATGACGCTGGCGAAATCTCTCGGCGGTGGCTTCCCGATCGGCGCGTGCGTGGCGAAGGGCGACGTCGCGACGACCTTCGCGCCGGGCGACCACGCCTCGACCTTCGGCGGTAATCACCTCGCCTGCGCGGCGGGGCTCGAGACGCTGGCGATCATCGAGGACGAGGGCCTGGTCGCGAACGCCGCCGCGATGGGCGCGCTGCTGACCGAGCGCTTCAGCGCGCTGGCGGGGGAGATGGCGGCGATCGATCACATCCGCGGCAAGGGCCTGCTGCTGGGGCTGCAGCTTGCGGCGCCGGTCGCGCGCGAGCTCGCGGTGGAGTGCTTCACGCGCGGGCTGGTGCTCAACGCGATCGGGGCGGACCTGCTGCGCCTCGCGCCCCCGCTGACGATCAGCGAAGATGAGTGTGAGCAGGCGATCGGGATGATCGCGCAGGTGCTGGCGGAGGTCGCGTGACGGCCGGCGGCGGATAGCAGCGACGGCAGAACCAGAAGCGCCCCGCTCGGTATGAGCGGGGCGCTTGCATGTTGCTTGCTGTTGCCGGCGTTGCTGCCCTTACCAGCCGGTGTGGACGCTCGCGCCCGCGCCGATGTTGCCGTCGAGGACGCCGATCTCGGTGACCGCCCACTCACTCCACCAGTAGCGCAGCGCGGCGTTGACGTTCTCGCCGTCATGCTCGATCTGCAGCCGGGCGAAGTCGAACGGGGTGATGTCCACACCGACGAAGAGCCCGTCGAGCGGCACATTGTTGCCGTCCGCGTTGCCGACGCCGAGCGAGACGTTGACGGACTTGGCGTCGAACTCGTCCAGCGGAATCTCCTTGCTCAGCACCACGTAGTAGGCTTCGCCCACCGTGTCGCCGATGTCCCGACCGCCGAACGCGATGTCCGGGGAGTCAGGGCCGAGCTTGAGGAGATCGTCGAGGTTCGCACCGACCTTCGCCTGGAAGACGAGTTCGTCGCTGCCGGTTCCGGTGAAGGCTGCGCCGAGGTGGGTGACGCCGGCCTCGATGCCCGGGTACATGCTGGCGGTGACTCCCCAGACATCCTCCCAGTCATCCTTGTTCTCGACATCGACTACATGGTAGTGGGCGGTCAGACGCATCTGCGGAATGGTCTCCGCAGTTGGGATGACGACCATGCCCGTGCCACCGAACCAACTCTGCGTGGGCATCGACCGAACGACCCGCGCATCCCACAGTTGGCCACCCGAATCCCAGCCCTGAGCAAGACACGCAGGGACAGTCACAATCAGAAGAGCGACAGCGAGTGCTGCGATAAGCTGAGCGCGCACGCCCAACACCTCCAACAGAACTTGCCGCATTAGCGACGGAACGAGATCTGCCAAACTGCACGCAGTATAACGCAGTGCCCCGCCACCGTCAAGCCTATAGCGCCAGCGAACGGCAGATGACGACGGCCAACGATGGTGGTGGACCGGGCGCGAAGCAGGAATCCGCATGGGATCGGTGGAACTGGACCTGCACGGACAGCAAGCCGGGCGATCGAATGCGGGAGGCAACGTGATGGACATCCGGGTCGGCCTGATAGGGCTGAAAGGACACCAGGGAACGATCCTGGGCGGCGTGCAGGCGATGGACGGCGCACGCCTGGTGGCTGTGTGCGATGATGACGAACAGAAACTCGCCGGCGTCTCCGGTTGGCCCTCCGCCAACCCCGAGACGCAGACCTTCAGCGACCCGGCGGAGCTGTTCGACAGCGTCGAGATGGACATTGTCGGCGTCTGCGGCACCGATTCCGAGCGCGCGCCGATGATCCTCGCCGCCGCCGAGCGTGGCATCCACGTCATCGCGGAGAAGCCGCTGGCGATGGACCTCGACGAACTCGCGCAGGTCCGCGAGGCCGTGGCGAGCAGCGGAATACACGTGAGCATGCTCCTCACGATGCGCTTCGATCCGCCCTACATAACGATGCGCCGCATGATCGCCGAGGGCGCGATCGGTGAGGTCTGCCTCGCCACCATGCAGAAATCCTACCGCCTCGGGACGCGGCCCGAGTGGCAGCGCAGCCGCGAGACGTTCTCGGGCATCATCCCCTTCATCGGCATCCACGCCCTGGACCTGATCCGCTGGGTCACCGGGCGGGAGTTCACCCAGGGCGCGGCGTTCTGCGCGAACGTCGGCCACCCGGACGTGCGCGACCTCGAGGACAACTGCTCAGTCGCGCTGCAGCTCGACAACGGCGCTTCGGCGAGCGCGCGTATGGACTACTGCCGGCCCGCCGCCGCGCCCACGCACGGCGACGACCGCTTGCGCGTCGCGGGCAGCGAGGGCGTCATCGAGTGGATATACACCGCCGATCAGGTTACGCTCATCACCAACGAGGACGAGCTGCGCGTGCTCGAGCTCGACGAGAAGATCGATCAGTTCGAGGACTTCGTCGCGAGCATCTACGAGGGCGCACCGTCGTGGGCGCCCGCGGAAGACTGCATTCGCATGACGGACGTGTGCCTGCGACTGCGCGAAGTCGCGAACGCCGGGCTCGTGGCCGATCTCGGCTGACCGCCGTCAGGGAGCTGACGGCCGCCAGCGAGCCGGCGGAAACGGAAGGGACCTTGCACCAGCGCATGAGAGAGATTGATGTCGCACAGATTACCGACGCCGTGGCGGAGATGTCGCGGCGGTCCAACGTCGAGCTGCCCGCGGATGTGATCGCGGCGCTACGGCAGGCGCGCGAGCGTGAAGACGCCCCCATCGCGTGCGAGGTCCTCGACCAGCTTCTGCTCAACGCCGAGTACGCGGAGGCCACCGGGCTGCCGCTGTGCCAGGACACAGGCCTCGCGATCGTGTTCGTGGACCTCGGGCAGGACGTGCACCTGGTCGGCGGGGAGCTGCAGCAGGCCGTGGACGCGGGTGTGCGCCGCGGCTACGAGGAGGGCTACCTGCGCAAGTCCGTGGTCCGCGACCCGCTGGACCGCTCAACCAACACGGGCGACAACACCCCGGCGGTGGTGCACCTGCGCCTCGTGCCGGGCGACCGGGTGACGGTGCAGTTCGCACCCAAGGGCGGGGGCAGCGAGAACATGAGCGGGCTGTGGATGCTCACGCCCGCGCAGGGCAGGCAGGGCGTGGTGGAGGCGATCGCCGCGCAGGTCGCGGCCGCGGGCGGGATGCCGTGCCCGCCGGTGGTGCTCGGGATAGGCCTCGGTGGGACCTTCGAGCTGTCGGCGCTGCTGTCGAAGCGCGCGCTGTTCCGGCCGTTGGGCCGGCCGTCGCCTGAGGAGGACGTGGCCGGGCTCGAGCGCGACGTGCTGGCGGCGGTGAACGCGACCGGCGTAGGGCCGATGGGCCTGGGCGGTCGCACGACCGCGCTTGCGGTGCACATCGAGCGGCACCCCTGTCACATCGCGAGCCTGCCGCTGGCGCTGAACGTGCAGTGCCATGCGGCCAGGCACATGACGACAGTGCTGTGACGCGGACGGAGGGGGCGACGCGCGGCTCAGAGGCGTAGCATCGGCTCCGATGGGCGAGGACGTGGAGGTGCGGTCATGCAGCAGACCGGGGTCGCGAGGCCGTTGCTGAGCACAACGCTGGTCGTCGGACTGACTGTCGGCCTCGCGGCCGCAGCCCACGCCCAGGAGATCATCGCGCGTGGGCCCGAGAACCCGGGGCTGTTTGCGGCGATGATCGTCGTCGCACTGCTGCCCATCATCGAGGCGGTGATCTACCGCGTCGCTGCGCGTGTGCGCCTCATACGCGCTCTGGGCCTGAGTATCCTGCTCAACGTCGCCGCCTACGGGCTGGTCGTCCTGTGGCTGAACTGGCTCCCCGGCGGCGTCAACCCGTGGTTCGCGTACATGATCCGCGGGAGCGCGTCAGGCTTCACCGTCGGCCAGGCGTGCATCGCCGCGCTGATCTGCGCGGTGGCCTTCGCGGCGGTCAAGGTACCCGCGCTGATTTGGTGGCTGCGGGATGAGGGCCCGGACCAGCGGCTTACCATCACCGTATTGCTCACGAATCTCGTGCTGTTCTTCGCGATGTCCGATGCCATCGCGTTCATTGTTGACGCGCTGTAGCCAGCGCACGCGGAGGATGCACTCAACCTTGCGCGCATCATCGAAGCAGACAGGAAGCGATCGTGGCTGACAACACACCGAAGAAGCTGACGCTCCCGCTGACCGAGGAGGCCGTGTGCGGACTGCGCGCCGGCGACGTTGTGCACCTCAGCGGGCCGATGTACACCGCACGCGACGCCGCCCACCAGCGGCTGATGGAGCTGATCCGCGCCGGGGAGGAACTACCGATCGAGCTGGCGGGGCAGGTCATCTACTACTGCGGCCCGTCGCCCGCTCCCCCCGGTCGGCCGATCGGGTCCGCCGGGCCAACCACCTCCTACCGCATGGACGACTTCGCGCCGGAGATGTACGCTCTCGGCCTACGCGGCACGATCGGCAAGGGCAACCGTTCGGCGCACGTGCGGCAGGCGCTGATGCGCCATCCGGGCGTGTATTTCGTGGCGGTCGGCGGAGCCGGGGCGCTGCTGTCGGACCGCATCGTCGCGGCGGAGGTCGTCGCCTACCCCGAACTTGGCCCTGAAGCGATCCGCAGGCTGGTCGTCGAGGACTTCCCGGTGATCGTCGGCCACGACTGCACAGGCGGGACGGCATTCGTGGGGGAGAAGAGGTTGGGGTAGGGGCAAGCGGCAAGTGGCAAGTGGCAAGTGGCAAGTAACAAGTAACAAGTAACAAGTAACAAGTAACAAGTAACAAGTAACGGCGACGGCAACGGCGGACAGCATGGGGGACGCGATGGAAGACACGCTGATGATCGTCAAACCGGACGCGGTGGCGCGGGGGCTCGTGGGGCAGGTCATCGCTCGCTTCGAGGAAGCGGGCTTTGAGATCGTGCGCATGCGCATGCAGGAGCCCGACCCCGATCTGATCCGACGCTTCTACGCCGAACACGAGGGCAAGCCGCATTTCCCCCGACTCATCGCGTACATGGTCTCGGGACCGGTGTGCTTCGTGCAGCTTCGGCGTGAGGGGGCGGTGGCGCGTGCGCGGGGGCTCGTGGGCGCGACCGATCCGGCCGACGCCGCGCCGGGGACGATCAGAGGCGACCTCGGGATCGACCTGCCGCGCAACAGCGTGCACGCATCCGACTGCGCTACCGCTGCCGCGCGTGAGATCGCGCTGGTCTTCGACGGGGCGCGGTAGGCGAACTCGCACCTCTACAACGCAGCCGCCCGCCTCCCGGGCCTCAGCTATGGTGCAGCGTACATAGTGGTACACAGGTCCCCTGCTGCAGCCGAAGCCCGGCAGCAAGAGTCCCGTCAGCGCCTCTTGAGGTCTGGCCGCTACGGTGCCGCATTACCCATGACCGCGATCGGTTCATCCGCCGAGTTCGCCAACGTCTGACCGAAGTCGTCCCAACCCGCGGCCGCAACCACGACGATGAGTGCGAGCAGCAGAGCATACTCGATCGTGGTCATGCCCTCCTCGTCCCTCCACCAAGTGGCCACTGCGTGTCTCATGTCCCTCACCTCATGCCCGTCGGCACGTGTGCGTCAGAGTCCGAGCGATCCCCGCGATCCCTCCTCGTAGCAACGCCCAGCCGGTGGGGTCGTCGCTTACTCTGATACGGCCGAGGAGCTCTGCTGTCCACCGCCGTCCGAAGCTGCTCGGCGGTCTCTGCTCAAGCAAACCTCAAGGACGTGACGTATATGTTGCCATGTCCAGTATGTCTCGTCAAGGGAAAACGTAAACATTGATTGCGCAACTATCTCCCAGGCGCGGGAAGAATCGCGGAATCCGACCTCCTGCATGGCGCCCCCGTGGGTCTCTCGCGTGCCTCGCTTCGCTTCTGTTGTCGGTGGATCACGCGATTCTGGAGGACTGAGCGCCCCCCCTGACGAACTGCGCTCCCAAGACAGGTCAACGCTGCAGGGCGCGCGTATGCGCGAGCGCGACACGGAGGCGACTGCCATGCCCGATCGCACAAACCCGAAGTGTTCGCCGGAGGAGTTCGTACGCTGGGCTGAACAGGTGAAAGAGCCGGCCGAGCGGATCGTCTACAGCGGCGAGGCCCTGCGCGCCGTTGCGATGCCGATGGGGGGCCTGGGGGCGGGCAACTTCGCGCTCGCCGGCGACGGCACCCTCCGCCAGTGGCAGATCTTCAATCAGGTCAATCACACCGCGTTCCTGCCCGGCACGTTCTTCGGTGTGCGCGTGCAGGCCGGGCACCGCGCCGCCGAGCCGGTGATGCGGCTGCTGCAGACCGACTGCTTCTACGCGAGCGAATTCGAGCCGGCGCTGAGCACCAGCGACCACATCATCCCGGACGAGGCCCGGCGGCTTGCCGAGCGCGCGGAGACGGTCGCCGACATCGAGTTCGTCGGCGAGTACCCGATCGCCGAGTTGAGCTACGTGGACGACGAGCTTCCCGTGAAGATCAGCGTGGAGGCCTTCTGCCCGCTGATCCCGCTCAACTCGAAGGACTCCGGGCTGCCCTGCGCGATCTTCGTCTTCACGGTGGAGAACCCGACGGAGGAGCGGGCGGAGGTCTCGATCGTCGGGGCGCTGCAGAACGCCGTCGGCTACGACGCCGGCAGCGGGATCTCCGGCGTGAACTGCTCGTGCTACGGCGGCAACGTTAACGGGGCCGAGCGCGACGAGATGGTGGCCGCGGTTGCGATGGGCAACAGCTCGCTTCCGGCGGACGATGCGGGCCAGGGCTCGATGGCAATCGCGACGCTCTCCGACAACGCGTCGATCACTGAGCGCTGGACCGACTTCGACGCGCTCTGGGGGGCCTTGCGCGACAACGGGACGCTGCTGCCGTCGGCGCCTGCGGGGGAGAGCCCGGCCGGTCAGACCTGGAACGGCGCGGTCGCCGCGCAGATGTCGCTCGCGCCGGGGGAGACGCGACGCGAGGCCTTCGTGATCGCGTGGCACTTCCCGAACCACTACGTCAACTGGGACCAGGTGGGCTTCGGCATCGCGGACACGAAGAGCAAGTTCTTCCTCGGCAACGCCTGCAGCAACTGGTTCGGCGACGCGATGGACGTGGTGCGCTACGTGCGCGACAACTACGAGCGGCTTGCGCGCGACACGCGGCTCTACCGCGACAGCATCTACGATAGCACGCTGCCGTACTGGTTCATCGACCGCGTGACGTCGCAGGCGGCGACGCTGCGCACGCAGACCTGCCTGTGGAACGAGGACGGCAACTTCCATGGCTTCGAGGGCGTGCGCGGGGCGGTGCACGGCTCGTGGGGGCTGGCGAGCGGCTGCTGCCCGATGAACTGCACGCATGTGTGGAACTACGAGATGACGCTCTCGCGGCTGTTCCCCGACCTCGAGCAGACCATGCGGCGCACCGATTTGAAGGTGCAGATGCGGGAGGATGGCGGCATCATCTTCCGCACGGTGCTGCCGCTCTACCTGCCACGCTGGGAGGTGCCGGAGCGCGCGCCGAATATCGAGACCACCAACGTGGCCTGCGACGGGCACTGGGGCACGCTGCTGAAGGTCTGCCGCGAGTGGCAGGAGTCCGGGAACGAGGCCTTCCTCGACGAGATGTGGCCGGAACTGCTGCGCGCGGTCGAGTTCGGCTTCGAGCGCTGGGACGACGACGCCGACGGCGTGCTCGATGGCTCGCAGTGGAACACCTATGACCTCTACTTCTACGGGCACAACACCTACTGCTCGCTGCTCTACCTTGCGGCGATGCTGGCGATCGAGGAGATGGCGCTGCATCGCGGCGAGGATGAGCTTGCGCAGGAGTGTCGCCGGCGCTTCGAAGCGGGCTCGGAGAAGATCGACGCGACGCTCTTCAACGGGGAGTATTACGAGCAGCACTTCGACGAGACCACGCCCGGCGCCGGGGCGCGGCAGTACGGGAAGGGCTGCCTCTGCGACCAGCTCTTCGGCCAGTGGTGGGCGCACAGCCTTGGGCTGGGCTACCTGCTCGACCCGGCGAATGTGCGCTCGGCGCTGGATGCGATCTACCGCCACAACTTCCGCCACGATTTCGTCGGCCACGCGCAGATCCCGCGCGTCTACGCCTCCGACTGGGACAAGGGCCTGCTGACCACCACCTGGCCGCGCGGCGGGCGGCAGGACGCGCCGATGCTCTACGCCGACGAGGCCTGGACGGGCCTGGAGTTCCAGGTCGCCGGACACATGCTCGCGGAGGGCATGGTCGAGGAGGCGATGCAGCTCATCAAGGCCGCGTACGATCGCCACGACGGGACCTTCCGCAGCCCGTGGAATGAGATCGAGTGCGGCGATCACTACGCGCGGCCGATGGCGTCATGGTACATGCTCGAGGCGGCGGGCGGCCGCGTCTACCACGCGCCGAAGGGCCTGCTCGGCTTCGACCCGCGCGTGAGCCCTGAGGACTTCCGGAGCTTCTTCATCGCCGCCGAGGGCTGGGGGAGCTTCGGTCAGCGGCGCGACGCGGCCTCGCAGCACAACACGCTCTCCGTGGCGTGGGGCAGCCTGTCGCTGCGCACGCTGCGGCTCGGGCTGCCGGACGGCGTTGGGGAGAGCGCGCGTGAGCGCCCGTCCGTCTCCGCCTACGTCGGCGGGGCCGAGGAGGAGGTCGAGGCGCGCGTCGAGGACGGGCAGCTCCTCATCGACTGGCCTGAGGGCCTTGAGCTGACCGCGGGCGGCGACGCGCTGAGCGTGCGGATCGAGTGGTGAGAGGCGGAGCGTGTATGGCCGACGAGCGGCCTGAGCCGGTTGACGGGACGGAAGCAAGGCCCGAACGGGTGGTGACCTACGAGGCGGCGGACCGCGGTGCGGTCTGCTGCCTCGGCTGCCAGGCGTGGACGATGATCCTCGCGGGCGTTGCCGTAGGAGTGTGGTACGCGTTCAGCGGCGATCTGTGGAAGATCATCGCCGGGCTGATCCTCATCATCGGCGGGATCGCGCTGTCGCGCTACCTCGCGACCGGGCGCAATCGCTGGGAGGTCAGCTTCGACCGCGACCGGCGCATCGTGGCGCTGACAAGCCTGGTGAGCGGCGAGACGCAGGCGCGCGAGATCCCGTTCGGCGAGATCGAGTCGGTGCAGATGCGCGAGATCACTCGGGACGTGACCACGGCGGAGGGCGTGCCCTACAAGCTGCCGATCCTCAGGCTGCATTCGGGCGAGGAAGTCGCGCTGGACGAGCGGCTCTCGATCAAAGACCCGGAGCGGGCCGAGGAGGTTCTGGAGGAGATGCGCTCGCTGCTTGCGGAGTGCCCGGAGGAGGGCTGGGAGAGTTCGCCCGACCAGTGAACTTGGGGCGGGCGCGCTGCGTCGAAAGAAGCAGTGCACTCGAGTAGCACCGGCGGCGGCCGAGCGTTGGCATGAGTGTGCCGATAGCGGTCGCCGTCATCGTGTACGCAAACACCAAATGCACAAGGAGGAAGTCATATGCGACGCGGCTTTACGTTGATCGAACTGCTGGTTGTCATCGCTATCATCGCGATCTTGGCAGCAATCCTCTTCCCCGTTTTCGCTCGTGCGCGGGAGAAGGCACGTCAGACATCATGTCTGTCGAACCTCAAGCAGATCGGGCTTGGGGTGCTGATGTACGCACAGGACTACGATGACATGCTGCCCCGCAGCGCGCAGTACACGGTACCGTCCGCGGTACTGCCCGAGGGTGGCCCCGAATACTGGTTCAGCGCGATCTACCCCTACATCAACAACGGGCAGATCTTCGCGTGCCCGAGCTACAACGACAACAACATCCACTCGGGCGGAGCGAGCGCGACCGACCCGACCTTCCCCAACGGCGTCAACTACACCTACAACCTGCGCGCCGGCCAGGTCGCTCTGGGCGAAGTTCAGCACCCGGCAGCGTTCCTGATAGGCGTGGACGGCACCAACAACTACTTCCGCCTGCGCCGGTACGATGAGGCGACCACGAACTACGTGTGGGACCTCGACCGGCACAACGAGGGCTGGAACGGCGTCATGGCCGACGGCCATGCGAAGTGGTCCAACCTCAAGTGGGGCGCGAACGACCTCGGCCCGGCCGATGGCGACGCGATCGTCGGCAACCCGCAGCAGTAAGAAGCACTGCCACTCTGCGTAGACACGACACGGGCCGCGTCTTCTCAGAAGGCGCGGCCCGTGTCAGTTTCACGTGGCAAGTGCGCGGTGCTACTGCAACGGCGTCGCGTCGATGCCCACCGGCATGTGTGTGCGCACCGACTCCTCGGCCGCCAGCGCGATCTCCACGCTACGCTTGCCCACGTAGCCATCCACCGTCGGCCGCTCGCCCTTGCGGACGCAGTCGAGGAAGTAGAGCTGCTCGAGGTAGGCCTGGCCGTGGTGGCTCCAGCCCATCTCGTCATCGGGGATGTCGATCTCGATCGTGCGCGGCTCCTTGGGATGGTCCGCGTCGAACAGATCCACGCGGAACTCCAGCCGGTAGTAGATGACCGCGCCCTCGGTGCCCTGAATGCCGATCTCGAGCTTGCGCCCGCTGTTGGCGAACATGCACAGAAGCAGCTCGGCGCGCGCCCCGGTGTCGTAGTCCACCGTCACGAAGGCGTTGTCGATGATATTGAGCGTCGGCTCCTCGGCCTCGGTCCGGCCCTCGGGCAGGCGGCTCAGGTCCTCGTAGACCCAGTCGGCGCCGCCGGAGCCGTAGACGCGAGTGGCGTTCGAGCCGCCGCAGGCGCCGGTGAACCAGTTGAACAGGTCGAAGTGATGGCAGGTCTTCTCGACAAGCGTCCCGCCGGAGCGGTTGCGGTCGAGGATCCAGTCCTCGTACTTTTTCGCGAAGGGCGCCCGGAACTCGCGTGCCCAGACCATCTTCGGCTCACCGATCGCCCCGGAAGCCACCAGCCGGTGGGCGGTGCTGTCCACGCGCGAGAAGCGGCAGGACAGGCCAACCTGCAGGAAGCGGTCGTTGCGGTCGGCGGCGGCGATCATCGCATCGCAGTCGGCCGTCGAGGTCGCCATCGGCTTCTCACACATCGTATGCAGACCGGCGTCGAGGCAGTCGCAGGCGACCTGGCGGTGCAGGTAGTTCGGCACGGCGATGAAGCACGCGTCGGCCTCGACGGTCTCGAGCAGCTCGCGGTAGTCGAGCAGGCCGGGCACGGGCTCGTTCAGCATCTCCATCGCGCGCGCGAGCCGGTCCTCGTCAACGTCGGCCATCCCGACGATCTCCACGCCCTTGAGCTGCACGAGCGACCGAATGTGGCCGAGCATGTTCTGGCCTGTGCCGATCAGCAGGAGTCGGATCTCGGGCATTCTCACCAGTCCTGAGGGGAATGTCTCGTCATTGCGGGAAGCGGGCGCGTTGCTCGCCGTCCGCCGGCTGCCGTTCACTTGCCACTTGCCCCTGCCGTTCGCTCGCCCCTGCCGTTCACTGCCCTCCGGGCACGAGCTCCAAGCCGAACTTGAAGTCCAGCCCGACCTCGAACATGCGGTGCCAGGGCAGGCTCACGCGCGTCTCCTCCAGCGCGTCGAGCACCAGGCTCGAGCGGGTCTGCTCGTAGCCGATCTGCACCATCTCCTGCGCCAGGAAGTGGTCGGTCCACAGGTCCCCGGCGGCGGCGGAGAGCTCGCGGGCCACCATGCGCTCAGTCTGCCGGTAGCTGCCGGAGAGGTCGAAGACCGACGCCTCGAGGAGCTGGACGACGCGCTCGGTGACCTCGCGGCGCACGCGCGACTGGTAGAGCCAGTCGTCCACGAAGCGGCCGAAGAGGAACTCGACGTGCGCGCGCTCGCTGTCGATGAGCGAGTTGAGCAGCTCCAGGTAGCGCATGGGGGAGGTCGAACGCGCCCTTGTCCTGCAGCGCGATGAGCCGCAGTGTGCCGTGCGCGAGCGTCGATCCGATGGTGTTGCCGGCGGTATTCCAGGCGCCGAAGGAGAGCAGGCGATGGAGCTGCAGGTCGCTGTGGCGCAGCTCGCGCATGAGCGCCTCGTCGGCTCCGTTCGGGAATGCCACGTCGGCGAGGGCCACGCGGCGCGGTGATTCCGCGGCGACGGCCCCCAGCAGCGAGCGCACTTCGCGGCGGCGGCGGTCGCGGGCCGCGCCGCGCACATAGTCGTCGCGCTTGCCCTCGACGGGGGTGTTGATCGCGAGCAGTAGGTCGGCTTCGGGATCGTCGCTGATCTCCGCGCCGACGGCGGCGATGTGCGCCTCGACGGTCTGGCGCAGCGGCCGGTCCTCGAAGGTCGCGATGCGGTCTGCGCCCTCCTCGGAGGCATAGAAGACGCGCACGGTCGGCGTCTTGAGCATGTGCCGATGGATAAAGCGCGCGAGCAGCGTCATCCCGGCCTCGTCGGCACCGGGGTGGATCGTCACGCGGTCCTCGACGTTCAGCGACGCCATGCGGTCGCGCAGGCGCTCCTGTTCGTCGATGTGCGGGCCGAACTGCGCAGCATCCTCCTGCGTGAGCGCGAGGAAGTCGATGTTGTGGGCCGCGGCTTCGTCCACGGCCCGCATGTTGACGCGATGGTTGCGCTCGCGCGCCGCGCGGTAATCACAGATGATCTCCGCCGGGATCTGCGCCTCAAGCTCGAGCAGCCGCTCGGACTTGTCCTGCTCGCCGAGTTGCCGGACGCGGTAGCTCAGCTCGGAGTACTGCCGCATCGGCTCCCAGTACTGCCCGGTCTGGGGCGAGTCGGCGGTGATGGACAGGCGCATGATCGTGTTGGAAGCGTAGACCGCGCCCTCACCGAGGCGTTCGCGCAGCTTCTTGAGCACGTCGAGGCGCTCGAGGGCGGTCGCCGGGGAGGTGCGCATTGAGCGGGAGGGGACGAGGCCGCCGTAGGCGAGCATGTCCAGCGAGAGGATGGCGCAGTCCGCGCGCTCGTGCGACTCGAGCAGCCACTCGGCGATGCGGTCGGGCTCGGCGTGCTGCCGCAATTCCCCGAGCATCTCCAGCGGCGGCATGACCAGCTCGAAGTCCACCATCCGCGCGAGTAGCCCCGGGAGCCTCGCGTTGCAGGGCCGGTTATCCAGCGGGACGTAGATGATCCGATGCGCTCTGTGTCTCAATGACACGCCGGGTCCCTCCTGGCGTCGTCCGCTTGGTTGTCGTCAGTGTGCACTCGTTGCGTCGATCGCGCCGCGGAAGCGCGCGGTCGCCCCCGCCATCGACGCCGGCTCCTTGCCCGTCACGATCGCGCCGATCAGCAGCCCGGCCACACCCGCGTCGCGTAGCACCGCGACCTCCTCGGGCAGGACGGCCTTCTGGGTCGGCACGATCACCGGCTGCTCGGCACGCGCGGCGAGTTGCGCGTACTCCGAGACGTCGGCGGCGGTCAGCGGCGTGGCGTAGCCCTCATGCGGCACGATCGAGGCCTCAATCATCGCCGGACGGCTGGGCGCCGCCACGCTCTCAATCAGCCCCCACGGCCGGCAGGTGGCGCTGAACGCGACCATCACCGACAGCGGGCAGTCATCCATGCGCAGCATCCACGCGGGCATGTCCGTCGCATACAGGTCAAAGAAGTCGATCCCGATGTCCGCGAGGCGCAGCATCTCCTCGCGCGTCGCGAGGCCCTCGCCGACGCCGGGCACGATGCCGACCGGCGCGCCGAGCGCGCAGATCGCCCGCAGCGCGTCCTGCTCGTCATCGAGCGAACCGGTGCACAGGCCGCTGGCGAAGTGCTCCAGGCCGATGTGAACCTTCAGGCCGTCGGCGCCTGCGTCAAGCACCGCGCGGGCCATCTGCGCGTCATTGCGCGGGAGGCTCACCAGCAGCGAGAAGCCGCCGCGCAGCATCCGCCGGGTCCGACCATGTGTGAGATCGCTCATCGTACCCCAACCGCTTTGAAGAACGTGTAGCTGAACGTGCTCTCCGGCGTCGTCGCGAGGGCGTAGAGCTCGCGCACCCCACGCTCGAAGGTCTCCTCGTCGATCAGCCCGGCTCCGATGGCCCGCTCGCGCGCGGTCTCTACCATCGGCGAGATCGTCCTGCCGACGAACGCATCCTGCAGGCCCGGCAGGCTGCCGTCACAGTATACCATGCGCGGTGAGATTTTCACGTCGCTGAAGCCCGCCTCCGCCAGCAGCGGGTAGAGGCGCCGGCCGATCAGCGAGTCTCCGCCGAGCGCGGCCTGCGCGTCGATCAGCGCCTGCCAGGCGCGGCGCGCGGCGTCGCTCTCCGGGTGCCAGTAGCACGATCCGTGATCGCCCTCGATCACCGTGATCGTGCCGCCGGGCCGCAGGACGCGCCTGAACTCCGCCAGCGCCCGCGACGGCCCGACGAGATGCTCGAGCACGTAGCAGACGAAGACGTGGTCGAAGCGCGCATCGTCGAAGGGCAGGCCGAAGACGTTCGCCGCGCCGAACGCGACGTCCGCCTGGCGCTCGGGCGCGCCCTCCGCCCGCACGGCCTCGCGCGCCTGCCGCGCCGATGAGCACTGAATGTCAACTGAGACGATCTGCGCCCCCGGGCTCGTGCGCGCGAGCGTCACCGTCTGCGCGCCGACCCCGCATCCGGGCTCCAGCACCAGCTCGCCCGCGGCGTAGCCGGTGTCTCTGTGCAGCAACTCTCGGACGGCCGCCGCCTGATCCTGCAGCCGCTCGCGCTCGCGGTCGGAGTAGCCGTGTACGTAGCGCGTCACCAGATGCCACCCTCGGCAGGCCCCGGCCAGTACTGCGCGCGGGGCAGGATGATCCGCAGGTGCGAGAGCCCCGGCAGCGCGTTGTACGATGCCGCCGCGAGCGGCACATACGGGTTGAGGCTGCCCTTGATGCGCCACAGGCCGCTGCGCCCGAGATCGTGCCGGTCCGCCCCCTCGGGCGCGTCCGGGTCGATGGCGATGCGCGGCATCAGCTCCCAGTCGCCTGCCCCGAAGCGCACCTGCACCTGGCAGCGCGAGAGCAGCCGGCGCATCCAGTCCTCATGCTGAAGATCGTCGGGGCGGTAGCTCGGGCTCAGGTAGCCTGAGAACAGCGGCGCAATTCCCTCCCACGTGGGATCGGTCGCGCTGATCGGCCCGACGACCATCCACTGTGTGCCGGTGCGGATGTACGAGATCTCCGGGCTGTCGGCGTGGCCGGACGGGACGATCTGGAAGCCGCCGATCATGCCCAGCGGGGAGGTTGAGATGTCAATGACGCCCGGATGGTTGGCTCGGATGCGCCCCGGGGCCGCGTCGAGTGTGCCTGCGAAGCGCCCGATGCCCACCACGGGCCGCAGCACCGTGCCGATGGCTTTCTCCCGGCCGCCGACGTAGCGGGCGGTGATCAGGCCGCCGAAGCTGTTGTCGAAGTCGAGCCACGTGATGCGGTCGGGCGGTTCGAGCGCGCGGATGACGATCAGGTCGCCCTCGGACGGCACGTAGTCTGCCGCAAGCGGCTGCAGTCCGTCACGCTCGACAGCCACCGGCGAGTTGACCGGCGGCGCGAAGCCCCCGCCGAAGATCCCCTCGCCGCCGGGAATGTCCGTGGCGATGGCGGTGCTCCCGCGGCCCTTCGCCGCGCCGAGCACCGTGCCCGCGGGCACCAGTGAGAAGACTACGCCGCGCCCCGTCTGCGGCTCGTTGGCTACCTTCACGTGCAGCGCGTTGACGGCCGAGGCCGCGATGGCGCTGTCGTGCGCCCACTGGCTGGCGGTGTAACCCGCCGGGTTGACGGCCGTGGCGGGCGCGGTCACATGCCCGATGGTCAGCCACCCGGCGCCGCCGTCACGGCTCACCTCGATCGCGCCGTCGGCCCGGTTGTCCACGCGTATGCGGAAGACCTCAGGGCCCGGAGCGGCGTTCTCCGCCGCGACCTCGAGCGACGGCCCCGGCTGGACGTCTGCCGCCCATGTGGGCGCGATCGCCAGGGCCGCGAGGATTCCCGCGAGCAGTTTCATGCGCCAAACTTCTCCGCGCGACCGGCGAAGTTGAGCATGACGTTCATGACTTCCATGCCGCGCAGGTTACCCATGATGCCCTTCGAGCAGGCGCGCTCGCCGTAGACATCGACGTCATCGGGGCGGGTGCCGTTGCCGAAGAACGCGATCGGGACCGAGTCGCCGCTGTGATCCATCAGCGAGCAGGGCGTGCAGTGGTCGGCGGTGACCATGATCGTCGTGCAGTCCCAGTCGAGGTTCTCGAGCAGGTGGCCGATGGCGCGGTCAACCTTCTCGATGGCGTCGATCTTCGTCTGACAGTCGCCGTCGTGGCCGCCGAGGTCGGGGCACTTGATGTTCGCGAGCACGAAGTCGTGCGTCTCGAAGGCCTCGACGATCGCGCGGGCGATCGCCAGTTCGTCGGTGTCCTGGCCGCCGGTTGCCCCGTCCACGTGGATGACGTCCATGTTGAGGTACTCACCGACGCCGCGGACGAGGTCCACCTCGACGATCATCGCGCCGTGCACGCCGTAGCGCTGCTCGAAGTCCTCCAGGTGAACGGCCGTGCCCGCGCCGCGGGGCAGAACGATGTTCGCGGGCGGCAGGCCCTGGGCCCGGCGCTGCTTACTGACGGGATGGTCTTGGAGCACCTCGTTGGCGCGCTTGACGAACTCATTGATGACGCGCGCGGTCTTGTTCGCCCCCGCGACGTCCTCGGCGCCCTCCAGCGCGTGCGATTCGAAGTAGTCCACGTCCGGCTCGTGCGGATCGACCTCGCTGATCTCATGGGACAGGCCGGGGCCGCGCAGCACGAGGGCCGCGCGATGCTCGACCGACGGCTCGAAGATGATCTGCACGTCGCCGATCTTGGGAATCTCCTCGCGGATCGCGTCGGCGAGCTCGACGGTGCCGGACTTGATGCGGCCGGCGCGGCGATCGACGACCATCTTCCCCTCGACGGTGGCGAAGTTGCAGCGGAAGGCCACGTCGCCGGGCCTGACCTCGATGCCGACGCCCTTCGCCTCGAAGGGCCCGCGGCCGCGGTAGTACTTCTCCGGCTCGTAGCCGAGGATCGCCATGTGCGCAGTGTCGCTGCCGGCGGGTCGGCCGGGAGCGATGGGGTCGAGCATCCCGCAGGAGCCCTCACGTGCTACGCGGTCCATCGCGGGGGTGTTCGCGGCTTCGATCGTGGTCTGACTGTCCAACTCGGCGATCGGGCGTCCGCCCATGCCATCGCCGATGAAGATAAGCAACTTGGTGTCGCCTCTCACGAAGAATCCTCCTGTCAGCCCCGAAAACGCGGTACGAATACCATGCGATTGTAAGCCATAGGAGGGGGCAAGTCAAGATTGCGACAGGGGGTGGCGGGGAGGCGCTAAACGGGCTTCGCAGGCAGCGCCTACGGCTTCGCGGGCCGCCTTCCGGAGGCCCCGAGCTGCTGTCGTCGCCGGGCCGTGCGCCCTGGAGTTGCTGCCGCTGCCAGAGCCTGCCGAGCCCTCGGCGCCACTCAAGATGCGCCGCTCGCGACCGGATATATATTAAGGAGCGCCCGCACCATGCGTCTGGCGGCGCAGCCGGACGTCGCCCTCATTCGAGGTGATTCATATGCCCGTGACGGTGCTACTTGCCGCCGATGACAACCATCGCTGGGAAGGACTGGGCGTCGCGATGCGCTCGCTGGGCCTCGCTGTGCGCTCCGCCTCCACGGGCGAGGAGGCCCTGCGGCTGCACGAGCACGTCGCGCCCGGCCTCGTGCTGGTCTCGACCGACCTGCCGGACCTGCACGCGCTGGACGTCTGCCGGCGCCTGCGCCGCAGCAGCGACGTCCCCCTGATCGTGTTGGCCGCCGAAGCCGAGGACCTCGACCGAGTGCTCGCGCTCGAACTCGGCGCGGACGACGTCGTCAGCGGGCGATGCGACGTGGAGGAGCTGCGCGAACGCGTCAAGGCCGCCCTGCGCCGTGCCGCCGGGGTGGCCGTCGAGCGCGAGCCCGGTGAACTGCTGGACTTCGGTCGCATCGTGATCGACCACGCCGCCAACCGCCTGACGGTCGGCGATGAGAGCTGCAGCCTCACCCCGATGGAGTGCGACCTGCTCTGGACTCTCGGCCAGCACGCCGGCGAGGTGCTCGAGTCCGAGTACCTGCTGGAGACCGTCTGGGGCTACCCGCGGAGCATCAAGACCCGCACGCTCGATGTGCACATCGGCCGCGTGCGCCGGAAGCTCGGTGAGGACGGTCGCAGTCCACGCTACATCATCACCGTGCGCTCGGTCGGCTACCGTTTCGATCCCACCCCACCGGGCGATGAAAGCGAGGATGAGGTCGCGGCCTGAGCGGCGGCGCCGAGCCGTTGCCGTGACTTGCCGTTGCCGTGCCGTTGCTTGCCACTTGTCACTTGCCCCTCGCCACTGCCGCTCCCCCTTGCCCGGTCGAAACTGATAGTGTACACTCCGCTGCGATCGTGCAACTGTGTGCATGACGAGGGGATCGACCATGGGCAGCACGCTCCGAACGGTTCACGTTGGCCTCGGCACCATCGGGCTGGAGATACTGAAGGCGGGCGCGCGGGCGGGCATCTGTGAGCCGGTGGCCTGTGCGGATATTTCACCGGAGATCGCGGGCGCATCGCTGCGCACCGTGGCGCAGGAGGAGGAGCTGCCGGAGCTGACCGTCTGTGCGTCGCTCGAGGACGCGCTCGACGCCGCCGACGAGGTGGGCGCGGACCTCGCGGTCGTCTGTACCGGCTCGCACGTCGAGGCCGTCGAAGAGCAGTTCACAGCGATCCTCGAGAGCGGCCTGTGCTGCATCTCCACCTGCGAGGAGCTCGTCTTCCCATGGCTGCGCGCGGCGACCGCCGCCGACCGCCTCGACGCCGTGGCGACCGCCAACGAGGTCGCGCTGCTCGGCGCGGGCGTCAACCCCGGCTTCGTCC
Organism: Candidatus Zipacnadia bacterium; assembly: GCA_029821635.1. Classification (GTDB taxonomy): domain Bacteria; phylum Armatimonadota; class Zipacnadia; order Zipacnadales; family UBA5352; genus UBA5352. The sequence continues at coordinate 56,671 of JALGSW010000024.1, forward strand.
TCGACCTCTTCCCGTTCACGATGACGCGCGTCTGTCAGCGCATCGACTCAATCCATGCCGGGCGCTTCCTCGACGCTTCCCGCCGCCGCCGCCAGCTTCAGGCGAAGATCGGCTCGGGGATGCAGCCCGACGACTTCCGCGAGCTCGCGTCTCAGGGGAAGATCGGGCACGTCGGCCTCGCCGAATCGGCCGCACTGCTCGCGGACTCGCTCGGCTGGCCGTGGGATGACTTCGAGGAGACGATCGACCCGGTGATCGCCGCCGAGCCGATCCGCACGGACTACTTCAGCGTGGCGCAGGGCGAGGTACGCGGGCAGCATCAGACGCTCACGATGGGCGACGTGCGGCTGGAGCTGATCATGGCGCTTGGCGAGGACGAGCGCGACGAGGTGCGTGTCGAGGGCGTGCCGCCGGTGCATGCGATCGTGCAGGGCGGCATCCACGGCGACACCGCGACCGCGGGCGCGGTCATCAACTTCATGTGGCCGCTCGTGGCGGCCGAGCCGGGCGTTCGGACGGTGACGGAGGTCGGGCTGGCGTAGCTGCTGGCGACGAGCTACGAGCAACGGCAACGGCGGCTCACGTCGTTGCCGCTTCTCTTTCGCTACTCACTCCTCCCGACGCCCCGGCGTGCGCTCATTCCACTCATCCGTCGCGTATTTCTCCGCGCGCAGGCGCTCGGCGTCCGCTGACTCGGCCGGGCTGAGCTCCACCCTCAGCAACTCCACGCCGAAGCTCTCCGCGAAGCCGCTCACGACCGCCGCGCTCAACTCCTCGTAGCTCACCGCTCGGCCGAGCAACTCCGTCACGCTCATCGCCGCGCCTGCCAGCACCCTTCGGGAGATGCGCCCGTCGGTGCCGGGCATCACCGCAACCTGGTCCTCCAGGTCGATCGTGATCGGGATCGATCCGTGCTGCAGGATGCCGCCGTTGCGCCGCACTTGCGCGCTGCCGACGACCTTGCGCCCCTCCGCCTGCAGGTCGCAGCGCGCGGTCTTGGCGAAGCAGATGGGCCTCGCGGCCTCGGCGCCGTGCGTGGCGTTGTAGTCCTGGCCGGAGAAGTTCACCCCCGGACCGTCCTCGTCCGCACCCAGGCTGACGGTCGCCCCGAGTAGCTCCAGGCCCGCGATGATCCCGCGCGAGATCTCCCGGTACGACTCCATCGTCGAGCCGCCGCCGCGGATCGCGTCCTGGCGGATGCAGAACGAGTAGGTGAGCTCATCGGCGTGCAGGATCGCCCGCCCCCCGGTGGGCCTGCGCACGATGCCGTAGCGGCGCGCCTCGACCGCGGCCCGATTGATGCCATCGTCGAACGCCTGGTTGTAGCCCAGCGATACCGCCGGCGGCCGCCAGCCGTAGAGGCGCAGCGTGGGCGGCTGCTCGCCCGCTGTGACCGCGTCCGCGATCGCCTCGTCCACGGCCATGTTGGTCGCGCCGTCGGCGAAGCCGCTCTCGATCAGACGCCACTGCTTCATCGAATCACCCGTTGCCCTGCGCGTGCTGCCTGTGTGCCGGAACGGTAGCGGCCGGCCATCTGCTGGCCGGCCGCCGAATTCGTCGCTGTGCGAGCGCGTTCAGAAGTCCTCGTCGTCGTCGAGGTCGCCCTCGAGGTTGTCGAGGTGCCGCTCGTACTCGCCATCGCTCATGAGGCTCGCAAGCTCCGTCGGGATCTCAAGCTTGACCTCCATCAGCCAGCCGTCGCCGGTGGGGTCCTGGTTGATCAGCTCGGGGGCATCCAGGACTTCCTCGTTAACGCGAACGACTTCGCCACTGATCGGGGAGATGAGGTCCTCGACCGACTTGACCGACTCGACTGTCCCGCAGGCGTCACCGCGCACCAGCGCAGCGCCCTCCTCGGGAAGCTCCACGAAAATGACCTCGCCCAGCATGTCCTGCGCGTAGTCCGATAGACCAGTGACGGCGGTATCCTCGTCCTCGATCCGCACCCACATATGTGACTCGTCAAACATCATCTCGCCCGAACTCATCGTGTGCCTCCTTGTGTCTGCCCACCCGAGACCGCAGCCCGGGGTTGAATCGTGGGGTTTCGCGGCCCGACCGCGACCGCCGCCGCGCCCTTCCGTGACGACGCCACCGCCGCGCCGCACACATATTAGGCAAGCGCGCCCACCATGTCAACTCACGGCAGCAACGGAAGCAACAGAAGCAACGACGGCAACGACAGCAACGGCGACGACTGCAACGGGGAAGGGCGGCCGGCGGCAGCGGGCGGGGCGTTGATTGCAGCGTGCGGCGTGCCGAATGCGCCGAAGTGTAAAGGCAAAGTAGAAATGTCCGGTCTGCAGCAAGGTAGAAATGTCCGGTTGTCTTGGATGCTGTGGTCGTTAGTCGTTAGCCGTTGATAGTCGTTGCCGTTGCTGTTGCC
>JALGSW010000175.1 GCA_029821635.1 Candidatus Zipacnadia bacterium
GAGGCGAATAGCGGACTGTCGGGCCCGGCGCGATCGAGAACCGGCCGCCCACACCAGCGGCCAACAATTCTTCACACCAAGCCCTTGACTCTCCGTCCTATAGCGGACGGGCTTCCAGCCCGTCGCCGTTTGGCGTCAGACGACCTTACAGATGACGGGCTGGAAGCCCGTCCTACAAACAACATACGACAAACGGCGAACGGCAAACAGCAGACGACAAACGGCGAACGGCAATCGCCGCGGAGGGTCCTTCATGAGCGAGATCGTGATCCGCGAGTTCCAGCCCGATGACATCGAGAGCTTCCACGCGCTGCACGACGCGGTCTTCCCGCCGGTCCCGTTTGAGGAGATGCGCCGCTGGATGGCGCGCGATGACGTAACCGCGGGCGTGGCGGTCGAGGGGGGCCGGATCGTCGGCGAGATCCCGCTGCATAGCCGCCGGTTCGTGCTGCGACCGGGCGTGATCGTGCGCGTGGCCTTCGAGCACTCCGTGTGCGTGGACGAATCGATGCGCGGGCAGGGCGTGGGGACGCGCATCCAGGACGCCATGAAGCAGTTCATGCGCGACCGGATCGATGTGCTGACCGTCTACCGCGGTGGCGAGCGCAGCGCCGCGTACAACCACTACGACAAGAACGGGCTGACCGACTGCTGCTACGTCCGGGGCTGGCAGCACGACGCGCCCGGCACGGTCGGCGAGCCGCTGGGGGGGCTGCTACCGGTCGAGGGCATCCTCGAACGCGAGGAGCAGTTCGCGGCCACGATGGCTTCGGCGAACGAGCACGCCGGGGGCTACGAGCAGCGCCTGCCGGGCTTCTACGCAACGGCCTTCACGCAGCTCGAGGCGGTCGAGATGGGCGGCGACTTCGCCGCGCTCACCGTCGAGCGCGACGGGCGCCTGCTCGGGCACTGCATCCTGAGCCTGCGCGAGCAGCGGCCGGTGAGCGTGATGGAGCTGGCGACGCGCGGCGGCGACGCCGCGATGGCGCTGCGCCTGCTGCGCGGAGCCTGCGCGGTGGCCGCCGAGCGCGGCGTCGCGGTCGCGGCCGAGCTGCACGATGTCGGCACGTACACGCCCGTCTTCGAGGCCCTGGGCTTCCGGCCGCAGCCGCGCGGCAACATGATCATGGCCTGCCCGCTCGACTGGGAGCGCCTCGCGAACATCGTCTGGGCGCCGCAGGGCGAGCTGTCGGGTGTGCGCGTGCGCGTCTGGACGCCGCAGGAGGAGTTCGTGGCCCACGAACCGGGCGGCGTGCCCTCGCGTGAGATCACCGTCGAGTTGAAGCACTACCAGGCGGTGCGCTGGCTCATGTGCCGGCTGGACCTGCGGCCGCTGGTGGCGCAGGAGATCGCGACGGTCCGCGGCGCGCGCCCCGGCGACGTGGAGGCGCTGAGCCGCGCCATCCCGTTCACACCGTGGGAGTACCAGCGCATCGATCACATCTGAGGGAGCCGCCGTGCTCGGGGCGGCCTTGCCGAACTGCGTACTACAGCGAATGAGGAGAGACCCATGCGCATCGCAGAGGTCATGCCGACGCCGAAGGAGATGGAGCTGTCCGAGGAGCAGGTGGTGCTCGTCGATCGCAGTTGGCGCGTGATCGACGACTCCGGGCTGCTCGACGTTGGGTCGAAGTTTGCCGAGACGTTCTGCATCGGCATGAATGACGAGACCAACGAGATCGCGCTCCGGCGCGACGACGGCCTCGGCCGCGAGGAGTACTCGCTGGAGATCGCGCCCGGCCGCATCACCGTCGTCGCGTCGCACCGGCCCGGCTACCTCCACGCGCTGGCGACCATCGACCACCTGCGCGACGGCCCGATGCTGCCGGTCGGGACCGTGCGGGACTGGCCGCGACTGCCGGTGCGCGGGCTGCAGCTCATGGTGGAGAAGATCTACCAGCTCGACGAGGCGCAGATTACCTCGCTGATGCGCTCCGCCGCGCGGCACAAGCTCAACGCGCTGCTCATCGAGTTCGGCGACCGCTTCCCGTTCGAGGGCGAGCACGCGGCGGTCGCGTCACCGTCCGCGCTCACGAGGCCGCAGTTGCGGCGCATCGTGGACGAGGCGCGCGACCTCGGATTGGAGATCATCCCACTGGTGCAGTGCATCGGCCACCTCGAGTGGCTGCTGCAGCATGACGAGTACGCCGACGTCCGCGAGGAGGACGAGGCGCGCGCGCAGTTCTGCCCGAGCAATGAGCGTTCGGTGACGGTCTGGGCGGAGCTGACCGAGCAGGTGCTCGACTTCATCGGGCCGTGCGAGCGCCTGCACGTGGGTGGCGATGAGACGCGCCAGCTCGGCGCATGCCCGAAGTGCGCCGCGCGCGTGGCCGAGGCGGGCAAGGGCCGCCTCTACGCCGATCACGTCAACCGCGTCTGTGAGTGGCTCGACGCGCGCGGGATCGCGCCGATCATCTGGGACGACATCCTCTGCGCGCACCCGGAGACGATGGACCATCTGCACGAGGCCGCGCAGGTGATGTACTGGGACTACTGGACCACGCAGCACCCAAGCCCGCTGCTGGTCGCGCGCGGCAGTGACGCGGGCGCGGTGGTCTACGATGAGCGCTGGGACACCGAGTGGGCGGGCGAGCTGCCGGAGATCACGCGCAGGACGCTCGACCGCTTCGCCCGGCCCGCGCGCCTCGACCGCGACCTCGGCGAGGCGTACCTGTCGGTCTACCGCGACTGCCTGGGCGAGCAGTTCCCGAAGTTCGTCCCGGCGGTGCCCTACATCGAGCACTACCAGGCGCGCGGGCGCGTCGTCTACGGTGCCCCGACCTGTTCGGGCAATCACAGCTTCTGGCACACACTGCCCGACCTGCAGCGTCACGTGGAGAACATCAAGACATTCGCCGACCGTTGCGTGGAGGCGGGCGCGGAGGGTATGATAACGTTGGCGTGGTACAATCGCAGCCCCGAGCTGCTGCATCTCGGAATTGTTGCGACCGCTGAATTCACGTGGTGAGAGCCATGCGCGACCGTCTGCCACTACAGACCGAACGCCTCGAACTGCGCGACTTCCGCGAGGAGGACGTCGACGCGGTGCACGAGTGGGCGAGTGACCCGGAGGTCGTTCGCTTCATGGGCTGGGGCCCGAACACGCGGGAGCAGACACGCGAGTTCCTCCAGCGGAAGTTCGCGGAACGCACGGGTGAGCCGCGCCGGACATGGGGCCTCGCCGTCGTGCGGCGCGACACAGGCCGGGTCATCGGCTCGGTCGGTCTGCGACTGAATGAGCACCTGCAACAGGCCGCACTGGGCTACTGTTACCACCAGGACGCATGGGGGCAGGGCTTCGCCACCGAAGCGGCCCTGGAGGTGCTCCGCTTCGGCTTCGAGCAACTCGGCCTGCACCGCATCCACGCCTCCGCGGACGCCCGCAACGGCGCCTCTGTCCGCGTGCTCGACAAGATCGGCATGCGGCAGGAGGGGCGGCTGCGCGAGCACGTCCTGATGCGCGGCGAGTGGCGCGACTCATACCTCTACGCGATCCTGCAGCACGAGTGGACCGAGCGACGCGAAGCACCGGGAGAGCGACATGACTGATGACACGAAGCTCGCAGCAGAGGCGTTCAATGACGGTTTCGGCAAGGCCCGCGGAGGGGCGACGATGGAGATCCCCGAGGGCGTCGAGGTGCGCCTGAACGTGCCCTACGGGATGGGCGGGCAGACGGAGCTGACCACCGACCTGTTTCTGCCGCCGGAGAGCTTCGAGGGTCCACACCCGGCCATGCTGTTCACGTTCGGAGGCGGCTGGCAGGGCGGCACGCCTCAGCAGTTCTACCGCCAGGCGGCGCTGCTCGCCGCGAAGGGCATCGTCAGCTCGTGCTGCCGCTACCGCTATTCGGGCGAAGCGAAGTTCCCGGCCTCGGTGCACGACGTGAAGGCCGCGGTGCGCTGGCTGCGCGCGAACGCCGATGAGCTGAACACCGACCCCGACCGCATCGGCACGATGGGCGGATCGGCAGGCGGGCACCTTGCCACGATGCTCGCCACCACCGCGGGCATGGAGGAGCTTGAGGGCGAGGGCGGCGGCGCCGGCTACTCCAGCGCGGTCCAGCTCGGGGTGCTGCTCAACCCCATCACGGACATGACCGAGTTCGTCGCGGACACGAACCTGCACCCGGCGGCGGTCAAATACCTCGGCGGCACCCCCGAGGAGATGCCCGAGCGCTTCGAGTTGGCTTCGCCGATCCGCTTCATCGACGCCAACACGCCCCCGTGCCTGCTGCTGCACGGCACCGCGGACGTGACCGTTCCCTTCGAGCAGTCCACGCGCTTTGCTTACGCCATGCACGACCAGGGCCTGCGCGCCGAGTTGATCCTCGTCGATGACGTACCGCACGGCTTCTTCAACAACCCGCCCTACTTCGATCAGACCTGGCCCGCGATCGAGTGCTTCGTCCTCGACGTGTTCGGGCTGTGAGGCGCGCCGCGCGCAGCGCGGGGGCCGATCCGGTCCGCGGCCCCTACATCACCAACACCGAGATCGGCCGCGTCATCAGCGCCATGCTGCAGCGGTAGTGCGCTGACGCGCAGCCCTGAATGGCACAGAGGGAGCCTCATCCGAGGCTCCCTCTTCACTTCCCGCACTCGATCAGCGGTCGGCTACCACCTCGCGGCCTGCTCGATGCCACTTGGCGCGCACTTCTCACACAGCAGCAGCGACCGATTCCAGCACCTGTCGCAGATCCACTCGCCGCACTGCGGGCACTGGTGGAAGTGCTCCCCCACCTGCGTGGCGGCCGCGCGCAGGGCCGACTCGCGCTCGACCAGCACCGCATCGGTCGCCGGCTCGCAGTCGCTGTCCGTCGCCTCGCGCAGGATCTGCCCCACGGTTCCGAGCAGTGCGTTGCTCTGATCGCGCGGGCACGGCTGCGGGTCGCTCGCGTAATCGCTGTCGCAGCGCTCGCAGTAGAACCTGAAGCGGAAGGCCTGTTCGTCGCTCAGATCTTCGTAGCTCTCCGTAAACTCAATCGTTGCCGCGGCACTGATCATCAGCTTCGTCTCCTTGATCGTTGGCCTCTCGTGCAGTCTCACTTCGTCCTCGAGTCGGTGGACTCCTTGTGAATTCCGGCGGCTACCTGAACACCCGCTCCAGCCATGGTCCCGGTTCGTCATGAATCACACACGCCCGCAGCCCGCTTCGGGCCGCGATCGCCCCCTCATTCATCATTAATTCCTAGTATTCCCGGCGCACGTCACAAATAATCCCCGAGTCCGCTCGAACCGAGGAGAATCTTCCCGCGAGACGCACCGACGGAGGACGGTTCCGCGCGCGCACGGAATGTCCTGCATGACGACCAACAGCTGCGGCGCAAGGGACGGGTTGCGATGCCCGACGCGAAGATGCCCGACGTCTGGGGCGATGGCAAGCTCTTCACCTTCTCCGGCCTCGACGGTCAGACAAGCTGGTCGAACACGCTCGTCGGAGGCGCGACCTCGGATCCGCTGGGGATCGTCCTCCATCTCAAGCCCGACGTGCAACTGACCTTCGGGGGCGCGCTGCAGGAGGCGCGCGCGGCGAGCGGCCTCGTCCTCGGCGACGCCGTGAGCGCCACCGCCATTACCTCTGACGCTTCCGGTGAGCTACGGTTCGCTTTCGCCGACTGCCGGACGATCGTCGGCGAGGTGACCGGCGACCTGAGCGTGCGGCTCGACGGCCCGGGCGAGACAGAGGCGGGCTTCGTGACGCTGCTCGCGGAAGAGACCGCGGCGGGCATCCGCTGGTGCCTTGCACTCTCGGCCCACTCGCCGGAGGAAGCATCCCAGCGCGCCGCGGAGGCCATCAGCGCCGACCTCGACGCGCTGATCGAGCAACGCAGTGCGTTCGTGCGCGGCGTGGAGCCTGCCGGCGACGAGCGCACCTACCGCAAGTGCGCCGAAGTGCTCAAGCTCAACGCGCGCGCGCCGGAGGGCCGCATCCAGCGCCGCTGGACCACGCCCGACGTCTGGCCGCACCGGCACATGTGGCTGTGGGACTCGGCCTTCCACGCCATCGGCTGGCGGGAGCTTGACGGGGAGATGGCGCAGGACACGATCCTGGCGGTCATCGAGCTGCAGGAGGCCGACGGAAAGATCCACCTGTGCGACGCGCCCGAGCCGCAGAATCAGCGGCACACGCAGCCGCCGATCCTCGCGTGGAGCGCCTGGCGCGTCTTCGAAGTCACCCGCGACGAGGCGTTCCTGCACGCCTGCTACGCACCGCTGGGGCGCTTCATGGACTGGCTCTTCGCCAACCGCGACGTCAACGGGAACGGTCTGCTCGAGTGGCTCAAGGAGTTCAACGTCGAGCGCTGCCGCTGCGGCGAGTCGGGCTGGGACAACTCCCCGCGCTTTGACCGCCAGATCATCGACGATCACGTGGACATCAACGCGATGGTGGTGCGCGAGATGCAGTTCCTCGCGCAGATGGCCGAGGCGCTGGGCGAGCGGAGCGACTGGCAGCAGCGCGCCGACGACCTCGCGGGGCTCGTCAACGAGCGGCTCTGGCACGAAGAGATTGGCCTCTACTTCGACCGCGGCCCCGGCGAGGACCCGGAGGAGTGGATGACGATGAAGTCGGGCGCGTGCTTCCTGCCGATGATCGCGGGCATCCCGAGCGAGGCGCAGGCGCGGCGGATGGTCGAGCAGCACCTGACGAACGAAGCGGAGTTCTGGGCCCTGACGCCCGTCCCGACGGTGGCCTTCGACGAGTCGCAGTATGACGACGACATGTGGCGCGGGCCGGCGTGGATCAACGTGAACTTCCTGATCTGGGAGGGCCTGAAGCGCTACGGCTTCGACGACGTGGCGGACGAACTGCGCCGGCGCTCGATGGCGACGATCGAGCACTGGTACGCGGGCGTGGGCGCGCCGCTGGGCGGCATCTTCGAGTACTACGACCCCGCACGCGAGACGCATCCGTTCTGGCTGCACCGCAAAGGTGGCCAGTGCGGCGTGGGCGGCATCTCCGTGATCCGCGACTACGGCTGGACCGCCGCCACGTATGTCGCGTGGGCGAAGCGCAAGTAACTTGTTGCGCAAATACCCCATGTTGCGCATATGCGCAACATGGGGTATTTAGGCAACATAGTGGCTCTACTCACCCACCGCCACCAGTTCCACGTCATCGAGCCACGCGGTCCCGAGACCGTGCATCAGGTTCAGGTAGATGTGGAGCTGGTCCCCGGTCGGGTGGATGTCCTCGATCGTGAACTCCCGCCAAAGCCCCTCGGTGTTGAGCACGTTCACCGCCATGGTCGGCTCGGAGCCGCCCTTGAGCCAGACAGCCAGCGTCCCGGCGAAGTCGTCGGTCGTCCGCGCCCACAGCCGCAGCCGGTAGGTCTTCGCCGGATCGACCGGGCCGATCGCACGATGCCAGCGCCCCCACACGCGTGAGGCGAACTTCTGCTCGTCGGCCTCCGGCCCCGGCGCCGTGCAGCGGATCAGCGCACAGGAGCCGCCGCTGCGCGCGCCCTCCGTAGCGATCGCGAAGCTGAAGTCGCCGATCATGCGGCTCGTCAGCCACTCGCCCGGCCCGTCCTCGAAGCCACCGTCAGGGATCAGGTTCGCCCCGGCCTCCGCCTCAGGCTCGGCGGTCGCGATCCAAACCGGCCGCCAAATACCGCCCGCGCCCATGTTGTCCTCCACGCGAACCGCCAGCACGTTGTCGGCGTCCGCGCGGGCCACGTCGGTGATGTCGATCTCGAAGGCTTTCTTCCACGAATCAGCGTCGCCCTCGAACGGGTAGGGCCGGTCCAGCAGCCGACGCCCGTTCACCCACACCGTGCAGGCCTCGTCCACCGCGCCGAAGATCAGCCGCACCCTCTCCCCCGCCGCGTCCTCCGGCAGCCGGAAGCTCGTGCGGTACCAGCCGAGCCCATCGTAGTCGGCGGCATGCTCCTCGCGCCACTGCTTCCCGGCAGACAGCTCCTCCCACGGTGCGCTGACCTCCGTCTCGGCCCAACCGCCATCGTCGAAGTCCTCAGCGAACCAGCCGGCCTCCTCGCCTGCACCTTCCGGGTCGAAGGCGAAGCGCCACGGGCCGGGCAGTTGCTCGCCCGGCTGCGCCATGAGCTTGAGCAGGTCGCGATCCCACGTCCGCTGCTCGGCCCACGCGAGGTAGCCCACGTTGCACGCGAACTCGCCCTCGATCTCCGCGCGCAGGTCGTCGAGCGCGGTCAGCGCATCCCGGTAGGGCACGATCGCACCTGTCGCGCGGTAGGCCTCGTAGACGCGCTGCACGTCCAGCGTCATGCGCGCGTTCTGAAGCCCCTTGCGCAGCCACTGCACCCGTGCGAGGGCCGTCGCATCGCCCGCGGCCGCCACCTCCGCGTCGGCCAGCAGCTCGTCGCCGCGCGCCATCGCCTCCGGCGTGAAGATGACGTCGGCCTCCCGGTAGAGGTACGACCAGTGCATCCCCTCCGGCCGCTCCTTGACCGCCTCGCAGATCGCCTTCCAGTGCTCGAAGTAGGCCCGCACCGCGTCCGCCGCGGGCCCGAAGGCCGCGTAGAACTCCTCCAGCACCTCCTCGACCGTGAGGTCCGGGCGGGCGGTCAGCCGCGCGAGCATGTACAGGTTCGGCCCCTGCGTCGCATACTGCCCGGTCAACGAATCGAAGTCGGTCGCGATCATCCCGTTCTGCGCGCAGTGGCGGACATGCTCGCCGATGATGTCCGCCGCGTACATCGGCATATTGTGCCCGTCGAGCATGTAGTTGGGCCGGAGCATCATCTTCGCGCCGGTGGCCGCCCAGCCATCCCACTGCTCGCGCATCTCCTCGCGCACGTCCGCGTCGCCGAGCAGCCAGCCGCCGGGCACGATCCCGATGTAGATGTGATCGTTGAGCATCGTCGCGCGCGGGGGGAAGCGGTAGTTCGAGTACGCGTAGCCCATCACGACGGCGTCGGGGTCATGCTTCCGCGCCTCCGCCTGCACCGCCAGGAAGTAGCGCGCGTAGCGGTCCGCCAGGCTGCCGAGATACTTGACCCAGCCGCTCTCACCGGCCTCGAACGCCGTCCGCGCGTGTTCCAGGCGCTCGTCCCACGGCACGTCGAGAGTCGGGTCGGGCTCATCCCAGGAAAGGCAGCGCTCGCAGGTGCACTTCCCGGGCGTGTCGTTCTCGCTCGCATCGATGAACCGG
>JALGSW010000176.1 GCA_029821635.1 Candidatus Zipacnadia bacterium
CTCAAGCTCCTCAAGGTCCGCGCCCATCAACCGTCTGCGCGCGATCGCGGACAGGCCCGCGGTCAGCGAGTCCTTCCCGTAGCCCTTCATCTCATCGAAGCGCTCGTAGGCCGGCGTGAGGCCGTTGAAGAACGGGTTCGTGGTGCGCGAGCCCTCGCCGCCGATCGTGTAGCGCAGGCCGCGGTCCTGCTGGTCCATGAACGCGCTGCCGAGCGTGCCGAAGACCTTGATCTCCTGGTTCACCGGGCCCTCGAAGTCCGCCGGGTTGATCCACGCGTTGACGTAGAGCGCCTCCATCCCGTTCTCGTAGGTCACCTTGACCTGGATCGAGTCGAAGGTGTCTATCGGCTTCGGTTCGCCGGTCTCCGGGTCGGTCCAGTTCACCAGCAGCTTCTTCTGCCCGGTGGCGTGCAGGGAGACGGGCTCGACGCCGAGGTAGTAGTAGACCACGTCGGTCCAGTGGCAGCCCACGTAGCTGAACGGATTCGAGCGCGCGGCCCACTTGAAGACCTCCGTCGAGACCTCCAGCGGCTCCTCCAGCACCGCGCGGACGTAGTTCACCTCGCCCATGCGCGGCACGAGGTCGCGGAAGAGCTTCACGTTCATCGGATCGTAGCGCTTGTGCATGTCGCAGGACACGATCAGCCCGGCCTCGTCGGCGGCGGAGATGATCTCGTCCGCCTGCTCCAGCAGCAGGCACAGCGGCTTCTCGGTGATGACGTCCACGCCCCGCGTCAGTGCGCCCATGATCGGCGGGTAGTGCAGGTCGTCGGGTGTCGCGACGATCATCACGTCCGGCTCGGTCTCGGCGATGATCTCCTCCCAGACGGTGTCGTCCCGGCGGTGCCGCGCGTGGCGGAGTGTGTGCCGATCGCGACGAACTCGACCTCAATGTCCGCGAGGTCGCGGGCGTAGCGCCCCTGGCCGATGTCGCCGAGGTAGGGCGCGATGCCGTAGCGCTCGAAGTCCATGATGGCCTGGCCGATGACGTCCTCGAAGAACATGCCGCCGCCCACGACGGCGACGCGGAGTGTGCGCTCCCTCATAGTGCTCCCTCCCGCCTCGTTTGAGTGTCGGGCGGAGGTTCGCCGGAGGGGGCGGAGGGTCCTTTGCATCGCGCAAACGGCGTCTCTCCCCTTCGGCGGGAGACGTTCAGTCAACGGACAAACCGGTGGTAGTCAGACGCCCCCTCCGGAACGGAGGGGGTGCCCGAGCGTCGTGTGCGAGGGCGGGGGAGGCGCCGTTCGGCGACGGCAAACGGCGTTTCTCCCCTTCGGCGGGAGACGTTCAGTCAACGGACAAACCGGTGGTAGTCAGACTCCCCCTCCGGAACGGAGGGGGTGCCCGAGCGTCGTGTGCGAGGGCGGGGGAGGCGCCGTTCGGCGACGGCAAACGGCATCTCTCCCCTTCGGCCGTCTCGCTGCGTCCGCGGGGGAGGCGCCGTCCGCCCCGCGCGAACCTGCCTCCGCTCAAAGGCCCTCTCACGCGCCCGGCGAATACTCCCCCGGCGACCAGCGTGCGCTCGCGCACCGCGGAGGTGACCCGGATGCACCTTTCCGACAAGCAGCTCGCACGGCTCCTCGAACAACACGACATGCTCTGGGACGCGCCACCGGTGGAGTGGCTCACCGGCATCCCCCTCGCCAATGGCGAGATCGGCGCGCTGATCTGGGGCGATGGCGAGCCGCTGAAGATCACGCTCGACCGCTACGACTGCTGGGAGCTGCGCGAGCAGGTCCCCGATCCGGAGATATACAACTACCGCAACCTCCGCAGGCTCGTCGGGGCCGGGGCGGAGAATGCCGCCAAATCGGACATGGTGGACCGGTGGCGGATGCCGGAGAAGCCTCACCCGACGCGCCTCCCGATGCCGCGCGTAGAGCTCGCGATCCCCGGCGCCGAGGACTTCCGCGCGCGCCTGCACTTGATGCGCGGCTGCGCCCGCGGCTCCGCGGAGTGCGAGGGCGGGCAGATCGTCTGGAGCGCGTTCATGCCCGACAGCGCGCCACTGCTGCTGATGGACATAGAGACCGCCGGCCAGGCCGTGCTGCCGAAAGTCAGCGTCTCGCTCGACCACCTCACCGATGACGCGCAGGAGACGCTGCGCGGGTGGGGCTACGAGGAGCCGGAGACCGGGACGGCCGATCACGGCTCGCACTGGCTGCGGCTGAAGTTCCCGGCGGGCGGCGAGTACGTCGTCGCGTGGCGGCTGCAGAAGACCGAGCGTGGCGGGCTGCTGGCGGTCGCAATCGTGAGCCATCACGAAGCGGAGCAGCCGCTCGCCGAGGCCCTGCGGCTCGTCCGCGAGCCGGACGTGCGGGCGCTGCGCGAGGCGCATGAGGCGTGGTGGCGTGAGTGGTGGCGAGCGTCGTGGCTGACGATCCCCGACGCGTTCCTCGAGAACCTGTGGTACGCGGAGATGTATAAGCTCGGGTGCTCGTCGCGCCCCGGTGGCCTGCCCATCACGCTGCAGGGCCTGTGGACCGCCGATGGGGTCATGCCGCCGTGGTCGGGCGACTACCACCTCGACATGAACGTGCAGGAGAGCTACTGGCCGGTCTACGCGAGCAATCACCTCGACGCCGGCCTGCCGCTCTACGAGACCTTCACGAAGTGCCTGCCGCGCTGGAGCCGAGAGTGCGAGGACTTCTTCGGCTTCGACGGCCTCTGGTCGGGCTGCGCAATCGCACCGGACGGGTCGCGCGTGCATGGCTACCACGGCGTCGAGTTCTGGCCGGGCAATGCCGCCTGGCTCGCGCATCACTACTGGCTGCACTGGCTGCACTCGCGCGATGAGGCGTTCCTGCGCGACGAGGCCCTGCCGATCATGCGCGGCGCGATGGCGACCTACATGAACCTGCTGGAGCCGGACGCGGATGGCACGCTGCACCTCCCGCTCGGCTACTCGCCCGAGTGGGGCGAGGGGAGCGTGAAGCGCTACGGCCCCGACCCGGCCTGCGACATCGCCCTCATCCGCTGGCTCGGCGAGAGCCTGCTGGAGGCGACCGCGCTGCTCGACCTCGACGATCCGGGCCGCGTCCGTTGGCTCAAGACGCTGCGCAACCTCGCCGACTACCCGCGCGGCGACACGGGCATCCAGGTGACCGCCACCGACGCGCTCTACGAATCGCACCGCCACCACTCGCACCTGATGGCCATCCACCCGCTCGGCACGCTGAGCCGCGATGTCCCCGAGCAGAACGCGCTGATCCAGCGCTCGGTCAATCACTGGATCATGATCGGCACCGGGAAGTGGACGGGCTGGGCCTTCCCGTGGGCCTCGCTGATCGCCTCACGCGCGGGCCTGGGGAACCTGGCGTGGGACATGCTCCAGCGTTACCGCGCGTTCATGATGCCGAACACGCTGCACGTGAACGGCGATTACCGCGCCTTCGGGCACTCGTATGCTCACTACACCCCGATGACGCTGGAGGCGGGCTTCGCCGCCGCCACGGCGATCATGGAGATGCTGCTGCAGAGCTGGGGCGGCACGATCCGCCTGTTCCCGACTGCCCCGGACGCCTGGGGTGACGCGTACTTCGAGGACCTGCGCGCCGAGGGCGCGTTCCTCGTGAGCGCGCGGCTCGCCGGCGGCGAGGTCGCCTGGGCGCGCATCGTCAGCGAGGCGGGCGAGGCCTGCACGCTGCGCAACCCGTGGCCCGGCGCCGAAGTGACGGTGCGCGGTCCGTCCGGAGAGCGCAAGCTCACCGCCGAGGACCTGCAGTGGGAGACCGAGGCGGGCGCGGAATACGTGGTCTCCCGCGCGGGCGACGCGCCGGACGATGGCGAGCTGGCGCATGACCCGCCAACGCGTCCTGAGTGGCAGTCGAACTGGTTCGGCCTGCGCGAAGTCCCGCGATTCTGAGCGCACGCGAAGGACCGCTTCGGCTCCGGCGGGAATACGCGCCCGTCGCCGTCGCCGTTCGTGGGGCAGGCATCCTGCCTGCCGCCGTTCGCCGTCAGCCGTTCGTAGGACAGGCTTTCCAGCCTGTCAGTCGTCGCCTTCAGTCGTTTGTAGGACGCGCTTCCAGCCCGTCGCCGTTACACGTCACGATTACGAGTGAGCTATGAACCTCGACCAGGTCACCGACCAACTCCAGATCACCGACGACAACGACGCCCTGCGCAATGGCTGGGAGCAGTCGCAGGCACACGCGCCTGAGGGCGTACCCGGCTTCCTCGCGCCCCAGTCCGTGCGCGCGGCCATCGAGGCCGCGTACATCGCTGAGCGCTTCGTTCCCGACATCGAGCGCGCCGCGGAGGTCATCAGCGCCAACGAGGCCGCCTGCGCCCTTGTCTGGCACGCCCACTACTGGCTGCATGTGGCTCCCTACGACACCGGGCGCGTGCGCATGTGGCCGCGCATGGGCGCATCGACCCTCGGCCCCGCCGGCGCATTGCTGTGGCTGATCGCGCTGATCTCCGGCTACGAGAGCATGCAGCGCATCCACCGGGAGCATGGTGTGCCCGAGGACGTCGTGCGCGACACGCTCCTGCAGATCGACCTGTATCTGCGCGACACCACCGAGGTGCAGGGCCACCCGGAGGTCATTCCGCACCTCATCGGTTGGCTGATGAACCACTACCAGGCCATCATCTACCGCCTCGCGCGGCTGCAGTTCCAGTTCGGCAAGAGCCACTACCGCATCCGCGTCTTCCGCCACCGCAAGAGCCGCCGCGTCGTCACGCTCTCCGAGGCCGGCGTGCGCTTCCGCCCCGACGGACAGACGCTGCGCGCCGGCGATGACGCCGAGGGCTCGTGGGAGGCGCAGCTCTCCCTCACCGACGATGCCGCCGAGGGTAACCCGATCTCGCCGGAGGGCCACGCGCTCACCGACCAGGTGCGCCTGCCGCTCGACGAGTGGCAGCAGGAGCTTGCGCCGGGTGATCCGGTCCTGCACCTGCACATCCCCGGCGGCGAGCCGATGTACTACGATCAGTGCGGGGAGGCGTTCGAGCGCGCGCTGAAGTTCTTCCCGCAGCACTTCCCGGACTACCAGTTCAACGCGTTCACCTGCGGCTCGTGGATCCTCGACACCGCGATCCAGGAGATTGCCTCGCCGAACTCGAACATGGTGCGCCTGCAGCGCGAGGTCTATCTCTTCCCGATCGGCCTGGGCGACAACTCGCTGCCCTCCGGGCTGTTCGGCGGCCTGCTGCGCGATGTGCCCGAGGACCTCTCGCAGGCCCCGCGCGACACGTCGCTGCAGCGGGCGTATCTCGACGCGATGGCCGCCGGTGGGCTGGTAACGGGCGCGGGAGGCTGCTTCCTGCTACCCGAGGACATGGACTGGGGCTCGGAGGTCTACCTGCGGCAGACGGCCCTGACGTAGCGCGAACAGCGCACGGGCGAGGCGCCCGTGCCACGGGACGGCATTGACGGGAGCTGACACTCATGGCTGACACAATCACGCTCGGCGTCTTCGCTTCCGGCGGAGGCACGAACTGCCAGTCGATCATCGACGCCTGCGAGGCCGGGCGCATCGACGCCCGCGTCGGCGTGCTCATCACCAACCGCGAGGACGCGGGCGCCCTCGAACGCGCCGCCAACCACGGCATCGACGCGCACATCGTCCCCGTCGGCAAGGACCTCTCCGAAGAGTTCCACGCCGCGGATGAGCGCCACGTCGAGATCCTGCGCGACTGCGGCGCCGATCTCGTCTGCCTCGCGGGCTACATGCGCCGGATCGGCTCCGGCGTGCTGCGGGCCTTCGAGCGCGCGGTGCTCAACATCCACCCGGCCCTGCTTCCCTCTTTCAAGGGCGCGCACGGCCAGCGCGACGCCGTGGACTACGGTGCGCGCGTCTCCGGCGCGACGGTGCATTTCGCCGATGAGGAGTTCGACCGCGGGCCGATCATCATCCAGGCCGCCGTGCCGGTCGTGCCTGGTGACACGGAGGACACGCTCGGCGCGCGCATCCTGCAGCAGGAGCATCGCATCTACCCGCAGGCGATCCAGTGGTTCGCCGAGCGCCGGTTGAAGGTCGAGGGCCGCAGCGTGCTGCTCGACCCGCCCTCGCGCGGCAGCTACGACACGCAGGGCCCGGGCGTGATCATCAGCCCGCCGCTGGAGACCGAGGAGGCGTAACTCATGGGCATCACCGATGTGCACTGCCACGTGCGCTGGCACGGGATGAACATCGACGACTGGATCGCGCACTTCTCCGCGATCGGCGTGACCCGGGCGTGGGCGCTCGGCTGGGAGTGCTGGTGGCGGCGGGTGCGCGGCGAGTACGAGCTGCCCACCGGCGACGTCGAGGAGGCGTTCGCGCGCTATCCGGATTTCTTCGTGCCCTTCTGCATGATCGACCCGCGCGAGGCTGACTTCGACCGCCGCTTCGACGACTACGTCGAGAAGGGCTTCCGCGGCTACGGGGAGATGAAGCTGCGGCTGCGCGTGGACAACGATGACTGCAAGCGCGTCTACGCCCGCTGCGCCGAGGTCGGCTGGCCGGTGCTCTTCCACATGGACCGCGCGCTCAAGCCCGGTGGCCAGTGGTATATGACGAACGTCGAGCGCCTCGAGCCGGTCCTCGACGAGTTCCCAGACACGGTCTTCATTGGCCACGGGCCCGGCTGGTGGGCGGAGATCTCCGGCGACGCCGACGAGGTGCTGGAGCCCTACCCGAGCGGCCCGGTCACCGAGGGCGGGCGCCTGCCGCGGCTCCTGCGCGAGTACGGCAACCTCTACGCGGACATCTCCGCGGGCTCGGGCCACCGGGCGCTATCGCGCGACCCGCAGTTCGGGCGCCAGTTCGTCCTTGACCTGCAGGACAAGCTGCTCTACGGCACGGACAACTACGACACGAAGCACCAGGAGTTGCTGCGCCAGATGGACCTGCCCGAGGAGGTCTTCGCGAAGATCACCCACGGGAACGCCACGCGGCTCGTGCCCTGAAGCTCAGACATACTCACCGTGCCCGCCGCGCACGTTCCAGAGCGTCGCGACCATCACGGCCGCGAGCGCGGCGCCGCCCGCCCACAGGCCGATGACCGATGACCAGCCCGCCGTCTCCGCGAGGTAGCCGGTGAGCGCGACGCTCAGCGCCGCGCCGATCGAGCCCCAGAAGTCGATGAAGCCGCCCGCGCTGGCGGCGGCCTTGCGCGTCGCGACGTCCATCGCCATCGTGTGGCAGATCATCATGTCCGGCCCGTAGGTGCACGCGCCCACAGCCGCGAGGTAGACCAACAGCAGCACGGTTGACTGCACCGGCACCAGCGGGAAGATCGCGCTCAGCCCCGCCAACAGCGCGAGCATCGGCACCACGATCGGCGCGCGCCGCCCGCCGAGCTTCGTGTCGCTCATCCAGCCCGCAACGAAGTTCCCCACGATCCCGCCCGCCCAGATGACCGCCGTGAGCGCCGCCGCGCGCGAGATGCTCGCGCCCTGCTCGGTGAGATACGTCACCGCCCAGATGCCGAAGCCGTAGCGGGTGATCGTCAGCCCGAAGAACGCGGCCGAGAGCACCCAGATGCGCGGGTTGCGCACGGTCATCTGCGCGACGTAGCGCCAGCCGTTGAAGGCGTTCCCGCCGGCGCCCGCCTGCCCGCTGTGTTGTTCCTCCGCCGACGGCAGCCCCACGTCCTCGGGGGCCTCGCGCAGGCGCAGGAACGTGTGCACAGCCGAGACCGCGAGGATCGCCGCGGGCACGATGAACGCCCAGCGCCACCCGTAGTGCTCGGCCAGCCAGCCCGCCAGCACCATCACCAGCAGCGAGCCCAGCGGGTAGTCGGCCCCGCGGATTGCCGAGACGCGACCACGCTGCGCCGGCGGGAACCAGTTCGCGATCGTCTTCGCGGTCGCCGGGAAGCCGCTCGCCTGGAAGAAGCCGTTGAGCCCCCAGAGCACGATCATCGGCGCCATCGGCCGCGAGAACGCGAAGGCGACGTTCAGTCCGGCCGATACGAGCATCCCGCCAAGGAGCAGCCAGCGGGTGCCGTGCCGGTCACTCAGCGCGCCGAAGACGAGCTGGCCGATCGCGTAGCCGATGAACAGCGCCATCGTGACCTGCCCGAGGTCGCTCTTCGTCAGCCCGAGGTCGCGCTGCATCGCCGGAAGCGCCGCCGCGATGTTCTGACGGCAGAAGTAATACGTGGCATACGTGGCGAAGACCGTCGCCACCGTCCGGACCTGCCAGCGGCGCAGTTGCCGCGCGATCGGGACCTCTTCAGAAACAGGTGCGTTCACGGCAGACCTCCGGCAGGTTTCGGGCGGGGCGCGAAGAACCCTCATCACACGCGACACGCAGGTTCCTACCACACACACCGGCGCCGGTCAAGCGCCGCGGACCAGATTCCCTCGGGAGGCCACCATGTCAGTCAACATCGTCGTCGTCGGGTACGGAAGCGCGTTCGGAATGGGCCACCATCACTCCGAGATGATCGGGAAAGCCAAAGGCCTGAAGCTCGTGGGCGTCTGCGAGCCCGACGAGGAGCGCCGGCTCGCCGCCGCCGCCACCGAGGGCGTGCCTACCTACGAGCATATCGACGAGGTGTGCGCGGATGACTCCGTGGACATGGTCTCGCTGATCGTGCCCCATGACGTGCACGCGCCGCTGGCGGTCCAGGCGATGAACGCCGGCAAGCACGTGCTGACTGAGAAGCCGATCTGCGTGACCACCGCCGAGGCCGACGCGATGATCGCGGCCTCGAACAAGAACGACGTCATGCTCACGACTTACCACAACCGCCGCTGGGACCCGGACTGGGTGACGGTCAAGCGGCTGATCGATGAGGGCTGCGTCGGCGAGGTCTTCCTGGTCGAGTGCTGCGTGGGCGGGAACCGGCCGCTGAGCGGCTGGCGGCGCTTTGAGGCGAGCGGCGGCGGGATGATCCGCGACTGGGGCGCGCACGTGCTCGATCAGATGTGCCTGATCGCCGGGACGCCCGCCTCGCGCGTCTACGCGCACTTCGAGCACCGCATGTGGACCGACCTGATGGACGTGCCGACGCACACGCAGATGATGATCGAGTTCGAGTCGGGGATGCGCGCCGAGGCGACCTTCAGCAACAACATGTGGGCGCCCAAGCCCCGCTGGCTGGTCCTCGGTGAGGAGGGCGGGCTCTTCAAGCAGGCGGGCGGCGGCGGCGCGGTCACCTGGCACCACGAGGTCGCGGGGCAGGCGTGCGCGACCGAGGTCCCGTGCTTCGAGCCCGACCGCGCGGAGCTCTACCAGAACGTCTCCGATCACCTCAACGATGGCGCCGACCTACTCATCAAGCCCGAGGAAGCGCGCCGCTACGTGGCGATCTACGAGGCCGCATACGCCTCCGCCGAGACCGGCGAAGCCGTCACGCCGAAGTAGCCGATCGCCAGGGCATCGCGATCCCGTGGAGCGCCGTGCCGTTGGAGGGGCCGCACGAGTATCAATCGCGCCAGCGATTGATACGAGGCCGGCCCTGCGGTTGTTCGTGCAGGGCCAGGCGAACGGCCGATGGGCCGACCTCGCCGCCACTCGCTACGCTCATGGCGGCTCGTGCGGCCCCTCCATGCGACCGGAGGCTCAACGCACGGGCCTCCGGCCGTTCGCTACATATACCCGCGCACCAGATCCAGGTAGTACTGGTAGTTCTCCAGCGGCACGTCGTGCGGCACGGAGTGATCGACCGAGGTGATCCAGCCGCCGTGCTCGAGCATGAACGGGACCGTG
>JALGSW010000025.1 GCA_029821635.1 Candidatus Zipacnadia bacterium
ACACACATCGTCCTCGTAGACGACCGTGCTCGGGATCTCACCGGCGGCTATCTTGCAGAACAGGCAGTCCTCGGGCATCTGCGTCCCCTCCAGTCAGTCAGTCGCGATTGGGCGGGCCTTCTCAGGAAGATTCGCGGCCACGGTCAGCACGCCCTCCCGCGGGTCGCCGTAGTTGGCCGCGCTGCCCTCGACGAGGCGGTACGCCGCCACCGCGCAGGCGGTCGCGTCGAGCTCGTCAGCGGCCATGAACGCGAAGTCCGCCTCGACGCCCGCCTCGCGCAGCGCCGTCACGCGCGCGATGCGCCCCGCGCGTGTGGACTTCGGCGGCGGCAGCCCGCCAAGCAGCGCGACGAAATCCGCGTAGGGGTAGGACTCGATCACGCAGGGAGGCTTCGCGCATGGGTGAAGCGAGTAGTCGGCGTAGCCCGCGCTAATCAGGCCACAGTACCACGCGAAGCCCTCTTCGAGCCACGCCTTCAGCCAAGGGGGCTTGCATCTCGGCGTCTGGTAGATGCTCACGCCGCGTCGCATCAGCTCGTACTCGGCGGAGCGGCACTTCGTGTACTTCCCGGCCGGAGGCGGGGGCTCGAGCGCGTCTCGGAACCCGTCGCAGGTCATCAGGCCCTTGCTGAGAGAGCGCGACGCGTCCACGGCGATGACGGCTTCGGGGTAGCGGGTGGCAAGCTCGGGGGCGGTGGCGGCCGGGTCTGAGGAAGCGAGCACCTCGACCTCGCGCAGGCCGTCATCGAGGACCACGATGTCGGAGGGGCGCGCAGCGGCGACGTCGATGCCGATGAAGTGCATGGGGGCCTCCTGTGACCGACGGTCAAGGCAACCACTGACAGGCTGGAAAGCCTGTCCTACGAACGACTGCAGCGCCGACGAGAGCCTACCTCGTGAAGCGTCGGCCGTCGAGGCTCAGGGCTTCGAGGTCGTTGAGGATCGCTTCGAGGCCGAGGATCGTGCAGGACATCGGGTCTGGGGCGGGCGTGAAGTGCAGCGCCAGCTCCTCGGAGAGCAGATCGGTGATGCCGCGGAGCTGGGCGCAGCCGCCGGTGAGGATCGAGTCCACCTGGGTGATCTCGTCGAGTTGGCGCTCGGGAAGCGAGTCGAGGATCCACAGCACCTCGGCGGCCACGGGCTTGAGCGACGCGCGCATCAGCTCGACGATCCCCTCGAGCTTCTGACCGCCGTTGTTGTCGCCATCCTGCAGGTCCGACAGCCGCACCTGCTCGCCGACCATCTCCTGGGTAAGCGCGCCGGCCATGATCTTGATGTCCTCGGCGCGCGCGCTCCCGATGCCGATGCGGTAGCGGCGCCGCGCGTAGCGGCGGATCGCCTCATCGAGGTCGTCGCCGCCGAAGTGCAGCGACTCGCCGGCCGCGACCATGCCCATCGAGACCACGCCGATGTCCGTCGCGCCCGCGCCCATGTCCACGATCAGCCGGCACTGCGGCTGGTCCATCGGTACGCCCGCGCCGATCGCCCCCGCGAGCGCCCGCGGGACGGTGATCACCTCGCCCGCGCCGGCGGCCTTGAGCGCGTTCATCAGCGCTCGCCGCTCGACCTGCGTCGCGCGCGTGGGCTCACCGGTGACCACCGTCGGCGCGATGAGCGGACGGTGCCCGAGGGCCTTGTGGATGAGGTGCCGCAGGAGGATGACGGCCGCGTCGAAGTCGGCCACCACCCCGCCTGTCAGCGGCCGCACCACCTCAACGTCGCTGACCTCACGGTCGAGCATCTGCTTGGCTTCCGAGCCGTAGGCGATCGGGCGACGTCGCTCGGTCTCGAAGGCAATCACCGTGGGCTCACGCACGACGAGACCCGCGCCCTGTACGCTGATATGGCAGGTCGCGGTGCCGACGTCGATTGCCAGCCGTCGCTTCCAGGGCAGCAAACGGAGCAAGCAGCGTCAGGCCCTTCGCACGCGGAGAGTCGTGGCAAATTCGTCACACATGGGCGCGAGTGTAGCACAGGGCCGCGCAAAACGCAATTCAGGAGGACCCGAGCCCGGCCCCGGCGAACGGCCTCACGCATAGGCTGCACGGACGTCCAGGAGGCGACTCGTATGGTCAGAATCGGCGTGATCGGCTGCGGGAATATCATGCGCAACGCGCACATCGGGCCCACGCTCGGAGAGCATCCGGACGTGGAGCTCGTCGCGTACTACGACATCAACGCCGAGGCCGCCGAGGGCTTCGCGCGCGACGTCGGTGGCGAGGTGGTCGGCAGCGAGCGGGAAGTGTGCGAGCGCTCCGACGCGGTGTACATCGCCATCCCGCCCAACGCCCACGGACCCGCCGAGCAGGCCGCGCTGGAGACGGGAACGCACTTCTTCGTGGAGAAGCCCCAGGCGCTGGACCTCGGCTTCGCGCGGGAGGTGGCGGCGGAGGTCGAGCGCCTCGACCTGACCACCTGCGTCGGCTACCAGTGGCGGCACTCGCCTGCGGGCCAGGCCGTCCGCCAGGCCGTGCAGGCGAGCACCCCCGTGCTCGTCAACATGTGGTGGCACATGGGCACCCCGAAGCTGTTCTTCAACCGCTTCAAGGAGCGCTCGGGCGGGCAGGTCGTCGAGCAGGTCACGCACATCGTGGACACGATGCGCTACGCGGTGGGGGAGATCGTCGAGGTCTTCGGCCGGCAGCGCAACGTGGTGCACCAGGACTGGGAGGATTGGGACAACGATGACGTCGGCGTGGCCTGCGTGCGCTTCGAGAGCGGGGCGCTGGGCACGATCACGAACTGCTACGCGTTGATCGACGGCGCACCCGGCGGCTCGGGCGCGGAGATCCTGTGCACCGACCGCCGCGTGTACTGGGAGGGCAAGAACGTGACCGTCCGCACCGCCGATGGTGAGGAGCGCGTGCCGCCCTTCGACGGGCAGCCTCAGCGCTGCGAGGACCTTGCGTTCATCGAGGCCGTGAAGACCGGCGACCGTTCCGGTATCCTCTCGCCCTACTCCGACGGCCTGAAGACGCTCGCGGTCACCCTCGCCTGCGCGCAGTCCGGGGAGACGGGCACGCCGATCGGCATCTGAGGGAGGCGCGGCGATGACCGGATGGTCATACGAGGACTGGCGACCTGGCGGCGAGCGCGCGAGCTTCGGCGACGTCACGCTCGACTCCACGCTGCACTGCGGCAACGGGCATGACTTCGCGCAGGTGCGTGCGCGAGAATCGCGCCGTGTGACAGGTTGGAAAGCCTGTCCTACGTACCGCTTCCGCGCGCGAACGGGGCTCGCGCCCTACGCGTGGCGCTTCCTGCTCGCGATCGACTCGCCCGGTGACGGTCGGGAGATCGTGCTGGAGGTCGCCGACTTCAACCACGAGGGCCGCACCCCGTGGCATGAGAGCGCCACCACGTACTCGCTCGACGATGGCGAGACGTGGCTGCCCTTCGACACCGGCGCGCTGGAGATCGTGGACTGGACGCCCGGCGCACACGCGCACGGCCACGAGGCGATCGACGCCGCCTACGGCGACGCCTCGCACGTGCCCTATGGCGTGCGCTACCGCCTGAAGCTCGACGCCCCGCGCGTGCTCTTCGCCTCCCCGACGCCCTTCACGCTCGACTACCGCGACCGCCTGCTCGCGCGGTTCGCCGAGGAGCGCCCGGATGTGGTGGCGCTGGCGACGGTCGCGCGATCGGCGCACTCCGACGCCACCGGCTACCCGGTGACGATGGCGCGCCTCACCGCGCCCGGCTCGTGGGCCGATCGCGACCGCGTCCTCATCGTCGCGGGCGAGCACCCCGCGGAGAGCGCCGGGCTCTACGCCTGCGAGGGCTTCATGCGCGAGGCGCTGGCGCGGCAGGACTGGCTGGAGCGCTGCGCGTTCTTCTTCGTGCCGGTGCTCAACGTAGACGGCGTCTTCTTCGGCCGCACATACTTCAACGTGTCGCCGGGCATCACCGACGGTCCGGGCGTCAACCTCTCCGCGACCTGGCACGAGCGCCCGGCGCGCGAGCAGCAGGACCTCTGGCGCTTCCTGCAGGAGCTGCGGCCGAGGCTGCTGGTGAGCCTGCACAACGGCCGCCACCGCAACCGCATGGATCAGTTCTGCGACCCGTCGCCGGAGACCGCCGCGATCAACGACGCGCTGCGGGCGCAGCTTGGCTTCGAACTGGTCGATGCCGGGCCGCCGCGCGCTCCCGCCCGTCTGCCGCGGGAGGCGATCGACCAGGGCCTGACGAAGCTGGGGTTCCTCACCGAGACTCTGCTGCTGGAGCGCCTGCCGGGCAGCCCGAGCTTCCGCGACAGCTACGTGGAGGTCGGACGGCAGCTTGCGCGCGGATACATCGGTGGGCTTGATGCGCTGAACGAGGTGTTGTGAGATGCTCTGCTTCCGCGCCGGGGACTTCATCACGAAGCTCCCGTGGTTCTACCACGGGTCGGGCTTCGACCCACCCACGGAGAGCGACGTCTTCAGCTTCGAGGTGAACGGCCTCGACCTGCCCGCCGAGAGGCTCGCGCTCACGCTGGTGCTGGCCGAACCGTGCGACTCGCTGGAGGTCAGTCGCGACGGCAGGCACTTCGCCGAGTGCCTCTCCCGAGGGGCGCTCGTGCCGATGGCCCCGGTGGACTCGAGCACCGGCCGCATCCGATTCTACTTCCGTTCCGGCGCGCCCGGCGCCACTTCGCCCGTGGCCGAGGTCTATCTGCACCCACTCGGCACGCGGCTGTCCGAGGTCCCCGCCGCCCCCGTCTTCGACGGCTACGTCCGCGACATCGGCGCGGCACAGAGCGAGGCGCTGAACCGCTGGGACGAGCTGTGGCCGATGCTGCAGCCCGCCGGTGCCCCGGACAGGGGCCTCCTGCATGAGATGCGCGGCGCTCTCCTGAGCTGGGCAGCCGCGCGGCAGGTCGACGACGAGACGGACCCGCACTTCGGCGCGGTCTACTCGGAGGAGGACAAGTACGACTTCCGCGATGCGGCCGCGGCGGCGGTGGCTTTCACTCGCGCCTGGCGGGAGACCGGCGACGGGGCCTGGCACGATCGAGCGCTCGCCGCTCGTCGCTACGTCTACCGCGGCCAGCATGACGAGGGCGAGCGGCTCGGCGGCTGGGCACACATGGTCTCGGGCGAGTGGGGCGGCGATCATCAGACGAACTTCACGCGCATTACCCAGCCTCTGCCGCCGGTGGATGGCGTGGACACCGCGATCATCATCAACCTCCTGTGCCTGGCGATCGACGCGGCCCTCGAGCCCGAGGAGGAGGACCTCCGGCGCCTGCGCCTCGGGGCGGGGTGGATGCTGCGCAGCGAGCTTGCGCCGGGCGTGTTCGCGCACCACGAGGGCGCCACGCACGACTGTCAGAACTCCAACGCCCTCGCCGCAATGGCCCTCAGCCGCGCGTACAACACCCTCTGCCGATTTGGCGAGGACGCACCAGACGAATGGCTGGAGGCCGCGCACCGCGGCTTCGCGCACTTCCTCGAGGGCCAGGAGGCTATCGGCGTCTGGCCCTACCGCTTCGCCGAGATCGGCCGCGGGCAGCGCTTCGGCCAGCAGAACGTGCCCGACCAGGGGATGGGCCTGTATCACTTCCTCGCGGCCTGCGATGAGCTGGGCCTCACGCATCGCACGGACGTGCAGGAGGCGCTCAAGCGCGCCGCGCGCTGGTATCTGTGCACCTTGCGCATCGATGATCGCGAGCCGGGGCCGACGCTCGATCTGCAATACCAGTGCGAGGGCGGCGGACTGCTGTTCTCCAGCTTCACGTGGTGCCGCTTCATGGCCGCCGCGGTGCTGCTGCGCATCGCGCGCCTGACGGACGAGCCCGAGCCCTGGCGGACGCTGGCGCTGCGCCTGATGGAGCATGTGCGCGCGAAGCTGTGGAACGAGTCCGACCCCGAGCGCGCGCCGGTTGTGTCGTCCTGCCGCCCGGACATCACTCTGCAGTCGTGGATCGCCGCGGCGGAGTGGGAGGCCGTCCTGCTCAGCGAGATGATCGACGGGCTGAGTCAGAGCTGACGTCAGACGCCGCGATCTGCGGGGAGGATGGCGGAGAGGCGGTGGAGGGCACGAGTCGGCGAGCGCTGATCATCATGAATCCGGCGTCGGGGAACGGGCGCGGGCCCGAGCCGGCCATCGAGGCGTGCGGATCGCACCGGCGCGGCTGCGGGTGTGGGTGCCCGCCGGACGCTGATGCGCGTCAGTGAGTCAGGAAGATCTCGTTCTTGCAGTAGGGGCAGACTGCGGTGTCCTTGCCGCCGAGTTCGAGCTTCGCGCCGCAGTTGGGGCAGCGGTCGGTCGGCATCTCCCCCGCGACCACCGAGTACACCCGCTGCGCGTCCCAGTTCACGTAGCCGGTGAACAGTTTCTTCGCCACGAGGTCATAGAGCGCCTCACGGACCTCCTGCGTCGATGCGCCGAGCTCCGCCGCGATCTCAGGCACGGTCGTTGAGCCTGCCGTCTCGATCATACTCAGGACGCGCGACTCGAACTGCACATCCTCCACATCGGCGACCCGCCTGAGCGCGCGCGCGCGCACGACCGCCCCGGCGATGCCCAGGCCCGCACCGACCGGCAGTCCGAAGACCAGCGCCCCGAAGATTGTTGCCGCGACGTCGAGCCGCCCCACCGCATGACCGATCAGAAAGAATACCGTCCAGCCGACCAGCCACACGGCTCCGGCGACGATCAGGCCCGTCCCGAGCGTCTTCCCAGATGACATCAAGCACCTCCGAAGCTTCGTCCGCGCGTGCTTCCGTTGCTACCAGCCGCCGCCTCCACCACCACCGCCGCCCCCTCCACCGCCCCCGCCGCTCCCGGATGACGACGGCGAGCTGCTCAGCGTCGAGGACATGGTGTTCACCATGCTGAACAGCCCGTCGCTCATCGACTGAATCGAGCCGTAGACGCCGCCGTCCGTCCCTCCGCCGGAGAACGCCCCACCCGAGCCCGATGGGACGCTGAGCGGATGCGTGTAGGACGAGTCCGTGTAGTGCGTCGAGTGGAACCAGACGGGCCCGCGGATCTCCGCCTCGGGCAGGCTGCCGAACTCCGCCACCATCTCCCGCTCGATCCCGAACGCGACCGCGTAGGGCATGTAGCGATCGACGATCTCCTGCGCCCGCCCCCGGTCGCCGAACTTGCGCAGGTTCTCCAGGTAGCGCCTGAAGGCCGCCCAGCGCGCACGCTCCCGCGCCCCGAGCGTGGTCTTGCGCGGCATCGCCGGCGCAAACGCCCAGACGATCACCGCGGACAATGCTGCCGCGCCCAGCACGTACTCCACGTTCTGCACGTGCAGCAGCCTTCCGGGGTTCACCCCCGCCGCGAGGCTCAGCATCGTGGCGCCCGGTAGCACGAAGCCCATCGTGAACTGTCCGCGCCCGAAGCCGAAGGTCACCAGCAGCAGCCCGCCCACCAGCGCGATGCCGCGCGCGATCCACTGCCCCGGCGAGCCGAAGATCGCGGAGTCGAGGAACAGTGCCGCGACCCCAAGCAGCGCGAGGAAGCCCAGGCCCACGTAGGTCCAGCGCGTGCTCGAGGGCGATCGGTCGAAGTAGCCGGCCTTCACAACGGCCGCATCGAGGTCCTCCTGGAGCTCCTGCGCCGTCTTGTAGAACTTGTCCGTGAGGTCGGAGAGGGGCGTCTTCTCGCCGACGCTGTGGAGATGCAGGTTCGTCACGGCCTTCTTCTCGAAGCGGTCGAGGCCGTCGTCGATCTCTCGGTTCAGCGTGAACTCAAGCGTGCGGGCCGTCGCGCCGAACAGACCCGAGCTGGTGCGCTGCTCGATCGTGATGTAGCCCTTCGCCGCCGCGCTGAGCACCGACGCGACGACCTCGCGCATCCCCGCGCGCTCGTCGATCAGTGTCCCGGCCATCGCCGGACCGATGTCGGACGGCGGCTCGGTGAGGAACTCGCTGAACTCCCCGACGTCCTCGTCGCGTCCGTGCATCATGAAGTGCACGCTCATCCCCGCGCCCACGAGGATCACCACGCCCAGCAGCACCAGCAGCCCCGCGCCACCGCGCCACCACCGGCTCCAGGAGGGGCTGCGCTCCACGTGGCCCGGCGGGAAACGCACGATCATCTCCATCGACTCGCCCGGCGGCACGCCGAACGCCTCGGCCCACGCGGTCCCGTCGCTCGCCACTTCGGTGCGCGCCCTGCCGCCGAGCACGTCGAGGGAGGCGCTCACGTCGTCGCCGCTGATCCCGGCGGGCAGCCGCACCGTGGCCGTTGCGTGCATGATCTCCGCCAGCCGGTCGGGGAAGAGCATCTTCCAGTGCAACTCGTCGTAGTGCTTTGCGAAGTCCAGGCCCCCGTGGACGCGGTACTTGAGCGTGAAGGTCTCGTGCTCGTTGCGGTAGGGCGCGGCGGTCACCTCGCGGCTGCGCCAGCGAACCGTGATCGTGTGCAGGCCGTGTTCGAGGCGGAAGTCGCCCACGTGGTCGACGCTGCCCTCGCGGTACCTGCGGCCGCCCTCCCACACCTCGATGTTGCTGATCCTGTCCACGTTCCTCAGTGGCAATTCGCGATAGCCGCCGTTCCAGACGCCATCGAAGACGTACGTCTGCACCTCAGTCACGTCGAAGGTGCCGTCGCGGTTGACCTGCACCTGGACGTCGATGCGCTCCCAGTAGAGGCTCCGCGCCTCCGCCGCGCTTCCGCCCAGCCAGCCGCCCGCGACCATCGCCACGGCCGCAAGCGTCGTCGCGATCCGCCTCGCCCGCGCATTCATCATCGCTGTCGCACCTCGCCGACTATCCGCACACACTCGCCCTCCGGCCGCACGAACACCTCGTCATCCGCGGTCTCCAGCATTAGCCCGCCGCCGATGTCCGCGCGGTGCAGCACTTCTCCCGGCCGCAGCGGCAGCCGCACGCCCACCTCCGGCACGCCTGCAGGTAGCCGCAACTCGACCTCGACGGCGCGCTCCGTCGCGCTCATCGCCACGTCGATTGGCCCCCAGCGCGTCGGGATGCCCTCCGCGCTCAGTCCGTCTTCGATCCACCACGCCGGCGCCGCGGGCGCTACCAGCAGTATCTCCGAATCACGCGGCTCATACGCCAGCGCCCAGCGCAGCATCTGCGGCGCGACCACCTGGCAGGGCACCACCTGTCCGGCGTGGTAGCGGCGCACGCCCGCCTCGTGCGGGACGATCGCCACCTGCTCGGGAGCCGCCAGCCACCCCGCCGCCTGGTGATGCGCGAGGTGCGCGTAGAGCAGGAGCTGGTAGCGGCCGATCTCGCCGGTCTGCAGCAGCGCCCGTGCGTAGTTGAGCACCGGCCAGTCGTCGAGGTGGTCCTCGAAGCGCGTCATCGCCAGTAGCTCGCCGCCGTGCGATGCGCGCCAGTCGAGCACGCGGCGCATCACGCGCTGGGGCAGCACGCCGGCCGAGACCATCTCCGCGAAGTAGCGGTAGTTGCAGTACGATGCATGCCGGTCCTGCGTCAGCCGCGCGATCGGCTCGGTCTGCGTCGGGCCGGGAGGCACGTAGACGCCCTCTTCGGTCTCCACGCTCGCGGACTCAATAGAGCCCAGCAGGTCGCGCCGGTGGGCGTCGGCCTCGGCCTCGATGCGCTCGGGCTCGTCCGCACCGCCGAGCCTGCGCAGGATCCGTGCCACGTCCATCAGCCCGCGGATCGTCCACGCGTCGCCCGCGTAGTAGTACTCGCGCCACTGTTCGGCGCTGCCGTGGTAGTCCGCCTCCGGCAGCCCTGGGATCAACCCGCGCGCATTCGGCGGCGCGCCCTCATCGGCCAGCGCCTCGGCCCGCAGCCGCCGCAGCCGCTCCCACACGCGCCGCAACGCGTCCTCGTGCGCCCGCCACCACGCCTGATCGTCGGCAAGCGCCACGTAGTCGGCGCACAGCGACAGGATCTGCCCGTACTCGGAGAGCGCCGGGCCGTAGTAGACGAGGGTGCCATCGTCCGCCACGTAGGCGTCGAGGTAGCAGCCAATGACCTCCCCGGCCCGCGCGGACCGCCCCCACTCCAGCAGGCAGCGCCCGTGGTGGATGACCGTCGGCGGGAAGCCGTGGTCCTTGAGCCGATCGTAGGTGCCGATGCCGTAGCGCGGGAGGCAGCCGCGTAGCGTCAGGTCCGCGAGCCACAGCGAGTCCGCCGCGAGATCGTTCAGCAGCTCGTCGCCGCCGCTCAGCGTCATGCCGCGCCCGTGGAAGTCGCTCACGAGCCGCCACTGCGCGAGCACCGCGTCGGCGAATGCGCCCTCCGGGTCGTCGCGCTCCCCCGCGGGCGCGAGGTATTCGACGGCCGCGCCGACCTGTCTGCGCACCAGCAGGCCCGGCTCCCCATCCGGGCCGATGTCCGCGACCGCGATCTGCTCGCGAGCAGCCTGCTCGCGCTCCTCGACGCGCAGCATCGGCAGCGGCAGCCGGCGGTCGATCAGACCCCAGCGCCCGTGGCGCGCGAGGGATTCGGGCGGCATCTCCGCCAGCGGCCCCAGCAGGCCTTCGACGCTGCCGTCCGGCTGGATGATGAAGCGCTCGTCACGGCGGGGGTCGCCCACGAAGGCCACGTCCACTGCGCGCGGGAGCAGCCCCGCGATCGGCTCGTACGACGGCTCACCGCTCGCCAGCGCGCGCTCGGCCAGCACGTCGGCGTCGCTCGCCAGCAGCTCGTCGAGGAGCGCCGCGTCGAAGCCCTCCGCGTTGGCGTCCTCCAGCCACGGGCGCAGCGCCAGCTCGTCTCCATGGCGATCGCGGACGATCAGCCGCCCGTCCTCGTCATACGCAGCACGTCCCCGCTCGCCCATCACTGCGTCACCTCCGCGTAGAACTCCGCGACCGCGCCCATTACGTCTTCGAGGTAGCGCACGTTCCGACCCACCAGCCCCTCGATGAACTCCGTCGCGCGCTCGACCGGCACCCGGGACTGCAGGCGCTCCGAATGAGCTGCCTCGAACGTATCCCGGCCGCGATCCCACTCGACGATCGGCCGGAACTCGGCTGCAGCGCCCTCGGTCGCCTCGTAGACCGTCGAGACGCGCCGCCGGCCGCCTTCGCGCACCATCGTCAGCAGCAGGTCCATGCGCGCGAGGTCCTCCTCCGCGGCGCCCACGCCCGGCCCGAGGAGCTGTGCGACGATCTCCGTATCGGTGTCGGCATGAAGGGTGGCGGCGATGCGCCCGCACTCCCCGAGCGCGAAGAACTCCGCGGCCTGCGCGCCCCACAGGTAGCCGAACCAGTGCCCCGCGCCGACTTCGTGGCACAGCCAGCAGGTCGGCTCATCCGGCTCGCCGACTGCCGCCGGGTCGGTGACGGTGCGGACGCGCTCGCCCGGCGGCAGGAAGCTCAGCAGCACCGCGAGCAGCGTGCTCTTCCCGACGCCGCCGGGCCCGGCTGCGGTCAGGAACGACGCGCCCGCCGCGACGAAGCTCAGCATCAGTCCGGCGGTGGGCTCATCGAGGGTTCCGTCCTCGATCAGGTCCACGACGCTGAGCATCCGCCCGCCGCGCTGGTTGAGGGAGTTGATCTCGCGCAGGTTGCTGGCCATCACGTCCATCAGCGCACCTCCGGTCGGATGGTTTGCCGAGGGGGCTGCCGTGTCCTCCCTGCTGGCGCCACGGCAACGGCTCTGCACGGGCGGGACGCCCGTGCCACGCGAAGGCCTCCAGTACACAAGCGAGGCGGCCGTAACTCACCGGCCGCCTCGGATAGATCGCCTGGCACTCGCGCACGTCACTGCACCGGCGCGCCGCCCTCAAGGTCCTCCCACGTCACGAGCTGGTCCTCCTCGACCGCCCGAAGCGCCGTGCGTCCGAGCATCTTCTCCATCTCGGTGGGGGAGACGCCGGTGCCGGGGCGCTTCATGATCAGATGCGCCTCGGTGATGACCGTGCCCGCGGGGATGTCCACCGCCGCGATGATGCTGCGCCGTGCATACTTGCGCGCCGACTCCTCACAGGGCAGCACGGTGACGTCCGGCGTCCCCAGCGCGCACTCCACAATGCGGATGTTGTTCACCAGCGCCGCAAGCATCGCCGGGTCCACGGACAGCGTGTGATCGACGCCCTCCATCGAGGTGTCGAGCGTGAAGTGGATCTCGACGATCTTCGAGCCGAGGCTCACTGCTGCGGTGGGCACGGTGATGCACGGATCGGGGATCACGTGCGAGGACAGCCCGATGACCACGTCCGGGAACTCCTCGATCAGCGCCGGGATGCGCAGCAGGTTCATGTCCTCCACGGGCGCCGGATAGGAGAGGATGCAGTGCAACAGCGCGAGCTGAGGGTTGCCGATCTCCCGGCAATGATCGACCGTCTCGTGCAGCTCTTCGAGGGTTGCGCCGCCGGTAGAGATGATCAGCGGCACGCCCTGCGCTGCCGAGGCATCGATCAGCGGCCAGTTGTTCAGGTCGGCCGAGGCGATCTTGTAGGCGGCCATTCCCATATCGGCCATCCACTGCACGGCCTCGAGGTCGAAGGGAGTGGTCAGCCACTCGATCTCCGCGCCGCGGGCGTACTCGAACAGCGCCTCGTACTCCTCGCGCCCGAAGTCATCGGACTTCTTGAAGTACGTGAACTGCGTCTCGTTGGTCGGCGGGTCCTCCCAGTAACGTGGCGCCCATCGCGTCGTCAACGTCTCGGTGCGGTAGGTCTGAAACTTGATCGCGTCCGCGCCGGCCGCCGCGGCCTCGTCGATCATCTGGCGGGCCATGTCCATGTTGCACTGGTGATTGACGCCCGCCTCCGCGATGATGTAGGCCGGAGCGTCGTCCCCTACCACACTGTCACCGATTTTTACGCTTCTCACGAGCGGCCCTCCTCGTTGCGCAACTCCTCAATAACCAGTTCGGCCAGCTTCAGGTCAAGTTCAGTGTCGATATCAAGCGCCTCATCATCGGGCGCGACAACGTGCCCGATGTTTGTCCCGAGGCGGTTGCCGGGGGTGATGATCGATCGGCGGCTTGCGAAGACCACGCCAGTCTCGTAGTAGAGAGGCTCCAACTGCTGACGGTTGACCCGTTCGGGGAACATCGCCTGGTACTCGCCATCCAACTTCCGCCAGTACAGATGTCGGGTCTCGCGGAGCGTCAGCACCGAGTCGTAGCCGCCCTCCATCAGCGTGTCGACGGCGCTGTCCAGGGTTCCGGGGCGAAGCGTCGGATTCGTGGGCTGCACCGTCAGCACGACGTCGATCGGCATTCCGTCCTGCTCCTCCAGCGTCGTCACCGCGTGGTAGATCACCGGGTCGAGTGTGACCAGGTCTCCCGCGAACTCCGCCGGCCGCATGAAGGGGACCTCCGCCCCCCACTCGCGCGCTACTTCCGCGATCCTCTCGTGGTCGGTCGAGACGATTGCGCGGTCCACTTTCCCCGCTTTCAGGCACGCCTCAATCGCCCAGGCCACCAGGGGTTTCCCCCCGACTTCTCGAATGTTCTTCAGCGGGATCCCTTTGCTGCCGCCCCGCGCGGGTATGATCGCGATCGTGTGCATGGCAACTCCCAGGTCAGCGTCCCCCGCGCCATGGATTGTCCCTCAAGCCCCCAGGCGGACCCCCGCCCACCGCCCCGCAAGTATACTCTCGCGGCCCCGGTCGGTCAAAGCCTCAGCAGAGCCGAAAGCCTCGCGATCGCGGTCCGTCACCATTGTGGCAGATCGGCCGACCCAAGTCGCGCCCCGGGCAAGGACCCTCGATGCCTCACGGCGAATGGCCATGCAGTTGAGCAGGCCATCAGCGCCGGCGCATGGAGGCGAGCCCCATGACCCGATCGATCCAGCGAATCGCGCGCACACTCATCTGCCAGCTTTTGGTCCTCGCGCCGGCGCTGGCGTGGGCGCAGGAGAACGGCGACGATCCGCCTCCGCCTCCGGTCCCGGCGGACGTGGCGGAGGCGGCCGGACGGTGGTGGGCTCGCCTGGGTAGCGCCGACTTCCAGGCGAACGCCATCGCCGCCCTCGCCAACATCGCCGCGATCGTCGTCATCAGCGGTATCGTCTACTTCGTCGCGCTCGCCGCCGTCGGTCGCGCCATCGATCGCATGGAGCGGCAGGCTGACACGGCCAGCCGCCGCAGCCGCGGCCAGCAGCGCCTTGTCACCGTCCTCGAACTTGTGCGCTCGATCATCCGCTGGGTCATCCTCATCACCGCCGGCATCTGGATCCTGGCATCAGCCGGCATGGACATCCGCCCCATCCTCGCCGGCGCCGGCGTCGTCGGCCTCGCCGTCGGCTTCGGCGCGCAGAACCTCGTTCGCGACATCGTCAGCGGCTTCTTCATCCTCCTCGAAGGCCAGTACGCCGTCGGCGACTACGTGCAAATCGGCGCGAGCTTCGGGATGGTCGAGAGTATCGGGATACGCGTCACCACGCTCAAGGACCTCGACAACCAGCGGCATTTCATCCCCAACGGCATCGTCACCCTCGTCACCGTCTACGAGGAGCCCTTCATCAACTACGTGATCGAGGTCCCGCTCGCCGACTCGGGCCAGTGCGGGCCCGCCAATGATACTATTGGCCAACTCATCGAGCGACTGCAGGAGCAATACAGCCGCTACCTCGTCCACCACGAGGCGCCGCAGTCGGTATTGTGCGATGACGGAGCCCTTGTCCGCCTGCCGGTCGCGGTCTTCCCGACCCAGGACTGGCTCGCCAACGAGGAGATCCCCGCGAGCATCAAGGATGCACTCGCCGCCGAGGAGATCGCGTTGCGCGAGGGCCGCACCATCCGCGTCTACATGGACCTGAGCCGCATGCCCGAGTACCGCTACTCCGACGATGAGGGGGAAGTCGCGTGACTACCAGCGGGGGCCTCGCGCCACAGATGCGCGCCACGGTCGGCAGCGTTATCCCTATCTGGTTCGGCGAGGAGACTGCGCCCGAGACGATGCTTGGTCTCCTCAGCAGGACCCTCGCTGACGTTGAGCTGCTGATCGATCCGTCGCGCCTCGTGCTGGTGGTGGACGGCTGCCCGCGGGCCGAGGAGCCCGCCCGCCGCGCCGCCGATGAGCTGGCTCGGCGCGCCGGCGGGCCGCCGCAGGTCATCGTGAAGCCGGAGAACTCCGGCAAGGGCGGCGCGGTCTGTACCGGCTTCGAGCGCCTGCTTGAGGACGACGCGGTCGAGGCGCTGAGCACCCGCGACTGCGACGGCGACCACGACCTCTGGGACCTCCCGCAGCTCTTCGGCCTGCTCGCCACCGTGCGCGAGAGCGCCGGCAGCGACGACGTCTTCGCGATAGGCTGCCGCGGTTCGCTCTCCCGCCCGATGGGCTTCGCCCGTAGCGAGCTGGAGCAGGTCCTCAACCGCGTGACCATCGACGCGGTCAACGCGGCGCTTGCCGAGGGCGGCGTCTGCGTGGATGAGCGCTTCACGGCCCGCTATGGCCGCGCGCCGGACTTCCAGTCGGGCTACAAGCTTTACTCGCGTTCGGCGGCCGAGGTCGTCTGCGACTCCCTCAGCGAGGCGCATGCGGCCGCGCCCGAGTTGCGCGTGCCCTGGTGGGGCGTGGAGTTCGTGCCGACGGTCGAGCTGCTGCTGCGCGGCTTCACGCCTGCGGCGCTCTACCGCCTCACCTGGGACGGCCAGCCGCAGACGAGCTTCGACGAGACCGACCTCGCGGAGGCCTACGCCTGTCAGATAGCGTGGCTCTACGAGCGCCTGGAGCTGCCCGCGGGCCTGGCGATGCCGCTGCTGGACAACGCGCTGAGCGCGAGCGAGTTCGTGGCCGCACCCCGGGGCCCGGACGTCATCGCGGAGCTGCGCCGGCGGGTGATCGAGCGCGTCTATCCGGAGTGGTCGCGGGAGCTGCCGGGGCGGGGCGAGCTGTTCGTGTAGCGCTGTGATCAGCGACACGCCTGCATGGAACCTTCGCCCCCCTGTGAGCGCTCTTACACACAGTGTCGCTCATGTCGCATGCCCGGGGGCTGATTGAGATGGGCCTTGCGCTGAGTCCCGACCTGCCGTTCCGCCCGTGGACCGTCCTGTCGTTCGGTGGCGACGTCGTGCCGCCGCCTCCCCCTCCGCCTGGCGGTGGCGGGCCGATCTTCGGCGGGGCGCCGTCCGAGCCCCCGCCTCCGGAAGAAGAACCGCCCGAGCCCGAAGAGCGCCGCTCGCGTGGCTTCCTCGGCAGCCTCGCCTTGATCGAGTGGCTCCTCAAGTACCAGCGCACCGTCTTCGAGGACATCCTCGAGGAGCGCGAGCTCAGCCGCTACCTGATCGACTCGATCATCGTCACGATCGTCGGCGGGGCTTTCTACGGCCTCGTCCTCGGTCTCTCCGTCGGCGGCTGGCAGATCCTCTACGACCCCGTGAAGATGCCCTGGATCTTCATCTTCACGCTGCTGCTCTGCCTCCCGTCGCTCTACATCTTCAGCGCCTACTCGGGCAGCCGCCTGAGTCTGGCGCAGACCTCGGCGGTGGCCTTCACCGCGACGGCCGTGGTCACGACCATCCTCATCGGCTTCGCGCCGATCACCTGGTTCTTCATGTTCACCGCGCCGGGTGCCTACCACTTCACCGTCCTGTTCAACGTGCTGGTCTTCAGCATTGCGGGGTTCTTCGGCGTGCAGTTCCTCTTCCGCGCCGCGCGCGGTGTGGGGCAGGACCTCGCGCAGAGCGCCCCGCTGCGCAAGACGCTCGGCTGGTGGGTGATCCTCTACGCGCTGGTCGGCTCGCAGATGGCGTGGCTGCTGCGCCCGTTCTTCAACCAGACCGACGTGTTCATCCGCCCGCGTTCGGGCAACTTCTTCATGGCCGTCCTGAAGAACCTCGCCGACTTCCTGTCCGGAGGGTAGGCCCGCTCTGATGATGGCCGAGCAGGCGCCTGACACAGCGCGGCCCGACGGCTGGTCGCCGGTGCGCACCTACCTCGTGGAACGCGAGCGCCTCTTCGCACGCATCCGCGCGGGTGAGGGCCTGCGGGCGCTGATCGGGCGGATGACCCTCGCCTCCACGCTGTTCGCCGCCGCGTATGGCGTCACCGTGGGCCTCTACGCGGGCGGCTGGCAGCCGCTCTTCAACGCGATCAAGTTCCCGGGCATGCTCCTCGCGACGCTGGTGCTGTGCGTGCTCGCGCTCTACATGCTCGGCGCGCTGATCGGCAGCCGCCTGTCCTTCGCGCAGACCGCCGCGGTGGTGCTCAGCGCGATCCTCGCCACCACCACGTTGCTGCTCTCGCTCACTCCGCCGCTCGGCTTCCTGATGCTGACCTCGCTTGAGGACTACTCCTTCGTAGTCTTCGTGAACCTCGTCGCGATCGTGATCTGCGGGGGTGCAGGCGCGCGCTTCGCCCTCGTGGCCTCGGCGGCGATGCACGTGGACAGCCCCCAAATCCGCCGCCGCTTCCTCTCGCTCATGAAGGGCTGGATGATCCTCTACGGGCTCGTGGGCCTGCAGATGCTCTGGCTCTTCCGGCCCTACTTCCGCGAGACGGACGTCTTCGTCCGGCCCCTGGGAGAGAGCGCCTTCGAGCACGGCTGGAAGCTGCTCCTCAGCGTGCTGGCGCACCTGGGCTGAGCTCCGTACACGAAAAGGGGCGCGCCGGGTTGGCGCGCCCCTCGTTGGCTGTTCGCGGCGGCCCTGCCTACGGGTCCCAGTGGAACAGGTTGCCCATCAGGGACTGGCTCGACATCCACTTCGCGTGTCCGTCCGCGAAGCCGATGTTGACGCCCAGGTTATGTCGGCCGCTCATGTAGTCGCTCCGCGACTCGCCGGAGAGGAGGGCGGAGCCGTAGCCGACGCCGGTGGGGTCACGGGCCTCGTCCCAGCAGCCGGGAATGTACCAGAACGATCCGGTGGGCGAGGTCACGTTGCCCTTGCCGCACATGTAGGGCCCGGCGTCGAGGCACATGAACAGCTCGGCCGGCGCGTTGATGTCCGACAGTTTCTTTGGGAGGGTCGTGCCGCGCATGTCGGGGCAGAGCGCGGAGTTGAAGCCATAGTCACCTGAATACACGGATCCCTTGTTGCCCGACGGGCAGAAGAAGATCTGCGCGTTCATCGTGTAGGGGTAGAGCCAGTCCGCGGTGAGCCAAGCGGTCGTAAAGTAGGTACTCTGACTGACCGGCCCCTGCGCGGTCCCGTTGGTGAGCATCAGGCCGCCGGGGAAGGTCTCGTCGTAGTCCTGGACGTACATCATCGCGCCCAGGGTCATCTGCTTGACGTTGCTCAGACATGACGTCTGGCGTGCCTTCTCGCGCGCCTTCGCGAAAACCGGGAACAGAATCGCTGCCAGAATCGCGATGATCGCGATGACCACCAACAACTCGATGAGCGTGAAGCCTCGTTTCATCACAACCAGCCTCCTTGCGTCCATACTCGATGTCGCTGCTGTAGCGAATACGTGCGAGCGATTCGACCGGTAGC
This sequence comes from Candidatus Zipacnadia bacterium, assembly GCA_029821635.1. Classification (GTDB taxonomy): domain Bacteria; phylum Armatimonadota; class Zipacnadia; order Zipacnadales; family UBA5352; genus UBA5352. The sequence continues at coordinate 18,275 of JALGSW010000025.1, forward strand.
GCCGCCGCACCTCCTCCCTCTCTGAGAATCTCACAGTCCATTAAGCAAAACGGGCGGCCCGGAGTCCGGACCGCCCGCTCATAGCCGCATTCGCCAACGCGCGGCGTTACTCGCCGAGCACCGTTGGCCAGGACTTGAGCTCAAGCCACTTGATCCACCAACTGCCGCGCTCGTTGGTGTCGAGCATGATCGTGAAGCGGGTCTTCTCCGGGTCGTCGCGGCGGTAGATATCCGGCAGGCTGCTCATGACGTACCAGATGTGCATGTCGCCGTTGAAGCGCGCGTTGTATTCACAGGCCGGGATCGGCCGGTCGTCCTTCGGGCCGCGGCCCAGCGCCAACTCGATCCAGGTGCCGGGCGAGTGGACCTCACGCGCCCGTGCATGCGCCCGCATGCGGAAGCCAATCGGCATGGTGGGGTCGATGACCTCGCAGACGAGCGAGAGCGTGCTTGAGTTGCCCCAGCGCGGATCGAGGTTGACCATGCGCTCGTCCAGCGCCCCGCGGAAGGGGATCACAAGCCCGACGTAGTCGCGGTTCGATTGCGAAGGGAGCCGCACTTCGAGGATACGGAAGTTGCCGACAGTGACCGGGCACGGCATGGGCATCTCGGCTCGCATCTCGCCGGTGCCATGGTAGATCAACGTCTCGGTGTTGATGAACGTGATCGTCGCGCCGTCGTCCTGCGCGCACGCCGCACCGGCGACGACCGCAGCGAGGATCAGTGAAACCGCAACTGCTGTGGACGCCCGCATGGCCGAACCCTCCTTGAACGATCTCGCAAAGCCTCAGCCGGGCCTTGGCGTCGCCCGTGCCAGGTATAAGTTAGCCGTTCGCGCGCGTTCTCCTCCTTCGCGGCGTTCTCCGTGGTGCGCAGGCGCCACGGGGAAGGAATCCCCCCCTCGGCGTGGAACCCCTCCGACAGACGGCTCGCGACGCGGGCCGGGAGTGTTTTACATGACGACGACCTCTGGAGGAGCGAGCAATGCCCGTTCTCGCGATCAACGGCGGAGAGAAGACACGTACCGAGGGCTGGCCGGCGTGGCCGCCTGACGATCCCGGCTTTCTTGAAAATATCACGAAGGTCATCGAGTCCAAGGTCTGGGGCGTCAGCGGTGAGTGGACGCTGAGGGCCCAGGAGATGATGGCCGAGCACCACGACGCGCGGTTCGCCGCCGCCTGCGCCTCCGGCACCTCGGCGCTGGAGCTGGCGCTGCGCGCCGTGGGCGTCAGGCCCGGGCAGGAGGTCATCGTCCCGCCCTACACCTTCGTGGCTACGGCCAGCTCGGTGGTGGCGGCGGGCGCGATCCCGATCTTCGTGGACATAGACGCGGAGACGTTCAACATCGATCCGGCGAAGATCGAGGACGCGATCACCGACCGGACGGCGGGGATCATCGCCGTGCACATCGGCGGCTCGCCCGCGGACATGGACACGATCATGGAGATCGCGCGCAGGCATGACCTGAAGGTCATCGAGGACTGCGCGCAGGCCCACGGGGCGACCTACAAAGGCCGCAAGGTCGGCGCGATCGGCGACGCCGGCGCGTTCAGCTTCCAGTCCTCTAAGAACGTGACCTCAGGCGAGGGCGGGATGGTCCTGACCAACGATCCGGACGTCTACTCCCGCGCGTGGTCGGTCATCAACGTCGGCCGCGTCCCCGAGGGCGGGTGGTACGATCACCGCGTGATGGGCTGGAACCTGCGCATGACGCAGTTCCAGGGCGCGCTGATTTGCCGCGGGATAGAGCTCCTGCCGGGGCACTTCGAGCTGCGCGCGAAGAACGGCGACTACCTGCGCGAGCGCCTCGAGGAGATCGATGGCGTCTCGCTGCAGAAGCTCACCCACCCGGACAACGTCTCGGCGTTCCATCTGTACATCTTCAGCTACGCCTCGGAGGCCTTCGGTGGCCTCAGCCGCGATCGCTTCATCCAGGCGCTCGGCGCCGAGGGCGTCCCCTGCTCGAAGGGCTACAACCCGCTCTACCGCGAGGGCGTGTTCTCCGACAAGGTGCACATGGACCAGTTCCCCTTCTGCGAGCCCTACTACGCAGGCGAGTGTGACTACTCCGATGTGGTCTGCCCGGCCTGCGAGAGCGTCTGCGACGAGCGCGGCTTCTGGATGAGCCAGCGCACCGGGCTGACAGACGACCAGGCGATGGACGACATCGTGGACGCGATGCTCAAGATCAAGGCGAACCTCGGCGAGCTGACGGAGGCGTAGGCGCGATCACCCGCTTCATCGCCGCGACCATCGCGATCGTCGCACTGAGCCTGCAGCCGGCCTGCGCCCAGGAGATGGCACGCATCCTGGAGCGCGGGCCGGTGGGGTTTCTGCACGGGTCCACGCTCCTGCAGCAGACGGGCGACCTCAGCGCCGGCGACTTCGCTCAGCCGGCCGTCGCCGACTGGGACGGAGACGGCGCCCTCGACCTCGTCTGCGGCTCAGGCTACGGGGACCTGCTGCTCTTCAAGCGCGCCGGCGAGCGGCCGTTCGGGCCGGCGAAGCCGCTGCTGCCCGCCGACGCGATCGGTCTCGCCGACCGCCCCGCGCGCCTGCAGGTCTCGCCGTGGCTGGGCGAGCTGCAGCCGGGCGAGCTGAGCCTGCTGCTGGGGCTCGGCGACCGCGCCTACCGCTACGTGGTGCGTGACGGCTCGACCGTTGGCGGGAAGCTCATCGCAGGGCCGGGCACCGGGGTGGCGCTGCCGGGGCCGCTGGCGCCGTGCGCGGCGGCTCTTGACGGTGGCGCGATCGACGTGCTGACCATGGACGGCCTCGGCCGCGCGCACCGGCTGACAGAGGGCGGGGCGCAGCCGCTGATGGTGGCGGGCGTGCAGCTTCAGGTCGCGCCTCCCGCGCGCGCCTGGGCCGGACGCTGGGACGCCGATGCGCTCGCGGACCTGGTGATCGGCACCCGGAGCGGGCGGGTCGTGCTCTTTCCCGGCCTCGGCGGCGGGGTCTTCGACGCGCCGCGCGAGCTGCTCTCCGAGGCCGACGCGCCCGGCCGCGAGGCGGCCCCGTGGGCTACCGACTGGGACGGCGACGGCGACCTCGACCTGCTGGTCGGTTGGCGCGGCGGGACAATCGCGCTGCTGACGCGGGACGGCGAGGCGCTCGCGCCCGCGGGGCTGCTCCAGCAGACAGACGCCCCGATCGACGCGGGCCGCTGCGCGCTGGCGACCGTCGGCGACTGGAACGGCGACGGCCTGCCGGACGTCGTCGTGGGTGGCGAGGACGGGCGTGTGAGCCTCTACGCTCGGCTTCCGGGCGAGGGTCTACGCTTCGACCGCGGCCTGCGCATCGCGGGGGGCGGCGGAGAGGTGCGGGCACCCGGATCGGGCGATCTGCGCTACGCCGCGCCCGCGCTGACCGACTGGGACGCCGACGGCGACCTCGACCTGCTCGTCGGCGGCGTGGATGGCCGGGTGCTGCTGTGGCGCAACAACGGCGCGTTGGAACCCGCCGGGCCGCTGCAGGTGAGCGGCGCCGACCTGCGCATGATCGGTATCGCGGTGCCCGCGCCCTTCGACTACAACGGCGACGGCGACATGGACCTGTTCGTCGGCGCCCGGCCGCTGCCCGAGCGCCCGCCCGAGCCGGGCGTGATGCTGCCTGAGATCCCGCCGGGCTGCGCGTACTTCGAGAACACCGCGAATCGCACCGGCACGCTGCCGGTCTTCGCCAAGGGCGTGCCGATCGCGATGACGCTGCTTTCGGAGGGCGGGCTGGTCCGCGATGCGGGCTTCCTCGGGCCCTACGCGACGCATCCCGTGCGCTGGGGCGGTCGGCTGGACTTCATCACCGTGACGATGCAGGGCACCTTCCGCTTCACGAACACCGCCCGGCGCGGCGCCTACGCGTGCCTCAGCGCCCACTGCGAAGGCCGGGCGCTGCCGCGTGCGCTGCTGCCTCCGCTCTACTCCGTCACGCCCGCGCGCCTCGACGGGGAGGTCGGGCTGCTGGCGGCGGACACCGCATACGGCTTCCTGACGTGGTACGAGCGCGAAGCGGTGGAGTGAGCCGACGGCCACGGCGCCTCACCCCCCGGCCCCCTTTCCCTGGCGGCGCAAACGACGCGCCGCAAGCGGGAGAGGGGGAGGACGGCAAACGACCAGCGGCGCGACCCAATGCGAACAAATGTTTCACGTGAAACATTCCGACCCGCTACGGGCCGCTTTGAGGGGTCTCTGCGCGATGAGGTGGGCTTACGAACTGAACTGGCCGGGCATCGCAGGCGGATTCGTCGGGCGTACCACGCAGGACGTCCGCGACGACACCATGCGCGCAGCCCTGCAGGCGATGGCGGGCGAGCGCGTGCTCGTCGAGGCCGAGCAGGTGCACGGGGGAGAGGTCGCGGTCATCGTCGAGGACGCGCTTCATGACGCAAGTGTGTGCATCGCCGGAGTTGACGGCTTCGTGACGGACGCGCCGCAAGCGGCCCTGGCGATCTACGTGGCGGACTGCCTCGCGATCTTCCTGAGCCACGAGGGCGCCCCCGCGGTCGGGCTGGCGCACGCGGGGTGGCGTGGGCTCGTGGCGGACATGCCGGGGACGCTGGTGCGCAGCGCGCTGGGGGCGTTCGGCGGCGACGCGGGTGACCTGCGCGTTGCGCTGAGCCCCTGCATCCGGCAGTGCTGCTTCGAGGTGGGGGAGGAGGTCGCGGAGCAGTTCGACGCGATGGAGGGTGCGGTCGATCGCTCGCGCGAGCGCCCACACGTGGACCTGATCGCGGTCGCGAAGGCGCAACTGCGCGAGGCGGGCGTCCGCGAGGGGCGCGTCGAGGTCATCGACGGCTGCACGCGCTGCGACCCCGAGCGGCTCGCGTCCTACCGCCGGGACCCGGAGCGGTGCGGGAGGAACGTGGCGCTGATCGGGCTGGGGTAGGTCACCGTGGTGCGCACGCCCTGGTGCGCACAGATGCGAACGGCTGACGGCAACAGCGTGCGGGCTGAGACGCTTCGCGTCTCCGGGCGCCCGCACCACAGAGTTACGCGTCCGGGCGTTCGACCGGCGCGAACTCCACGATCGGGCCGTCGGGCCCGCCCGAGCGCAATGTCAGGTGCCGATGCCACGCCTCGTCCAACTCGGGGAAGTCCGAGCGGTAGTGCGCGCCGCGGCTCTCCGTCCGCGCCAGCGCCGCTTCCAGCATGAGCCGCGCCAGCGTCACCAGGTTCGCCGCCTCCGCCTCCTCGCGCGAGGCCGACGGCACCGTCGCGATCTGCCGCACCCGCGCGTCCACCTCCGCCCGCGCCTCCGCAAGGTCCTCGCCGATCCGCTCCATGCCCGCGCATTGCTGCATCAGCCTCTGCAGCTCACTGCGGATCGCGGGCGCACCCACGCGCACCGGCGGGGGGGCGAGCTCGGCCGCCACGCCCATCTGCTCGTACGACAGCCGCGGCAGCGTCGGCGCCATCCGCGCGCAGCGCACGCCGAAGACGAGCCCCTCGAGGATCGAGTTCGAGGCGAGGCGATTGGCGCCGTGCAGGCCCATGCAGGCGCACTCGCCCACGGCCAGCAGCCCCGGCAGGTCCGTTCGGCAGTGCAGGTCGGTCAGCACGCCGGACATGGCGTAGTGCGCGGCAGGGGCGACCGGCACGCGCTCGCTGTAGATATCAAAGCCGCGGCGGCGCAGTTCGGCCACGATACCCGGGAAGCGCGAGAGAAAGCGCTCCAGCGGGATCGAGGAGAAGTCCAGCTCGACGAAGTCGCGCCCGTCCGAGCGCATCTCACTGAAGACGCTGCGGGCGACGACGTCGCGCGGGGCCAGGTCGCCAAGCTCGTGGTAGCCGGGCATGAAGCGCTCGCCGGAGGCGTTGCGCAGCACTGCGCCCTCGCCGCGCACGGCCTCGGAGATCAGGAACTTGGGCGAGCCCTCGTGGTAGAGCGCGGTCGGGTGAAACTGCACGAACTCCATGTCCATCAGCCGGCAGCCGGCGCGGTACGCCGCTGCCATTCCGTCGCCGGTGGTCACCAGCGGGTTGGTAGTGACCGCGTAGATCTGCCCGAGGCCGCCGGCCGCGAGGATCGTCACCGAGGCGACGAAGCGCACGCGCTCGCCGCCGTCATGCGCCAGCGCGTCACATCCCACGCAGCGGCCCTCGATCACAAGCAGATCGGTCATCTGCGTGTGCTCGAAGATCGTGATGGACGGGTGCACCTGCGCGCGGCGTGAGAGCGAGCGCTCGACCTCGTGGCCGGTCTCGTCGCCGGAGGCGTGCAGGATGCGGTTGCGGCCATGCGCGGCCTCGCGACCGCGCAGCAGCTCCTCACCCTCGCGATCGAAGCGCATCCCGAGGCGCATCAACTCCTCGACGGCCCCCGGGCCCTCGGTAGTGAGCAGCTCAACCGCGTGCGGCTCGCACAGTCCCGCGCCGGCTGCGATAGTGTCCTCGGCGTGCTCAGCGGCCGTGTCGTCCTCACCGAGCGCGACGGCGATGCCGCCCTGGGCGTACTCGGTGTTGCACTCGGTCAGTTCGTCCTTGGTGATGATCGCCACCTTGCCGCGATCCGCGAGGTGCAGCGCGGCGAAGAGTCCGGCGACGCCGGACCCCACGATGACGAAGTCGAACTCATGAATGTTGGGTCGCTCGACCCTTGGCGTAATCATGCGTGCCTGTCACAGCTCCCCGTCCTGAAGACGCTCACAGAGCCGCATGGTGCGGGCGGCGTCGGCGAAGCTCGGTTGCGGCTGGAGCCCGTCGCGGACCGACTCGAGAAAGTGCCGGCTCTCCGCGAGGAAACCGTACGTGACGCGTTGGTCATCGGTACCGGCCAGCTCCTCGCCGGTAATGGCAAGCGGCTGCTTCGCGCCATCAACGAAGACTTCGGCGCGGTCGGGCGCGAAGATCGAGCACATGATACCGTGCCCGTGGACCTCGACGCGCTCGTAGCGGGTGCCCGAGTCGCGGTTGGCGCTGAGGATGCCGATGGCGTCACCCTCGTAGGTCATCAGCGCGTTGAAGACGTTGCCCACGTCCTGATACGCGCGGCGGACGGTGGCGTGGACCCCGAGAGGGTCGCCCAGCCACCAGCGCGTCGCGTCCACCGCGTGGGAGATGTCGTAGATCATCATCGTCAGGTTCGCGTGCGGGACCTTCTCCGCGGAGGTCTTGTGGTACTCGACGAGCACCTGCGTCGGCCCGCCGCGCTCCTCGACCAGCGCCATGCAGTGCAGATTGATCGGCGCGAAGCGGCGGTTGAACGCCACCATCGTGAGGCAGCCGTTGGCCTGCGCGGCGTCGGCCATCGCGCTCGCGTCCTCGTACGACGCCCCGAGGGGCTTCTCAGAGAAGACGGCCTTGCCCGCCTCGAGGCAGGGGATGACCATCGGCTTCAGGACCGTCGGCGGCGCGACGCAGTAGACGGCGTCGAGCTCGACGGCCGCGAGCATCTCCCGCAGGTCCGTGAAGCGAGCATCGATGCCGTAACGGTCGGCGGTGGCGCTCAGCTTCGCCTCGTCGAGATCGCAGATCGCGACCATCTCGGCGAGGTCGGACAGATCGGCCACGCTCGGGTAGTGCGACTGGTTGGCGCGCGCTCCTGCGCCGACGAAGCCGACGCGGACCTTCTCAGGCATTAGTCAGCACCTCGGTGTGATGACGGCAAACGGCCTACGGCTGACCGGCAGGATGCCTGTCGCACAGACAACAGGCGAATGCTGTCGTCCGTCTCTTCACTTGTCGCTCTTCCCCGCTCTACACAACCATCGGCCAGGCGAAGAGGATCAGGGCCAGCAGGATGCCCAGCAGCGCGCCGAGCGCTACCTCGCTGAGCTTGTGTATCTGCGCCTGCAGACGGCTCTGTGCGAGCAGCAGCGCCAGCGCCAGCGCGAGGGCGCTCACCGCCGGGCTGCGGGTGACGAACGCGATCGATGCCGCGATCAGGAAGCCCAGCGCGGTATGCCCGGAGACCATGCCGCCGGTGAGGAACGAGCGCCAGCCGGTGGCGCGCTTCACCCAGACGATGATCACCGCGAGCAGCAGCATCCCCACCAGGACGATCTGCAGCGGCCCGAGCGTCGGGCGCGTGGGGAACTTCGGGGGGAGCTGGAAGATGCCCATGAAGCTCTCACTGTTCGCGAAGATCATCACCCCGACCAGCAGTGCGGTGATCGAGCAGAGCAGTACTCCCGCGGCGGCGACATCCTTGACGACTTTCGCGCGCTGGTCGAAGCGGTCCACCTTCAGATCGATGACGCACTCGACGGCCGTGTTGAAGACCTCGGCGACCAGCACCGTCACCGAGGTGAGCAGGAGCACGACCAGTTCGACGTGGCTGACGCCGAAGCCCCATGCCGCAAGCAGGACCAGCGCGACCATGATCGACTGGACGCGCATGCTCTTTTGCGTATTATAGACGTGGTAAAGGCCCTCGAAGGCGTGGTGGAAGCTGTCCACCGTCGAGAGGCTCTTCCACGTCCTCTCCGGAGGGTCTTCCGGTCCGGGCGTGTGCCGGTCGCGCTGCGTAGGATCGCTCACTTGGTCGGGCCACCTTCCAGCGTCTGCACGGCCCGCTCACCCAGCTCGTGCATGCGGGCGCGGGCCGCGTCGTCGTAGTCCTCATAGCCGAGCACGTGCAGCACTCCGTGCGCTACCAGCAGGCACAGCTCCCGCTGCAGCGAGTGCCCGAGCTCGGCTGCCTGCCGCGCCGCGGTGTCGGCGCTGACTATCACTTCTCCCGCGCGCAGGTCGGGCTCATCCTCGGCCTCGAAGGCGATCACGTCGGTGACACCATCGATGCCGAGGTAGCTGCGGTTGAGGTCGCGGATGCGCCGGTCGTCCACGATGGCGATGCCGATCGCGTCGGGGGAAGCGTCGGCGGGGGAGTCGGGCGCCTCAACGCCCGCCCGCGCCGCCTCATGCGCGGCGCGGGCCAGCAGCTCCTCATCGATCGGCAGGCTCTGCAGGTCGCGGACGAGGACCTCCATCGCTCAGTTCGAGACGGCGGACCGCTCGATCTCGCGGACCGACGGGCCGCGCCGCCCGTTCTCCTCCTCTTCCTCGTCCTGATCGGGGTACTTCAGCCGCTGATGGAACATGCCGTGCAGCGTGGCGACGAAGCTGTCTCGGATCTCGCGCAGGTCGTTGAAGGTCAGCGGGCACTCATCGAGCTGCCCGTCGTCCATCTTCCCGCGGATGATGTGGTCCACGAGCTCCTCGATCTGATCGTGCGTGGGGTTCACGAGCGTCCGCGCAGCCGCCTCGACGGAATCGGCGAGCATCACGAGCGCGGCCTCACGCGTCTGCGGCTTCGGACCGGGGTAGCGGAAGTCGGCCGCGTTGACGTTCGCCTCGCCATCCTGTTGGACCGCGAGGTGGTAGGGATAGCTCGCGAGCGAGGTGCCGTGGTGCTGGCGGATGGCGTCGGCGATCTGCCGGGGCAGTCGGATCTCCTTCGCCAGCTCGTAGCCGTCCCTCGCGTGCGCGATGAGCGTGAGCGCGGAGAGGTGCGGCTTGAGCTTCTCGTGCGGGTTCTCGTCCCCGAACTGGTTCTCGATGAAGAAGTAAGGGCGTTTGAGCTTGCCGATGTCGTGGTAGAGAGCGGAGACGCGCACGAGCAGCGCGTTGGCGCCGATCTCCTCGGCGGCGGGCTCGGCGAGGTTCGCGACCATCACGGAGGACTGGTATGAGCCGGGCGCCTCGGTCAGCAGTCGGTGGAGGATCATCTCGTTCGGGTTGCCGAGCTCGAGCAGGCGCAGGTCGGTCACGACGCCGACCGCGCGCTCGACGGCCATCACTGCGACGACCGCCACGCTGGCGGCGATCAGCCCGGCGACGACGGCGCCGATGATCTGATTGAGCGCGAGGGAGAGGCCGAAGACCTCGCTGGTCACGACGAAGACGATGCCGTTGGCCATGCCGACAAGGCCGGCCGCGCGCGCGATGGTCATGCCTCGGCCGCCGGCGGAGGAGACGACGTAGGAGGCGAAGGAGCCGGTGAGGACGGTTGCGATGACGAGGCGCACGTCGCTGCCGGTGGCGACGAGTCCGGCGATCAGGCCGGCGGCGAGGGAGAAGATGATTGCGATGCGCGTGCCCAGCAGCATCGCGACGATCATCGCGAGCGCCGTGGCGACGCCGAGGGTGATCGCGCCGTAGACGGACCACTGCAGGGCGATGCGGAAGCCCGCGGCGGTCAGCACGAGGCACACGCACAGCAGCAGCATCTGCCGGTTGTCCGCGTAGACTTCGGGAGAGAACCGGCGCAGGTAGCCGCCGAAAGTGAAGACGATGCCGGTGAGCAGCAGCAGAAGCGCGAGGGCCTGTGTGTAGTCCACGGTCGGAGCCATCAGGCCGAGGGCTTTGACGATGTCGATGTGCTTCTGCGTGACGGTCTCGCCCGCGACCACGACGATGTCGCCGGCCTGGATCTGCCTCGCGACCGGCTCGATGGCCGCGGCGGCGGTGTTGCGCTGCGCGGTCGTCTTCTCCTCATCGTAGCGCTGGTTCGGGCGCAGGGACTTGGCGGCGAGGTCGCCGACCATCTGCTGGTACTGCGGCGTAAGCTCGAGCTGTGACGCGGCGTCATGCACGGCCGTGCGCGCGTTCTCGAGGTCGCTGGTGTTGTCGCGGATCGTCTTCTGCATCGGCTGGCTCGCGAGCGCGACGGCGTCGGCGCGGATGCGGTCGAGCACGCCCGGGCGGGCGGTCACGAGCAGGCGTAGCGTCTCGGGCTCGAGGGCGATCTCGATGCGTGAGCGCAGCTCGGCGACCATCTCATCGGTTTCGGGCTGCTGTTCGGGCGTGCCGGTGCTGTTGACCGTGGTGTCGGGCTCAGTGAGGTCATCGGGCGCGAACTGCTCGCGGACCGTCAGGGCGCCGGCGAAGACGTCACCTATCGTCTGTTCCACGAGCTTGCCGGCCTCGGGGACCACCGCGTACTGATCGGCCACCGACTCGCGTGCGAGCTGGCGGCGCTGATCGCTTGCCTGCGTGTCGGTGTACGTGACGGAGCGCGAGGCGACGATGGTGCGCCCGGCGACCTGTCCGGCCTCAAGCGAGACCTTCTCGGGGACCAGCCGGGCGCTGATGGCGACGAAGAGCACCAGTGAGGTGCCCACGGCCATCGCGGCGCGGGTGTAGTATAACGAGCTGAACCCCAGCGGCGCGTTGCGGCCGGGGCGTTTGTTGGCGCTACCGCGGTTATTTCGCATGCCGATCCTCGTCCGGGTGGTCGGAGCGCTCGCGCTGTTCGGCGGCGTCGTACGCGAGCACGATCCGCTGCACCAGGTCGTGTCGGACGATGTCATGCTGGGTGAGGCGACAGACTCGGACGTCCGTCACATCGCCAAGGACCCGCAGGGCATCGTGCAGACCGCTGTCCTGGTCGGTGGGCAGGTCGCTTTGCGTGATGTCGCCGGTCACGGCCATGCGCGAGCCGAAGCCCATGCGCGTCAGGAACATCTTCATCTGCGACGGCGAGCAGTTCTGCGCCTCGTCCAGGATCATGTAGGCGTCGTTGATCGTGCGGCCACGCATGTACGCGAGCGGCACGACCTCGATGGTACCGTGCTCGGTGAGCCGGCGCGTGCGGTCGGAGCCGATGATGTCGTGCAGCGCGTCGTAGAGCGGGCGGAGGTAGGGGTCTACCTTGTCGAGCATGTCGCCGGGCAGGAAGCCCAGCGACTCGCCCGCCTCGACGATCGGGCGCGAGAGCACGAGCCGGTTGACGATGCCGGTCTTGAGCGCTGCGGCAGCGGCGGCCATCGCAAGGAAGGTCTTCCCCGTGCCCGCCGGGCCGATGCAGAAGGTCAGGTCCGACTCGCTCAGCGCCTGGACGTAGTGTGCCTGCGCGGGGGTCTTGGGGCGAATCGGCTTGCCGCGATGTGTGAGCATCACGGCCTCGGACAGCAGCGCTTCCCCGGCGTCGGCGGAATCCTCGACGGTGGTGCGCAGGGCGCAGCTTATGTCGTGCTGCGTGGGCAGATTACCGCGTCGGATGGCGCGGACACAGTTGTCAAGCAACGCGGCTGCGGTCCGGGCCTGTTCGCCCTCTCCGTATATCTGCAGACGATCGTCACGCGGAACGATGACGACGTCGAGTTCGTTCTCGATCATGCGCAGATTCGCGTCACGTTCGCCAAGCAGCGAACTGAGTTCGATGCCCCCGACAGAGACGCTCATCGCGGGCGTACGCGTTGTCTGCTCAGACGTGGTGGTTCACTCTCCTCAGGATTCGCACGCTCCGCGCAGGAATCACGCGTTGCCGGTGTACATGCGCAAAGTGTACACCAGCGAAGGCGCGGAAGTCAACGGTGTGGAGGCTCGTTCAGACCGCTGCGTGACGGTGCCGGGGCGGTCACTTCATGAAGAACTTCACGACCTTCAGCGCGCCCTGGTTCCAGGCCACGCGGTGCGTCACGCCCGTACCCGTCCCCAGCTCGTGCTTGTGCTCGAGGTACCACTGATACGAGCGGATCAGCGCGTCCGCGTTGGAGTACAGCGCCGCCCAGCCAAGCGTCTCCTTGATCTTGTCCACCGAGACGTAGCTGTCGGTATCGGCGGTGCCGTAGACCCACTTGTAGAGCGGCGAGAGGTGCAGCGCCTCCAGCGTCGCCAGCGCGGGCTTAACCAGCCACGCGGGGGTGCCCATCACGCGCGCGCCGTTGCCGGCGTAGTCGCACAGCGCGCCCACGTCCTCCAGGACGGTGCGGAAGTCCTCGGCGCCGATGTTGAAGGTATCGTTGCACACCTCCGGGTCTCCGGTCGCGCAGAGCCATGAGGCCTGGCAGAGGTCGTCCACTTCAAGGAGCTGGTAACGGTTGGAGCCGTTCCCGATGACGGGGATCTTGCAGCCGGTCTCCACCCAGTCGTAGAGGATCTGGAAGACGCCGAGCCGCGCGGTGCCGATGAAGGTCTTCGGGCGCAGGATCGAGATGACCAGCCCGGACTCCTGGAACTCGTGGCAGGCCTCCTCGGCCTGCACCTTGCTCTCACCGTAGGGCCCGACGCCGACCATAGGGTGGTCCTCGTAGAGCGGATGCACGTCGGGCACGCCGTAGACGGCGGTCGAAGAGATGTAGACCACGCGCGGGATGCCGAGCTCCTGGCAGACGGACATGACGTTGCGCGTGCCGTCCACGTTGGTGGAGTAGATGTCCTCGCGCTTCCACAGCGGCAGCGCGGCCGCGGCGTGGATGAGGCAGTCGATCTCCCGGCCCTGCAGCAGCTCCACCAACCGATCGCGGTCGCGGATGTCACCCTTGAGGAACTCAGTGCCCTCGGGGTAGTCCGACTCGACGTAGTCCGCGATGTCGATGAGCATGAACTGCTGCTGCGGGTCCTGGTTGTGGAAGTAGTTGGCAAGGTGATAGCCGAGGAAACCGGCGCCACCTGTGATCGCGATCATCGGCCCGAACATCCCTTCACGGAACAAGCTGCAGACGGACTGCGTGTGCGGCCGGGCGGAGTCTTCGGCTCCGGGGCGCGAAGTCCTTCCGCGCCGTTGCCCAGTCGTGTGGAGCGGAGGCGCTTTAGCGGCTCCGATGCTGTGGAGCCCGTGGGAGCGGCTGAAGCCCCTCCGCTCCATACGGCCGGACAACGGCAAGGCAGATGGCTCGGCAGGAAGGTTCGCGGGCGGCCGGAAGCGAAGAAGCTGCAATACTACGACCACCGCTCGGGAGTCGCCAATGAAGGCCATCATCCTCTGCGCGGGCCACGGAACACGCCTGCGCCCGCTCACCAACTACATCTCCAAGGCGATGGTGCCCGTCGCCGGTATGCCGATCCTCGAGCGGATCGTCCGCAAGCTCGTCGAGCAGGGCTTCGTCGAGCAGATCGTGGCGCTGTCGGTCTTCGCCGATCAGGTGCGGCACTACTTCGGCGACGGAGCGCGCTTCGGGGCGCAGATACAGTACTCGATCAACACGCAGCCCTCGGGCACCGCGGGCGAGATCGCCCACATGCGGGGGATGCTCGCGGGCGAGACGGACGTGCTGGTGCACTACGGCGACATCCTCAGCGATCTCGACTCGCGCGCGATGACCGACGAGCACCTCGCGCACAACGCGGACCTGACGATCGGGCTGGTGAAGGGCGTGGAGATCCACGCGGGCATCGCCGACGTGGAGCCCGACGGGCGCGTGAGCCGCTTCGTGGAGAAGCCGCCGCTGGACGCGCCGACCAATGCCGCGATCTTCGTGCTGGGCCGCGAGGCGATCGAGCGCTCCGCGCCCGGCAGGGATTTCTCGCACGACATCTTCCCCGAGCTGATCGCGGAGGGGCGGGACGTGCGGGGGTTTGTTGATGAGGAAGCATACTGGCTCGACGTGGGCCGGCTGTCGGACCTCGACAAAGCGAATGAGTTCTTTGGAGGGTCAGAGGATGAGCACTGATACGCGCGATGAGCAGTCGGTTGCCGTTGTCGATCAGGCGCTGACGGCGGCGCTGAAGGCGAAGGCGCTGGACCTTGGCGCGGACCTCGTAGGCGTCGGGCCGTGCGAGCGCTGGGAGGGCGCGCCGATTCAGATGCACCCGCTGGGGCACTGGCCGGACGCGACGAACGTGGTCGTGGTGGCGATCCACCACCCGGACGCGTGCGTGGAGCTTGGCGGCATTCCGAACGCCCACTACGTCGGCCCCTACGGCGTGCAGGGGAAGATGAACGAGCGGCTGGAGTTCGTCCAGTTCCACCTCGCGCGCTGGCTGGAGAAGCACGGGCACAACGCGATCCCGATCCCTGCCACCAACATCTGGCGCTACCGCCCCTACGGTGAGGTAGAGCGGCCCTTCGGCCCCGACCTGTCCGACATCCACGCGGCGGCCTGCGTCGGCCTCGGCGAGATCGGCTACCACGGCCTGCTGATGACGCCTGAGTTCGGTACCTGGCAGCGCTTCTGCTGCATGATTACCGACGCGCCGCTGCAGGGCGATCCGATGTACGACGGTCCGCAACTGTGCGACCGCTGCGCGAAGTGCATCGTCAAGTGCGACGAGCAGTGCGGCGGCGCGCTCGCGCACGAGGTCACCGGCGAAGTCGTGCTCAACATCGCGGGTAAGGAGTTCCGCTACGCGGAGAAGAACCTGTGGCGCTGCGCATGGAGTGAGCACTTCGGCCTCGACGCGTACCTCGACATCCCCGACGTGGTGACCGAGGAGGTCATCCTCGAGCAGCTCGCGATCCACGGTCGCCGCGGTGGGACGCAGGGCCCGTGCCTGAAGTACTGTCGGCCGCCACACCTGCGCGGGAAGTACCTGCACCGGGAAGTCGCTGAGGACGCGCCGGCAGATCGCCAGCTCACCGAGCGCGTCAAGCGCGTGGCGGGCGAGCGCGGCATGGCCGTCGTCGGCGTCGTGCCCGCCTCCGAGTGGGCGATGGGCGAGCCGGGCGATCCGCGCGAGGAGCTGCCGGGCTGCAACTCGGTGATCGTCTTCGGGATGGACTGGCCAGAGGATTCGGACGTCGGCGCATGCGGGCCGCTGGGCGAACACTGCGCCGCGACAAGCTGGGGCTCAGGGCTGCAGCTCGACCACCTGGAGCTTGACATGACGCGCGAGCTCGAGCGCCTCAACTACTACTCCGTCTGCCAGACGCAGCTTCATCCGCAGGACGCGGCGGAGAAGGCCGGCCTGCTCAAGCGCGTGGACGGTGAGCTGTTCAGCGAGCGCTACGGTCACCGGCTGGCGTGGCGCGTGGTCCTCACGCAGGCGCCGCTGGCGAAGACCGGGACAGACCTCGTGATGGACGCGTCGCAGGTCGCGCCGATGCTCGACGAGCTGATGGAGGTGGTCGCGGAGGACGGCGCGGACCTGATCGGCGTGGCGAGCGCGTCGGACCTCGCGGCCATCGCCGAGGAGCTGCGCGGGCAGATCGACGAGGATGCGCTGAAGATCAATGTGGTAAAGAGCGGGCCCATTCACGGGCCGCTGGAGCCGAAGATCGCCAACCACGAGGGCGCGCGCGTCTTCAGCGCGGACGACTGGGTGCCGGGCGCGAAGTCGGTCATCGTGCTCGGGATGGCGATCCCGGCCAAGACGCTGGAGCGCGCAGGCGAGTCGCCCGCGGACGCCATCGGCCCGTGGTCCTTCGCCAACTACCAGGTCACGCGCGACGTGTGCATCGACGCGCTGAACATCGCGCGCGAGCTCGACCACCGCGGCTTCCGCGCGGCGGTCACGTTCGACGTGACGGGTGTCGGCGGGCTGACGGAAAACCCGCGCTTCGACACGCCTGACATCTTCTCCGGGCGCTTCGAGGCGGCGGCCGCGGGCCTCGCGACAATCGGCCGCGGCGGCTTCTCCATCACCCCCGAGCACGGCGTGCGCGTGCGCTGGGTGGCGATCGTGACCGACGCGGAGATCGAGCCGACCGAGGCCGAGGTGGCCTACGACCCGTGTAAGGGCTGCGAGGCTCCGTGCATCTCGGCCTGTCCGCTGAAGGCGCTCTCGGCAACCGACGAGGAGTGTGCGGGCGATCGCTGCTGGGCCGCGCGCGACCTGTTGCGCTGCGACTGGGCCAAGCGCTACGCACTGGTGGCCGAGGAGGGCATCAAGTGGATGGGCTCGACGACGGACGTCCCGCCGCCGGACGGTGAGATCACCGCGGAGGCCATCGCCGAGGCCGTGCGCCAGCGCGACCCGGTCCAGCGCCACCTCGACTGCATCCTCGAGCCATGCCTGAAGGCGTGCCATGGGGTGCTGCTGGCAAGGGGCATGGGGCAGAGGGAATAGGGCATGGGGGG
>JALGSW010000026.1 GCA_029821635.1 Candidatus Zipacnadia bacterium
CAGCACCCCGACACGCAGACGCAGGTCGCCGACCTCCGCCGGAGCGATCCCCGCGAGGTCGCCATCGTCGGGCACGGGCTGCCAGCTCTCCCCGTGGTCGAAGCTGCAGCGCATGACCACGCGGCCACCGTTGAGTTGCACGCCGGTGAGCCGCGCCGCACGCCAGTGCCGCACCGCGGCATAGCGCAGGTAGTCGGTGAACGCCTCGCCATTCGCCCACTCGACGTGCTCGGCGGGCGGGAGGTCGCGCCAATCCTCGCCCGGCGGCGCGTCCGGATCGTCGCTGAGCACGAAGGCGGCGATCTCCACACCGGGAGTGATGCGGTCGAGCTGCAGCTCGCGGGCTCCCTGGCGGTACTCCCGCGGGTTGCCGCGCACCCAATGCCAGTCGGCGTCCGGCAGTTCGGGCTTGACCCACGAGACCGAGCCGCCCCAGGTGGCGTCCACGCCCTCGAGGATGCTGATCTCACCCTCTGCCGTGCCGCGCCTCATCAGCACCCAGAGGCTGCGCTGGACGGTCGCGGGAGCGTCGAAGAACAGCTCGACTCGGCCCGGGGAACGGATCGCGCCGTCCTCGGCGCCGCCGCCGGGGTGCCATGCCACCGCGGAGGCGTCGGACGCCTCGATCCGGCACGCGCCCTCCGGCGGAATGGCGAAGTGATGGCTGAGCCGGACGAGGCCGTCCTCGCTCCACGTGCGCCAGCCGTTGCTGGCCCGCCACTGCACGGTCTTCGTCTTCGTGACGGCCTCCTGTGCGTATGACGGCGGGCAGGTCGAGGCGAGGCAGAGTGCGAAGATACACGCGACGCAGGCGGCCGTGGTCGCTGTCAAGCGATTCATCCGAGTGACACCCTCTCGGACGGCTGGCGAACGTGAGGACGGCTGGAGCGTCAAGACAATCAGGCGCCTCCATGTTCGCAGCGAACTGCCCTCGCGCCTCCACCGGGGCGCGCGGAGGACAGGGACGCGACACCGGGAACACTGCACAGACGGGGACGATTCTTCCTGCAGATCACACGATCGGGATGGAGTGAGGCGTCGTGACCGGCCTCAGATTTGGCACATGCCTGCTTGCTGCAACCGCGCTGGCGCTCAGCGCGCACGCTCAGCTTGGTCCACAGCTTGAAGTCATCGGTGGCATGGACTTCGAGGCGGTCGATGTCGGTGCGCTGCCCGAGGGCTGGAGCGTGGACTTCGGCAATGCCGAGGACCTCTCCGTGACCGACGCCGAGGCCTACAAAGGCAAGCGGTCGCTGCACATCGTGGACGCCTCGGACGAGGTGGCCACGGGCCTGCGCAGCCCGAAGATGCCCGCCGAGCCGGGCGAGGTCTACTACGTGCAGGGCTGGTGGAAGGGCGAGATGGGCAGGAACGCGTCGATCTACATGGAGTTCTGGGACGCGGACGGCAAGCGGATCGCCGACCACGTGCACTCGTTTGGCTGCGCGGGCACGGGCCGCTGGTCGCACCGGGTCGCCTCGGCCTTCGCGCCGGAGCAGGCCGTGGCCGCGACCATCCTGCTCTACTCTTCCTCGACGGTGACCACCGATGGGCACTTCGACGAGATCGAGTTCGGCCGCGGCATCCCGGCGCTGTACGACCGCACGCCCCGGCCTCCCACGGAGGTGGATCATCCGGTGGGCCTCTACTCCGACGCAGACATCGATCGCGCGAAGCGCAACATCGAGCAGCATGAGTGGGCGCAGCGGGAGTTCGACGCAATCAAGAGCCGCTCCGAGTGGTGGATGAACCTTCCCGACGAGGAGATCGCCACGTGGCTCCCCGAGGGCACCCCGTTCCGCGTCTGCGACTGCCCCAACTGCGGCGCGGCGTGGGGCGTCGGCCCGTGGACCTTCCTGCCGGACGGCCGGAGCAAGTGCAAGCGCTGCGGGACGATCTACCCGAACGAGCAGTACCCGGAGACGGGCGTCGAGGAGCACATCAACCCGATCGGTGACAAGGAGCAGATCAGCTCCTACGTGGATGAGAACGGCAAGCGCTACCGGCTGGAGGGCCTGCGGCGCTACGGGCGCATCGGCAAGCTCGGGGGCCTCGGCTGGCTGGGCCGGGCGTACGCCCTCACCGGCGACGTCGCCTACGCGGAGAAGATCCGCAAGGTCCTGCTGCGGCTCGCGGAAGTCTACCCGGCGTACATCGCCCATGACTGGACACGCATCTTCCCGGACTACAACAACCTGCAGTCGGGGAAGCTGTCGGGCTGGAAGCTGCACGACGCCGGCGCGTTCATGGAGCTGTGCCTCGCGTATGACCTGACGGTGGAGAGTGGCGTCTACTCCGACGAGGACCGCTCGCTGATCGAGGAGGGCGCGTTCCGCGAGGCGGGCCGTCTGCTCACGACCACCTCCCCGCGCGGCTGCTGCGTCAATGACGGCCCGTTCCTGATGGGCGCGGGCGGCTACATCGGCAAGCTCCTCGGCGAGCACGACTACGTTGCGTGGGCGATCGAGCCGCCGCACGGCTTCTTCGGCTTCATCGAGGAGAACTTCTGGCGCGATGGGCACTGGGAGGATGGGTCGCCGTCCTACGAGGCGATGGCGCTGGCGAAGTTCTACGTGCTGCCCGAGATCATGCAGGGCTACACAGACCCGCCGACCTACGACGGCCCCGGGCGCTACGATGACCTGGACATGCTCGCGAACCCGCTGCTGAGCAAGGTACTCATCGCCGGGATGCACGTCACTGCCCCGGACGGCTACCAGCCGGCGGTCAACGACTCGACATTCTCCGGGCGCTACGGCACGCGCCACGCCGAGGAGAACTACGTCTGGTTCCCGACCGAGCGGAATCTCCGGCTGATGGCCCACGCCTACCGCGGTAACGCCGATGAGACCGGCTCGGAGTACTCGCTCTTCCGCCGCGATCCCGACCTGAGCTTCGAGGACGTGGAGCCGCTCGACCTGTCCGCGGAGAGCGTCGTGCGACCCGGCCTCGGCTGGGCGATCATGCGCGCGGGCGAGGGCGCCGGGCAGGTCATGACGCTGCTGGACTTCGGTCAGGTGCGCGGACATTCGCACCCCGACAAGCTCAACTTCGCGCTCTGGGCGCACGGGCGGGAGCTTGTGACCGACCTCGGCTACCTCGGCGCGCGCCATCACTTCCAGCCGTGGCTGCGCGCGACCGCCGCGCACAACGAGCTGCTCATCGACGGCGACGCGCAGAAGAAGGTGCCGGGCGAACTGCTGAGCTTCGCGCCCGGCGAGTTCGCCCAGAGCATCCGCGCGCAGGCGCCCAACACCTTCGAGCAGGCCGAACGCTACGAGCGGACGCTCACGATGGTCGCGCCGCCCAGCGGGCCGGCCTACCTCGTGGATGTCTTCGACGTGACCGGCGGGGAGAGCCACCTGATGGCCTTCCACGGTGACGGCGAGAGCTTCGACTCCGAGCTGTCCTTCGCGGCCGATGACACTCAGTTCATCACGCCGAAGGCAGAGTCGGGCGACTGGATCCGCTCGCAGGAGAAGGCTGCCCCCGCCGGGCCCTTCACCGCCGACTGGCGCATCGGGCCCGCGAACGAGCTGGGCGTGCGGTTGACGGTGCTCGATGACGCCGACGCGGCGTGGCACATCACCGCGCCCGGCCTGCGCGACCGCTCGAACACCTGGGGCGACACGACCTTCCACGGGCTGCTGTGGGAGCAGCCGGGGCCGACCTCGCGCTTCGTCTCGGTGATCGAGGCGATCGAGGGCGCGCCGCGGCTGCGCGGGATCGCGCGCGTGGCGACCTCCAGCGACACCGCCACCGGCGTGCGCATCGAGCGTGACGGCGCCACCGACTACGTCTTCGTCAGCGACGATGCCGAGCCGGTCACCGCCGACGAGCCCATCGGGCTGACCTTCGCTGGGCGGCAGGTGGTCGTGAGCATGAGCGACGGGAGGCCCGTCTTCGCGCGGCTCGTCGAGGGCACAAGCCTCACGCTGGGCGATCTGAACCTGAACTGCGACGGGACAATGCGCGGGGAGATCACTGCCTTCGACGATGACGCCGACACGTTCACGACCGCGGCGGCGCTACCCGAGGGCGAGGCGCTCCGCGGGCAGCAGCTCCTCGTGGCCGGGCGCGTGGATGGCGCGTACGCCATCGACCGCGTCGAGCGCGCCGCCGCCGGGAGCGTCGTGCACCTCGCCGACGAGCCGATCATGCGCGTGGCGGCGGGCGACACGTTCACCGTGCCGAGCATCGTGGAAGTCGCGCGCGTCGATGATGGGACGTGGGCCCTGCGCGCCGACTGCGAGGTCGAGACGAACCTGCCGCGGCCGGCGGACTTCCACTCGCGAGTGATCCTGCGCGTGGGCGACGGCTGGCAGGAGCTGCCGCACGAGCGCACCGACGGTTCAGTGAGCTTCCGCATCCCCGCCTCGGGCCTCGACGGGCGCCCGGCGGTCGTGCTGCTGACCAACGACGACGTGGATCTGAGCGACTCTGCGCCGCCCGCCGTTGAGAGCGTGCGGGTCGATGGCGATGTCCATGCGGGCGCCGCCGAGCTGGACCTCGGCTTCGTGCGCGACCCGCGCGTGATCGCGGTTGAGTTGCGCGATAACGCGAACCCCATCTCTGCCGGCGCACCGATCGTGTCGCTGCGCGGCCCGGCCGCCCGCTACGATGCGAGCCTGGTGCCCGATCGCGACGATCCGCGGCACGCGCGGGTGCTCGTGCGCCTGCGCGAGGTGCCGGACGGGCAGTATGAGCTGCGCGTGGGGGTCTTCGACCGCGCGGCGAACGAGGCGCAGGTCACGGTGCGCTTCAACACGCGTGGGTACGTCCTGATGGCGACGAAGCTGCGCGTCGTCGAGGATTCGGGGAAGGTCAGCAAGCCGCTGGGGGGG
The DNA here is from genome assembly GCA_029821635.1 of Candidatus Zipacnadia bacterium. Lineage (GTDB taxonomy): Bacteria > Armatimonadota > Zipacnadia > Zipacnadales > UBA5352 > UBA5352. The sequence continues at coordinate 4,845 of JALGSW010000026.1, forward strand.
CTCGGGACGCAGTTCTACCGAGCCGAGGGCCCCGGGGACTTCGTGGAGTATGAATTCAGCGTGCCGAAGTTGGAGCGCTACGACCTTACGCTGGTCAGCTCGGGCAACCCGAGCTACGCGACGTATCAGGTGAGCCTCGACGGCCGGCCGCTGGGAGAGCCGGTGGACGCGTACCTGCCGACGCTGGACGCGACCGGCGTGGTGGCGCCGCTGGGCACGCTCGACCTCAAGGCCGGCACGCACCGGCTGCGGCTGGAGGTCGTGGGCAGGAACGAGGCCGGGACCGACTGGTTCATCGCCTGGCACAGCCTCGTGTTGCGCCCGAGCGTAGACTGAGCATCAGGGAGACGCCGATGATTCGCATGATCAACCGAGCCGCACTGATGGCAGGAGTGATCGTGATGGCGGCCGGCATGGCCCTCGCGGCTGAGACGAACATGACCGGGCTCGCGCAGCACCCGTGCGTGCTGGTGAACCCGGAGATGGTGCAGGGCCTGCGCGCTCGAGCGGCCGACACCGAGCCCAACCGCTTCGGCTTCTCCGGCGCCGAAGTCTGGCAGGAGCATCTCGCGCTTGCCGACAAGTTCCTCGCCGCGCCGCCCTTCCACTACCGCGCGAACATGCCGACGGGCGTTGGAACAGAGCCCGTGGTCTGGGAGTACACTCTCAGTGACGAGGAGCCGACGCGCCATCCGGGGATCAACTACCCGCCCTGGACCGGCATGACGCAGGAGCAGCGCGATGACGCGATCACCGTGCGGCTCAAGGCGCTCTCCTTCGCCTACCTCATCACCGGTGAGAGCAAGTATGCCGAGCGCGCGAAGCAGATCGCGCTGCACGTCGCGGCGTGGGAGTGGTGGACCGATCCCGACTACGGCCGCGGCATCGCCTGCCTCGACACGGGGCACATCACCAAGTGTATGGGCATCTTCTACGACTGGTGCTACGACACGCTCAGCGAAGCCGAGCGCGCGACGATCCGCGAGGCCATCGCGGTCAGGGGCTGCGAAGCCATCATGGCGGGCATTGACGCCTATCCGCCGGAGACGAATGGCTACGCGGTGCTGGCGGCCGGGCTCGGCTGCGGCGGCATCGCGATCCGTCCCGAGGACCCGCGCGGCGGAGTCTACCTGCAGCGCGCGATCGACGCCACGAGCACCTCGCTCGACCTCTCCGGCAGCGACGGCGGGCTCTTCGAGGGGCCCATGTACGGCACCTATCTGCTCGACAGCCTCGCGCACGTGCTCGACGCAGTGGTCGCCGCGGACGTGGACTGCGGCCTCATGGAGCACCCGTTCCTGCAGACGATGGACGAGTACGTGATCTCACAGATGGCCCCCGACAGCCATGAGATGCCCTGCTTCGGCGACGGCAGCCCGGGGCGCTTCTACCCCGAGACGATGTCGGTGCTCGCCAACGCCGGCAACACCGCCGCCGCGTGGTATCTGGGGCAGATTGGCCAGATTCGGCCGCGCACGATCCACCAGTTCATGCGCTTCGATCCGGAGGCGCTGCATCCCGAGCAGCCGACCTTCGACCCCTCAAGGACGCTGGTGGACGTCGGCCTCGTCTCGCTCAAGGACGGCTATGCGCCGCACACGCCCTACCTGTGCATGAAGTCCGGGCCGCCGGAGACGCAGGTCGGGCACGCGCACTTCGACTCGAACGCGATCGTGGTCAACTTCCTCGGTGAGTGGCTGATCGCCGACCGCGGCTACCGGGCGCGCAATAATCCCCCCGCGACGAAGTTCACGCGGGGCTCGATGGGGCACTCGACGCTGGTGCTGGACATCGACGAGGCCTACCGACAGGACACCACCAACCCATCACCCGGCCACGACCAGGTCTCACGGGCGGGCGCGCGCATTGAGGAGTTCTTCTCCAGCGAAGTGATCGACTACGTGCGCGGCGAGGCGGCCGCGGCCTACAACTCCGACGATCTGCACGTGCTGGACAGCTTCGCGCGCCAGATCTTCTACCTGAAGCCTCACTTCTACGTGATCGTGGATGACATCGCGGCGCCCGAGGAGCACGCCTACACCGTGACGCTGCAGGCGCCCGCGAACGGGATCATCCAGCGCGCCGAGGGCGACGCCGACGCATGGGTGATCTCGGGCCTCACTGCGAAGCTCGACTGCTTCCTCGCCAGCCCGGCGGGCCTGCTGACTGAGGCGATGACCTACCCGAACGCGGAGTCATACGGCAGCTACCTCGCGGCCACGACGGAGCGCACCGCCAACGCGCGCATCGTCACGCTCCTGCACCCGGACACGTACGACGAGGGCGGGCTGCTGGCGAATCCGGGCTTCGAGCACGGCATGGTCGGCTGGCGGCCGCGCGCCAACCAGGACCTGCCCAACCACGTCATCGATGAGGAAGTCGTGCACTCAGGCAGCGCCTCCGGGCGCGTGGATCACTCCGGCTACTACTACTCGGGGCGCATCCAGGTGGAGCCGGGCGACACGGTCCGCGCCACCGCGTGGCTCAAGACCGAGGGCGTCACGAAGAAGGGCGGCACGCTGCGCATACACTGGTGGGACACCGGGAACGACTGCTTCGCGACGCAGAGCAGCGCCGAGGCGGCGCCGGAGGACTGGACGAAGCTGGAGGTCGAGGGCGTCGCGCCTGAGGGCACGGTCGGGGCCGACATCGGCCTCTACTTCAACGATCCGACGGGCGTGGGCTGGTGGGATGACGCGACGCTGGAGGCGGAGATCGACCGCGTGGAGATCGTGCGGGAGCCCGCTAGCGACGTGACGCCGCTTGAGGGCGGCGCGCGCGGGATGGCCGCGACGGTCGGGGCGGAACGGCTGGCGGTCGTCACTGCGGGCGGTCCGGTGGACGTCGGCGGCGCTACGATCGAGCATGACGGCGCCTTCGCGGCGGTCACTTTCGGCGAGGGCGGCTGGCGGATGCTTTACCTGCAGGGCGGCACGGAACTGAGCATCGACGGGAACGTGGTGCTGACGCTGCCCGAACGCGCGACCATCGCCGTCTGGCGCGATGACGCGGGCGAGGTGCACTCGAAGGTGCACACTTCGCTGGCGCCCCACGCGGAGGCCGTTGAGGCGGACTTCACGCTGCATGACGCGGGGGGCTGATCGCGCGCTACCGGCCGCCCTCACGCGTCAGCTCGATTGCCGGTGGCCGGTCGTCGTCGGTCGCCGCCTGGGCTTCGACGGGGCCGATGGTGGCTGCCTCGTAGCCCTCGGCGCCTATGCGCAGCCGCATCGGCACGCCCATCGGCACACCGGTCATCTCGAAGCGGCCATCGTCGTTCGTCACCGTCACGTGGCGGGCGTAATGCTCGCTCACGCGCACGGATGACGCCTCCTCTGCCCCGGTAGGCAGGATTGCCAGGCCGAAATGCGTGATCGGCTCGCCGCTGTCGCCGTCCACCACGCGCCCGCCGACCGCGCCCGTCGGCGGTGACTGATACACGTTCTCCGCTCCGACGCTGACCGGCACCTCAACGACCACCTGGCCGGCGGCTCTGAGTATGAAGGCGCCCTCCGCGGGCAGGTCCGGATAGGTCCACCAGCCGTCGCCATCCGTGCGCTGGAAGTGCCCCACGTGCGCCATGTAGCCCTCCTCGGAGATGGCGGCCTGCAGGCTCTGGTGTTGCAGCGGTGCACCGCTGTGATTCAGCAGCCGACCGGTGATCTCGTGCCCCGGCTCCAGCGTCAGCTCCATGTGCGGAGTGTCCTCCCCGCGGCCGGGTCGCACCAGAGTCGCGGCCGGAGCGTAGCCCTCAAGCTCGGTCACCAGCACTTGCTCATAGCTGTCCGGCAGCCCGTCCAGGCGGAAGCGGCCATGGTCGTCGGCCTGGCACGCGCCCGATGCGTCGAAACCGCGTGAGACTCCCAGACGCACAAGCGTCTCGGCTGCGGGCGTGCCGTCAGGCAGCAGCACCCGGCCCGCTACCGCGTAGCCGGTATGCATGGCGAAGTCGGCTCGCAGCGGGGCCTCGTCCGGCTCGCCGGGCGGCACTCCATGAACCTGGTCGGGGAAGTCACTGTGAGAGATCGTGACCTCACCGGTCACCCAGTCGGCGGGGACGCGAGCGACTTCGTAACGCCCGTCGGCTCCTGTGACCGCGCGGGCAGCCACATTCAGCAGTCCTCGATCCTCGGTCTCCAGGCGGACGGTAGCACCCTCCACGGGCTCTCCCGTGGCTTCGCTGGTGACCGTCCCGCGCAGGGTCACGGACTGTGCGAGCGTCAGCCGAACCTGTGCCTCCACCCCCGCAGCCAGCAGCGGCGAGGCAATTCCGACGAGGTCTCCGCTGCGTGCCAGCAACTGCCGCTCGCCCGCGGGGATCGCCTCGATCGTGAACTCCCCGTTGTTGTCCGCGGAAGCGCCGTAGCCGAGGTCGCTCACGATCTGCGCGTCGGGCAACGGGTTGCCGTCGGGGCCGACGACCGTGCCCGTGACACTCGCCCCCTCGGTCAGCCGAAGCGTGACTTCGTCGCTGAGCACCCCGGGCACGAGCCGCCACAGTTCGGGCGCGAGGTCCGGCGGCGAGCTGAGCACGAACGTCCCCGCACTTGCCGAGGGCAGGTAGCTGCCACCGTGCACCTCAAGCTCGAACCGCCCGTCCTCCCCGCTGACCGCCTCGCCTGCAGGGGTGAGGGTACCGAGGGACCCGTCCTCCGGCATCGCGTACACGCGCACCAGCGCGCCCACCACCGGGGCATCACGCGGGCCGAGGACAGTGCCGCGTACCGTTGCGAGACCCCCGGCAGGCGGCCGGTCGGAGTTCGGCGGGCCCTCGCAGGACGTGAAGGCGATCGCGTCGGTCTTCCTGCATGGATCGCGTGTCTCCACGGCAATGCTCAGGCGGAAGCGCGATCGGCCGTCCTGCTGCAGGATCGGGGCTTCGCCGCAGACATACACGACGCGGCCGTCAAGGACCACGCGCGGCGGAGGCGAGACGAGCCGCTCTCCGCGATGCGTGTACACGTAGCCGCCCGGCTTCGGTGCACTGATCGTCCAGTAGTACTCGTTGCCGAAGCCGGGCCGCCCGGTGGAGGCATCGTTGTCTGCGTCGATGTACATCAGCACGTAGCAGTTCTCGAACGTGAAGTCATCCGCGAACTCCATCGCGAAGAGCCAGCGGTCCTTCGCGACGTTGGCGAAGCGCACCTCGACCAGGTCCAGCCGCGCGGGCGCGTCGTCCGCGGCCGTCCCCGGAGCCTCGCAGATGGCCTCAAGCTGCTCGGCGCGCTGCGGGTCGCAGCCCAGCCGCCACTCGATCATATCCGCGATCCCATCGTCGTCCGCGTCCGGCACCTCCTGAGCCCAGGCACCGTTCAGAGCGAGCGCCATGATCGTCGCTGCGAGCACGATACGCTTCATCTCATTGCCCCCGATGTTCCGCCCGACAGAGGCCCACTTCGCTGCAGGCAACCCCTTCCCTGCGTCGCGCGACCGCCCCTCCTGCGGGTCTGTGCCTGTAAAGGTCCCGGCGCGTCTCCCGCCGAACAGCCTCCCTCAACTTCATGCCATTCCCGCCGCACCAGGACAGGGGCGCTGTGATGATCGACCGTGACACCATCGCATCAGCGATGTACGAGGCCATGCGGCTGGCGGCGACGCAACTGCCGCCGGACGTGGAGGCGGCGCTGGAGGCCGCGCTGGACACGGAGTCCGACCCGCTCGCGCGGCGGCACCTGCAGGTGAGCCTCGAGAACGCCCGCGCGGCGCAGGACGGCGAGGGGCTCGTCTGCGCGGACACCGGCTTCCCCCTGTTCTTCATCGCCGCGGGCGCCCGCACGGAGGTGGCAGGCGGCTTTGGCGCGCTCCACGACGCAGCGGCGGAGGCGACCGCGCGCGCGACCGCCGACGCGTACCTGCGGCCCACGATGGTCGATCCGCTCACGCGCGTGAACCCCGGCGACAACGTCGGGCCGGGGATGCCGCGCGTGCTCCTGCGCTTTGAGGGCGAGGGCGCCGGGCTGGAGATCGTGGCCGCGCCCAAGGGCGGCGGGAGCGAGATCTTCGGGACCTTCTACCGCATGATGTACCCCTCCGACGGCGAGGCGGGCATCCTCACCTTCGTGCTGGACGCCATCCGCGACGGCTGCTACGCGGGGAAAATCTGCCCGCCAGCGATCGTCGGCGTGGGCATCGGCGGCACCGCCGACCTGTGCATGGAGCTGGCGAAGGAGGCGGCGGTGCTCCGGCCGATCGGGCAGCCGAACTCGGACGCGAACGTGGCGGCGCTGGAGCGGAAGCTCTTCGACGCCGCGCGCAGCCTCGGCATCGGGGCGATGGGCGCGGCGGGCACGAGCGCGGTGATGGCGGTGAACGTCGAGACGGCCGTCACGCACACTGCCGCGCTGCCGGTGGCGGTGAACGCGCAGTGCCTCGTCGGGCGGCGCTGGCGGGCGCTCATCTCAGCCGACGGACAGGTGCGCTTCACGGGTGATCCGACATGAATGACACGATCCGCGACCTCACGCTACCGCTCTCGGAGGAGGATGCCCGGGGCCTGCAGCTCGGGGAGACCGTCACCGTCAGCGGCCTCGTCTTCACCGGGCGCAGCCTGCTGCACATCCGCGCGATCGAGCAGGGCATCGTCCCGCCGATCGACTTCAGCGCGATCAACTGCTTCTTCCACGTTGGCCCGGTGATGCGCGAGACCGCGGCGGGCTGGGAGGTCGTGAGCATCGAGCCGACCTCCAGCATCCGCTTTGAGCGCTACTCGCCGGCCCTCGTGCGCACGCTCGGCCTGCGAACGCTGATCGGCAAGACCACGATGGGCCCCGGCACGGCCGAGGCGCTGCGCGAGGTGGGCGGCGTGCATCTGAGCAAGATCGGCGTGTGCGGCAACCTGCTGCGGCGCCAGGTGAAGCGCGTGGTGGAGGTGCATTTCCTCGAGGAGCTGGGCAAGACCGAGGCGACGTGGGTGTACGAGGTGGAGCGCTTCGGCCCGTTCTTCGTGGACATCGACGCGCACGGGCGCAACTACTTCGCCGAGCTGGATGATCTCAGCCGCGAGCGCCTCGCGGCCGTCCGCCGCGAGCTGGGCGTGCCCGAGGACTTCGCGTACACGGAGGTCAACCCGTGAGCGATCGCACGTTGCGGATCGTGTCGCTCAACGGCCTGCTCGGCTACGGCTACCCGCGAACGGCCTGCTCGGCTACGGCTACCCGCGAGAGAGCCTGCGGCGGGCGCTCGCGCTGCAGCCTGATCTCGTCGGCGTGGACGCGGGCTCTACCGATCCCGGGCCGTTCTACCTCGGCGCGGGGGAGAGCTTCGTGAGCGACGCGCAGGTGCGTAGCGACCTCGAGCCGGCGCTGTGCGCGGTGGTCGAGCACGGACTGCCGCTCGTCATCGGCACGGCAGGCGGCGCGGGCGCGCGGCCGCACCTCGACGGGCTGCTGGCGATCGTGCGGGAGATCGCCGCGCGCAACGCGCTGCGCTTCCGGATGGCGATCATCCCGGCGGATGTGCCCGAGGAGACGGTGCTCGACGCGCTCCGCGAGGAGCGGATCGCGCCCTGCGGCCCGGCGCACGAGCTCGCCGAGGAGCAGGTGCGTTCGTGCACGCGGATCGTCGGGCAGATGGGCTACGAGCCGCTGATCGCCGCGCTGGAGGGTGGGGCGCAGGTGGTCATCGCGGGGCGCTGCTGCGACGCGGCGATCTTCGCTGCCGAGCCGATCTGGCGGGGCTTCGACGCGGGCCTCGCGCTGCACATGGGCAAAATCCTGGAGTGCGGGACGCTGGCGGCGCGGCCCGCGGGGGCCAACGACGTGCTGGTGGGGACGATCGGGCCGGATGCGTTCGAGGTGGAGCCGGCGAACCCGATCCGCCGCTGCACGCCCGAGTCCGTTGCCGCGCACTCGCTCTACGAGCAGCCCGACCCCAACTGTTTCTACGAGCCCGAGGGGATGGTCGATCTCTCCGCCTGCGAGTTCGAGCAGGTCGGCGAGCGGGCGGTGCGGGTGAGCGGCTCGCGGCTGGTGCCCGCGGAGGAGCCGACGGTGAAGCTCGAGGGCGCGCGGCCGTGCGGCTTCCGCACGATCACGGTCGCGGGCGTGCGCGACCCGCTGATCATCGAGCGCCTCGGGGAGATCGAGCGCTCGGTGCGGATGGCGGTGGCCGACGCGCTGGCGGGGACGCTCGCGCCTGAGGAATTCAGCGTGCGCTTCATCCGCTACGGCCTCGACGGCGTCACGGGGCCGCTGGAGGCATCGCCCGAGCCGCTGCCGCGCGAGGTCGGGCTGGTGATCGACGCGATCGCGCCGACGCAGGAACTGGCTGACCGGGTGCTCAAGCTCGCGCGCTCGACGGCCCTGCACCAGCACTTCGACGGGCGCAAGACCACCGCCGGCAACCTCGCGTTCCCGTTCTCGCCGAGCGACTTCAGCGGCGGGCCGGTGTACGAGTTCGCGGTCTACCACCTGATGCGCGTCGCAGATCCGCTCGCGCTCTTCCCGGTCGGCTTTGAGGAGGTCGGCTGATGCGCCTCTACGACCTCGCGACAACGATCCGCAGCAAGAACGCCGGGCCGTTCCGGCTGACGATCGACCTCGTCCTGCCCGACGCGGAGACGTTCGCGCGCGTGCTGGCGGCGGAGGGGATGCGGCCGGAGCAGATCGCGGCGCTCTACCACGCGCCGGCCGGTGAGGTGCGGGTGGTACCGTTCGAGCGCATCCTGACGATCAAAGTGACGCTACCGCGTGCGGTGAGCTCGGGCGCGCCCGGCGACCGCGACGTCTACGGCTGCGGGCAGCACTTCCCGCTCGCGAGCACGGACGTGTGAGGGGCTCTCAGTCGGGCTTGATGCCCAGCACGCGATCGAAGGGAACGCGCAGCGTCGTCTGCCCCGAGCCCGGCGGCCCGACGCTGACCGTCGCCTGGTTCACGCGCATGACCTCCGCGTGGAAGAGCTCGCCCTGGTAGCGGAAGACGACCTGCCCGCCGCGCCGGAGGCCCTGCTCGCGGAGCTGTTCGAGGCGCGTCGCACGGTGCTCGTCACGCCTGGAGAGCTGCTCCTCGGCTTCCTCCGGCCAGCCACGGAACTTGGTGGCGGTACCGTCGAGGACCATCGCCACGCCCTGCGCCACGCGCTGCTCGGAGAGCAGCCCCCGCTCGCCCGCCTCGCGCACCAGCTCCGCGCACGCCTCGCGCCACGCGCCGGAGTGCCTCTGCCTCGGGCCGACCACGTGATGCGCCAGCTCGTGGCAGATGATGAAGGTGAGCGCCTCCTCCTCCAGCGGCGGATGCACCGACATGCGGACGAGGCGCAGGCCCGCGTACATGGACGCCTGACCGATGTAGCCCCTGACGCACTTGACCTCGATCGCGTCCACGCGGCCGCTCATCAGCTCCTGCACGGCTTCCGAGCGCAGGTGCTTCGCAAGCGCGCCACCGGCCACGCGCTCGATGACGGGAACCTTCGGCCTCGCGGAGGTGTCTCTGGACGTAACGGTCACGATCGCTCCTCCAGGCTTTGACGGCATGAGCGGCGCGACTGTTTCGCGGCCCGAGCGCCGAGGGCCTCCTTGGCGCTTCCTCCTATCCGGGAGGGACTGCCGGAGGAAGCGGCGAAGGGCCGCGCTCACGCCGACCACGCGCGCCGACGCGCCCCGGGGAAGCGCCGGCGGCCGAGCGACTGAGAGATGCTTTCATGACGCGATCCACCCAGGCTGCAGTGTGTCTTGCTGTGCTCGTATTGTGTGCATTCGCATTCGCCGGGGAGGAGCCCGCTCCGGTCCTCGCCGAGGAAGACTGCCAGGCGCCCTTCGATCTGCTCGTGCCTGCCGAGGCCATCCGCGCGGCGGGCGGGCTGACCGTCATCGCGCATGACGACGGTGCGGGCGGGCGGCTGAGCTTCGCCGTCGGCCTCGACGAACTCGTCGTGACGCTGCAGGGCAAGGACGGACCGACGGAGCTCGGACGCGTTGCCGCTCGCCTGCCGGGCGAGGGCGGGCAGGTCGTGCTCAAGCACACGCCCGGCGGCATAGCGGTCGCGTATGACGCCACGACGGTGCTGCGCCTCGACGCCGAACTGCCCGACGGTGGGCGTTGGGGCGTGCTGGGCGCTCCCGCCGCGGTCCTCGATGAGATCATGTTGCAGCCCCTGGACGAGGTCGTCTTCGGCGATGACTTCATGCGCGTCCCCGGCCAGCCCGCCACCTGGGATCAGCTCAGCGGTGACTGGCGCGTGGCGCAGCTTGAGTCTTCGCGCTACAGCGCGAACGCGTTCACGCTGCTGGGAAACGCCTCCGAGGGAGGCGCGGCGCTGGCCGCCGCGGGCTACTGGTTCTGGGAAGACCTGACGGTCGAGGCATCCGTTCGTGCCACGCAGGACGCACGAGGCTTCGGCGTCGGACTTGCGTGCCGGCCTGATGGTGGCGGATACGTGGTGCGCTTCCTGCGGCACGACGGCGCGGCGGGCGTCGTGCAGCTTGTCCGCAGCCGTGGCGGCGAGGAGAGCGTCCTCGACGAGTCCCCGGCGGTGGCACACGCGGACGAGTGGCATCGCATGGCGATCAGCGGCGTGGCCGGTCAACTCACCGGCGCGCTGGATGGAGTGGAGCTGGTCGCCGCCGACGATCCCGAGCTGGCGCAGGGCCAGGTGTCGCTGTGGGTGGAGGGTCGCGAGCCGGTGGCGTTTGATGACGTGCAAGCGTACTCCGGCCCGATGCGCGAGGACCCGCCGGTGGTGCTTGCCCAGTCGCAGGACCCGGCGGCGCAGGTCTTCGTCAACGATCAGTACATGCAGGAGTGGGCCGACGAGCGCGATCAGTGGCTCTCCGGCGCCGGCGGGATCTGGCACGCGGGGCACTACTGGGGCGACGTCGAGCTCGCGTGGGAGATGAGCGAACGGGGGCTCGGCGATGGCGTCGAGCTGCACCTGTGCGTCCCGACCGCTGGCCCGACGCTCGGGCCTCCCGCAGACGCGCAGGCGGGCTGTCACCTCGCGCTCGTGGCCACCGACGGGAAGCTCGCGCTGACGCTGCGTGAGGGCGCGGAGGTGCGCGCGGAGGCTGCGGTGGCGATGCCCGAACTGCCCGTGACGGTGGCGTTGCGGCGCACGGGCGACGCGGTCGAGGCGCTGGTCGGCGGCAAGGTCGCGGCGAGCTTCGACGCCACCATCCCCGCCGCGGGCAAGGTCGGCCTCACCGGCCGCACCGCGCGCTGGCAGGCGTCGGGGCTGCGCATCGTCTCGCGCACCACGATGGACGCCACCTTCCGCTCGGCGCCGACCGACTGGCACGTCGGCTCGGGCGAGTGGGGCGTCTCCAGCCGCTGGGACTGCACGCCGCGCTGGTCGTGGTTCCAGGGGCGCTCGGAGGACCTGGCGTCCGTCTGGACGCGACGCAGCTTCAGCGGAGACGTGGTGGTCGAGTTTTTCGCAGGCATCTCGATGGACCAACCATGGGCGCCCTTCTATCAGCACCCGGGCAACCTGTGTGTGACACTCTGTGGCTCGAACGACACGCCCGGCAGCGGCTACTCCCTCATCTTCGGCGGATGGGGCAACTCCGCCGTGGGAATCTTCCGGCAGGGCGAGCTGGTGGCGCGGGTTCCTGGCTTCACGATGCCGGACATCCTCGACTCGCTCGGCGGCACCACGGGCCGCGCGGACGCGCACAAGCTACACAACGAGTGGTGGCGCATCCGCGCCGAGCGGGTGGGCAGCACTGTGCGCCTGCTCGTGGGTGGGAAGCTCGCGGCCACCTTCGACGACCCGGACCCGCTGCCGGGCGGTGCGGTGGGCGTCTGGACGCTCAACCAGGCGATGACCGTCGCTCGCGCGCGCGTCTACTACCAGCAGGCCGAGCGCGAGCTCGCGTCCGCTCGCACGCGGACGAGCGTTGCTGCGGCCCCCGAACTGCCTCTGCCGGAGTTCGCGCCGCGCCACCGTGCGAGCACCTTCGAAGCGGGCGTCGAGGACTGGCAGCCCGCCATGCCCGGCGCGTGTGAAGTCACGCTGACTGAGCGGGAGGATGGCAGTCGATGCCTCGAGGTCAGCGACCCGACGGCGGGCGGGAGCTTCGCGCTCGCCGCGCCCTTCGCCGACGTGGATCTGCGCGATCATCCGCTGCTGGCGTTTGACTACGCCATCCCCGATGACGTGCGTGTGGATGTGTTCGCGACGGTCGGCGGGCAGCGTCACCGCGTGGTGCTGACGGGGCCGGAGGTGCCGGCTGCGGGCATCGAGGACGCGGGGCGGATCGTCGACGTGCGCGCCGACGGTCGCTGGCAAGAGGCGCGCGTCGATCTGCTCGGACTCCTGCGACCGTTCGTGGCCCTTGATGGCCCGGTGTTGCTTGATGCGCTTGAGTTTGCCGCGTACGCGGCGCCGGAGTACATGCGCGCGGGGATCGGCGGCAACCCGGCGGGCGCGTCGTGGCGGCTGGACAACGTCTACCTCGGCGGCGTGACCGCCGGGCCGGTGACGCTGGACACGAAGCGCGACGTGACGGTCGCCGCGCCCGGCTGCACGGTCGGCCGCGAGGTGCGCAACGGCCGGGCGAAGCAGCGCGTGACGCCACGGCGCAGCGGACTCGCGCCGGTCACGATCTCGTCCGGTCCGCGTGAGGCGGCGGACCTCGTCGCATTCGACCTCGACGCGCCGGCGATCGAGGCGCTGGAGCCGCAGCCTGACGCCGCGTGGCTCGGTCCGACGCTGTCGGTGCGGGTCGCGGACGCGGGCCCGGCGGGCATCGACGAGCGTTCGCTGGAGCTGCGCATCGGCGACCGACGCTTCCGCTACGGAGATCGGGGCCTGCGCTGGAACGCGTCGGCGGGCCTCCTGACGCTCGACCTGCGCGTGGCGGGGCTCACGCTCGCGCCGGGCAAGTCCGTCGGTGTGCGCGTGGGCGCCTCGGATCGCGCGGGCAACCGCGCGGAGGCGCTGGAGCTTGCGTTCACCCCGCAACTGACCGCGGACGCCACGCCGCCCGACGCGCCGGTGCTGGCCGGGCTGCCGCAGTCGCCGCTGGATTGCGACTTTGAGGCGGACGCCGGGCCGATCGAGCCGTGGGGCACGGATGCCTCAGTGGCGCTGCGGCGGGCGCGCGGAGCGACTGAGGGCAATCCGGGCGGCGGCGCGTGGTGCCTGGAGGCGCGCTGCACGAAGCTGGGCGGACTGTTCGGCGTCTCGCTGGGCTGCGCGCCCTTCGAGGCCTCGCGCTACCCGGTGCTGGAGTTCGACTACCGGGCGCCGGACGAGCTGCGCGTGGACCTGGTCGTGCAGGTCGATGGCACGCGGCGCGTCGTTAAGTTCACCGACAACGATCAGACCTGGCGGCCGATCGGCAGCGTGGGCGCCTCCGCCGACGGCCGGTGGCATCACGCGGTGATCGACCTGCACGCGATGCTCGCGCGGGCGTTCGGACGCAGCGCGCCGCTGGCGGTCACGGAGATCGCCTTCGCGACCTCGGGCTGGCCGGGCAACCGCGCGGACACGCGCTGGTGGCTCGACAACGTGCGGCTCGTGCCCGCGCTGGACGCGAACGCGCTACCCGAGGGCCTCGCGCTGAGCTCGCGCGATGAATCAGGCGTGGCGGGCTTCGCGTGGGGTGCCGACGAGGCGCCCGACACGGAGCCGCCCGCTGAGGTGACTTCGGGCGATCTGCGCGCCGCGCTGGCCGGGCTCGCGGGAACGGGCGCGTGGCTGCACGCCGCCGCCATCGACGTCGCGGGCAACCGCTCGCCGGTCGCGCACATCCCGCTGCGACCGGTTGCGCGCGAGGACACCGCGCCGCCGGTGGCGTCGGCAGCGACGCCCGGGGATGGGGCGCAGGCCTGCCCGGACACAATCGCCGTGACCGTGACCGACGAGGGCGCGGGCGTCAGCCCGGCGGACCTCGCGCTGACGGTAAACGGGCGGCGGTGGACGATCGCCGACGAGGCGCTCGCGTGGGAGCCGGCGTCGGGGTTGCTGACGTGGAAGCTGCCCACTGGCGAGTTGTTGGGCGAGGACGGCGCGCGGGTGCGCTGCCGGCTCGATGCGCGGGACCTCGCGGGGCACGCGCTCGCGCCGCTGGAGTGGGCGTTCACGCTCGATCGCGCTGCCGACGCGGAGGCGCCGCCCGCGCCGATCGTGAGCTACGTACCCGCGAATGTCGCGGACGAGGACGACTTCGAGTCGGACACCGGCGGCTGGGGCAACTTCGTGGCCGGCCAGGTTCTGCGGCGTGTGGTGGGCGGGGCGACCGGCCCCGGCTGCGCGGAGCTGCAGCACCTCGGAGGCCGGGGCAGCGGCTTCGTGCTCGCACGAGACTTCGGCGATGGCTGGCGCGAGCATCCGGTCGTGCACTTCCGCTACCGCACGGACAGCCCGACGCGCGCGCGGCTGCAGGTCCTCGGAACGACCTTCGACGGATCGAGGGACCGCTGGACGGAGCTCGGGACGCTGCCGATCTTCGGCAACGGATGGCTGACCGCGGAGCTGGACGTCGCGCAGATCCTGGCGCGCACGAGCCCCTCGCTGGACATCCACCGCATCTTCCTGAGCATCGACCTGCCTTCGGACGGCGTGCTGCTGGTTGATGACTACGCGATGTACTCGCAGGTCGCAAGCGAGGCGGGCTTCCGCTGGGCGGCGCCCTCGGACCCGAGTGGCATCGCCGGGTACTCATGGGTGCTCGACGCCGCCGCCGACACCGTGCCGCCGGAGAAGATCAGCGGCTCGGGGCTGTCCGCGCAGTTCACCGACCTTGAGCCGGGGCGTCATGTCTTCCACTTGCGCGCCTGCGACGGCGCGGGGAACTGGGGCCCGCCGACGCACGTGCCCTTCGACCTGCGGGCGGCGTCGGAGTGAGGCGCACCGGAGCCGCACGGGCCGACCGAACCCGTCGCTCACGAATCGCGTAAAGGAGCCGATAGTCAGCACGGGGAACGTGTGTCTGATCGACGGGTATGCTGCCGTGGGGGAGTTGGTGCATGCGGCGCTCGACCATCGTGCCGGCGTTCATTGCGGTCGCCATCGTCTGCGCAGCGGCGGGCTTCGTCGCGGGTATGCTCCGCGCGGGCGCGACCGTCGATTCTGTGCTCGTGACACTGGGCCTCGGGAGCCGCGCTGCTGAGGTGGACGCGGTGCTCGGGCCTGCGGCCGTCGCCGTCAGCGCGGCGACCGCGCGCACGGAGATCGATGCGCCCCCCGACGCCGGACCGGCCGGCATCCTGCTGGTCG
The DNA here is from genome assembly GCA_029821635.1 of Candidatus Zipacnadia bacterium. Classification (GTDB taxonomy): domain Bacteria; phylum Armatimonadota; class Zipacnadia; order Zipacnadales; family UBA5352; genus UBA5352. The sequence goes on from JALGSW010000026.1 coordinate 20,002, forward strand.
GCGACGTGCTGCCCCTCGGTGATCGCGACTACCTCACGGACATCGCCCCGCTCATCGCTTCCGCGGACTACGCGATCTGCAATCTCGAGTGCCCGATCTCCTCGCACGGCCTGCGCACGCCGCTGAAGCTCACCGAGACCGGCCGCACGATGCACAACGAGTACTTCTTCCGCGCGCCCTCGGTGCAGGCCCGGCGCCTCGCCGATGCGGGCTTCGACGCCGCCACGCTCGCGAACAACCACGTGATGGACTTCGGCGGCGAGGCGCTGCTGGAGACGTTGCGGCTGCTCGACGAGGCGGGCGTCGGACACACCGGCGCAGGGCCTGATCGCCCCGCGGCGCGCAGGCCGCTGCTCTTCAGTGCGCGCGGGCAGAGCGTGGCCGTGCTCGCGTACGCGGACGCGGGGACGCTGCCGGGCATCGAGCACTTCGCCGCTTCCGACGAGACCGCCGGGACCGTCTTCGTGCACGGCGACGGCGCCGGCAGCCCCGATGAGGCCAGCAGTCAGATGCTGCGCAATGACATCGGCGCGGCCCGCAAGCGCGCCGACCTCGTGATCGTCGCGTTCCACTGGGGGACGGAGGGCGCGGACGACCCCGATCCCCTGCAGCGGAGCCTCGCACACCTGGCCATCGACGCCGGGGCGGGCGCGGTGATCGGCCACCACCCGCACCGGCTGCAGGGGGTGGAGGTCTATCACGGCCGGCCGATCGCCTACAGCCTCGGGAACTTCGCATTCCCCACGCCGTGGGAGTCGAATCACTTCAGTGCGGCGCTGGAGCTGTGCGTGCAGGACGGCGAGTGGACGCAACTCGTCTTCCACCCGGTGCGGCTGGAGTTCCGTGTCGGCGATCCCGCGCCTGCGACCGGCGCCGATGCCGAGCGGATCATCACGCGCCTGACGCGGCTGTCGGAGGCGCTGGGGACGACCTGCAGGCGCACCGACGAGCCGCTGCCGAGGTTGTGCGTGGATCGCCGGGACGCACCCGAGACGGAGATTGCCCGGTCGCCAGACGCATCCGGCATCGAACCGCACCCGGACCTGGAGGGCATGGCCACGGTGAGCTTCCCCGCGTGGGACCTCGAGGATGGGCGCAAGGTCACACGCGCGCGCAGCGTCGTGGTGGCGCAGGAGCTGGCGGAAGACGTGCTGGCGATCTTCCGAGAGGTCTACGAGGACGAAGAGCGCTTCCCGATCCACGAGGTGATCGGGTATGACTACCGGACGGTCGCGGGTTCACAGGACCGGCTGTCATTCCACGCCCTCGGTCGCGCGATCGACATCAATCGCGCGGAGAACCCGATGATCCAGGACGGGCGCAAGATCGTGCACCCGGACGAGCCGCCCTACGAGCCGGGGGAGTGGCGGCCGGATGCGGACCCCTACTCCATCCCCGCGGGCGGCTCGGTGGTGCAGGCCTTCACCAGCCGCGGCTGGCGCTGGGGCGGCACGTGGACGAGCTGCAAGGACTACCAGCACTTCGACAAGCCCTGAACGTCGGCACTTTCGTCCTGCGAAGTCAGTACCTGGGTTACTTGTGGACCTCGGCCGACTCGGGTAAAGTAGCCTCAGTCACGGGGCCCGCCCATCGGTTGAGTGTTTCGGGGGGAGGGCTCAGCGGGGGACGGCAGGTGGTCCCCGTGTGCAATCATTGGACCGGGCTCGCGGCACTCAGCCGAGCCCGGTCTGCACGTACGCTCACTCCCCGTCGTCCGCTCCGCTTCCGAAGGACTGCCGCCTCCCTCAGAGAAATGCCACCCGGGCTCGCCACCATCGGCGAGCGCACCACTCGCGCGTCATCACGGACCGCCGGAGTGAGCGTCATGAGAGCACTGTCCGCACTGCTTGCGCTGAGCACCTGTGTCGCCGCCTCCGCTGAGCCGGGCTGGCTCGCGCCGGACGTCGGCTACGACGAGGCGGGCCTGCCGATGGCGATTGCCGCGCCAGCGATCGCCCCCGATGATCTGCTCGTGGCCCCCTGCGAGCTGTCCGTCGAGCCGGACGACGCGACCGTCACGCTCACGCACGGCTCAGACACGCTGCCCTTCGTTGAACTGGCGGTCGCCAACAACGCCGCCGAGGGCGCGACGGTGACCGTCGCGCTGGCGATCCCGGTCATCCCGCAAGCCGACCGCGCGTTCCTCCCCGCGGGCGAGCGTCCGCACGTCGTGCTGGACGAGGGCGGCTCGTCGCTCGCGTACAGCTACCGGCGCGGCGGCACACGCCTGGCGATGCCGCTGGCGCAGGTCTATGACAGCGAGGGCGACCGGGGGCTGGCGGTCTGCGGCGACCTCGGCGGGCTGCTGGTCGAGCCAGTGCAGTTCGGCCTGCAGCGCGACGCCGAGCGCACGCTGCTGACGCTCACGTGGGAGTTGGCGGTCGGGGCGGGGGAGAGCGTCGAGCGGCGCGTCTACTTCGCCGCCACGCGTGGCGACTGGCGTCCGGCGCTGGGCGCGGTGCTGGCGCAGTTCCCGGCGGCCTTCGAGCCGCATCACCCCGACGTGGACTCGCTGCATGGGCCGTTCGGCGGCGGAGGGGTGAAGCCAGACGAGACGCTCCGCACCCAGTACGAGCAGGGCTGCCGTGCGGTGGAGATCCACGGCTGGTCGCCCTTCTACGGTCGCTACGTGCCGGTGCAGGACGCGTGGACGCCGTTCGTCGATGACCGCTGGCACCGGCTCAAGGAGCAGCTTCCTCCCGACCAGCGCCCCGCCGATGACGCAAGCTGGCGGGAGCTGCGCAGCTTCGTCGAGGAGCGGGACCCGCCGACGCTGACGCTCCCGATCATGAACGACTACATCGCCCGCCTGCACGCGCACGGGATCAAGGGGCTGATCTACTTCAACCCGACTGAGGCGTGGGCGCCGTGGGCGGCCGAGCAGTTCCCCGACGACCGCCGCATCGGCTCGGATGGCAATCCCGTCGGCGTGTGGTACGAGAGCAGCGCAATGATCCCTGACAAGGACCGCCCGTGGGGGCAGTACCTGCTCGAGCAGGTGCGTGGCGAGCTGGAGGTCTTCCCCGAGGTCGATGGCGTGTTCTTCGACCAGTCGGCCGGCGGCGGGCATGATCTCACCGAGCTGTGCGCCGAGGCCTGCGAGATGGTGCGCGCGCAGGGCAAGCTCTGCTGGTGGAACGGTCCCTACAGCATGGAGTTGGCCGCCCTCGCCGATGGAATGATGACCGAGGGCGGCGGCACGGAGCGCTACCGGACCCTCACCGAGATCATCCAGTACTACGCGATCGCCGGCAAGCCGATCGTGAGCTTCGGGCCGTGGGTGACGCCGGCGCTGTGCGAGGTCTTCGATCACGCGGCCTACCCCACGACGCTGGCACTGCAGACGGAGAGCCAGCGGGATCTGCACGATCGCTGGTCGCCGTTGTTCCTCGGGCTGCGCAACCACCGCTGGGTGCTGGAGGCCCACGCGCTGGATGCGCCCGAGGATGTGAGCGCGAACATCTACCGCGTGCGCGACGGCAACCTGGCCGTCACGCTCGTGCCCGAGCCCTACCTCGACGATGGCGCCGAGCAGCTCTGGGACGTGCCGGTCACGGTGCGCGTTCCTGAGGCCGCGCAGGTACGCGGCGCGTATCTCTACGCGCCGGACCTGCTGGGCACGCATCGGCTGGAGTTCGAGCGAGATGGCGAAGAGATCGCGCTGCGCATCCCGCGGCTGGGCCCGGCGGCGTTGGTGGTGCTCGCGACGGGCGGCACGTGGGCGAGCGTGGATGGACCACTGCACCTCGTGCGCGGTTCGCTGGGCATCGTGCGCTGGCGCGTGGACAACTGGACGGACGCTCCGCAGCCGGTCGATCTCACCATCGAAGCCCCCTGGGGCCGCGCTGAGGCGCGGGAGACGGTGGCGGCGGGCGCGTCGGCCGCGGTCGAGCTCCCGGTCAGTGTGCCCGCGGAGCTCGCGGGCGAGCGCGTCGCGTTGGCCGCATCCGCCACGATCGCTGGCGAGGAGCGCGGTAGCCGCGCGGAGCTGTGGCTCGACCCGCCGGTGATGCTGGCCCTGCAGGCCCCCGAGCGCATCCGCGATGACGAGCCGCTCTCGCTGACCGCGCGCCTGCTCAGCCACCTGCCGGGCGAGGCCGAGCTAACCGTGCGCGCTGAGTCGGACGCCTTCGCGTTCGACCCGCCGGAGCACGCCCTGACCCTCGCGTCCGACGAGGCCGTCGAGGTCCCGCTGACGGGCACCCCGACGCTCGCCGGCGACGACCGCACCGTGCGCGTGATCGTCTCAGGCGCAGGCATCGAGCCAACGACGGTCGCGCAGCAGATCGACGTGCTGGCGACCGCGATTCGGGCCGACGGCTTCGCGAGGATCCGTTCGGCGGAGTTGCTGCTGGACGTGTTCGGCGTCGGCCACGGGCGCTACGAGCACAAGCCGATCAGCGTCAACGGCGTCGAGATCGCAGTGGTGCCCGAGGGCGGGGGCGACCGGTGGTTCAGCGGCGCCTCGGTCGCACTGCCTGCCGAGGCCGTCGCGGCACTGCGCGAGCACAATGAGCTGCAGATCGGCAACGAGCCGCAGGACGCGTTCAAGGTGCGCAACCTGCGCTTGCTGCTGCACATGCCCGGCGCGATCACGGTCGTCTCGACCACCGACAGCGACGTCTACACGGGTTGGACCGACTGGCTGCACGGAGAGGGGCATCAATTCGCCGCAGGGCAGCCGCTCACGGGCATTACGGTGGACATCCCGGTCGATCCAGCGCGCCGCGAACGCTACGAGGAGTCCTTCGGCACGCCCGCCAGTGGGCGGCTGGTGCTGGAGATCGCGGGCTCCGACGGCGGCGCGTACGCGGGGAAGGCCGTCAGCGTCAACGGTCAGCCCATCGGCGACCTGCCGGGCTCGGCCTCGGACTGGTCCGAGCGCTCGGTGGCGCTGTCCGCCGAGGCCGTCGCGGCGCTGAGCCAGCAGGTGCGCGTGGTGATTGAGAACTCGACGCCGCCGGATGCCTTCAAGGTCCGCCGCGCGCGTATCGAGATCACCAACGAGCAGGGGGAGCAGTTCGCAACCGTGACCGACGAGGGCGCCTACACGAGCGTCGGCTGGGACTACGCCGAGGGCGTCGTCGGCAGCCCGATCCGCATCGAGCTGACCTTCGCGCGCGAGTGACTCCGCAGGGCCGCGGAGCCGCTATCACCTGGCCGGTAGGGCCGGCGCGCGGCAGACAGTCGTTGTCGAGGTCAGACGAGACCACCTCCAACGCGCTATCTACCATCCTCTGGTTGGGCGGCCAGAGTTGATCGGGAGTTGCGCTCGCCGACTCGATCACCGGCTTTAGTCCGCCCCCGCCCCGCCGCCACCGGGGGTGTAGAGCTCCACGCACACCAGCTCGTCGCCCACCGCGGTGGTGAGCAGCAGCGACTCGTTGGCCACACCGTCGTCGTCGGGCACGACGAAGGCGGTGTAACTGTCCGCGGGCAACTGCGGTTTCGGCCGGCTGTGGATGGCATCCCAGCTCTGGTGGACGTACTCATTGGCCGGGGCGCCGCTGCGAGGCCGTGGGGGGGGCAACGGGGCGGCGGGTGGGGACAGCTGCGCGGTGTCCGATTGGGACAGATACTTGCCCTGCATGGTGCGTGTCTGGCCCTGCGCCCCCCCCGACACCTCCGGCCAGACCTTGCCGATGAGCTCGTCGACCGTCGGCGGAACCGCGTCCAGCACCGCGAGGGACACGTTCGAGAGGTCGATCGGCGCGCCGGTGTCGTTGATCAGCGTCCAGACATACTGACCATTGATGTACTGCACTTCGCCCCCACCGGGAACCCCCGCTGTTTGGGTGGCACTGGTGACGGGGTAGAGGGTCCCGTTCGGCGCGCGCCAGCGCATGTCGCAGAGCCGGCAGCCGCTGTCGGCGGTCCGCCAGCCGATGTAGCCGTATGCGTTGGGGGCGACGTAGGGGGTGCCCAGGCCGCCGAACATCAGTTGCGTGCACCAGACCCCGCTCCGCAGGACGTTGCTGATAGCAGGGGGCTTCCATGCAGTGGGAGTGGCGGTGTAGCCGACGATCATCTCCAGCGCATTGTTGGTCGCGCGGAGAGAGGCCTGGTTGATGCCCGTCGTATTCTTCACCCTATACAGCTTGGTGTAGGCGGCGTCAGCCGGTAGCGCGAGCACAACGACGAACACAACGAGCAGTGCGGCTGCGACGGAGAAGTGCACGAGACGTTTCCGTGTCATGGCGCCCACTTCCTTCGTTACGGAGATGACCAACGGGGTGACGTGCTGAGAGTACCTCGAGGCTGCGGGGGCGGCGGCTACTCGCGGAGGCATGAAGAACGGAAGGACCGGTTGTCTGCCGAAACTGCCGCAAGTGGCTTCTCCCCCACGCAGGCCGAGTGCAGCACGTTGCGGTAAAGTTTTCGCGTTTACTATAACATAAGTGGAGCGACAGGGCTATGCAAAAGGCGGAAATGTAGGAAGGACGTCTAAAATGACACAACAGACAGTCAACCGTTCGCATAGGCGTAGTGGGCTCCGAGCCCGCGTGCCGGTATCCGGGAGGCCCTCCCGGGCGTCCCGGCGAAACTTCCGCGCGCTCGCCGAGGCGCTCGGCGTAGTCACACCCGCCGACCGCATAGCGCCATCATGAGGTGATCCACGATGCGCCGACTCGCTATCGTCGCCCTGCTCGCGCTCGCCGTCACGCCTGCGTTTGCGCAGGAGGCACTCCGTCTCGACTTCTCCCCGCCCGCCATCGAGCGCGTCCTCGAGCGCGCCTCGGGACGCACCACCTCACTGGACGTCCCGCGCTGTGCCCAGCCGCCAACCATCGAGGGGCGCTTGAGGGACGCTGAGTGGCGCTCCGCGGCGCAGTTCGGCATCCCACGCGACGGAGGCAGCGGGCCCGCCACACGTGGCTTCATCTGCTACGATGACGCCGCGCTCTACGTCGCGGTCACCTGCGACCTCGCGCTCGGTGAGGCCCCGGTGTTCGCCGCGCACGAGCGCGACACCGGCGCATGGCGCGACGACTGCATCGAACTGTGGACCGACACCGCCGGCGAGGGCAAGGCCGTCTATCAGTTCATCATCAGCGCCGGAGGGGCGATCTACGACGCGAACCCCGCCGGCACCGATCACAACCCCGACTGGCAACACGCCGCCTCCGTGACCGCCGACGGCTGGTCGGTGGAGATGGCGCTGCCGCTCGCCGCGGTTGAGCTGGACGCATGGCCCGCCACCCTCGGCTTCAACATCGGCCGCAACGGCCCCAACATCGACCCGCGCGCCTTCGCCGGGAGCTACGGCGACACCGGCCGGGCGCATCTGCGGTTCGCAGGCATCGAGGCTGCAGGCGAGGAGGCCGCGCCCCCGCCCACCGAGCAGACGCTGGAGGTGCGCTTCGACCGCACCGTCGCCCGCCCCGGCGACCGCTGGATCGAGGGTGAGGTGCTCATCGGGCTGCCCGTGGCGCGACTGCCGGGTCTGGAGGTCAGCACGACGCTGCTCGGCGCCGACGGTGCCACGCTGGCGCAAACGAGCGCCACGCCACTGAGGCAGACGGGCCGCGTGCTGGCGGACCTGCGCACACCTGGCGTGACCGAGGCCACGCTGCGCGTCGAGCTGGCTGAGGGCGGGGCGCAGCTCGCGCAGGCGGACGTGGCCCTCACTGCGCAGGACCCAGCGCAGAAGCTGACGCCCGGGCAGCGCATCCCGATCGCGTTGGACGTGCCGGAGGGCGCGGGCACGGTCTCGAGCTGGCCCGTGACCTTCGGCCTGCCCTTCGCGGCCGGAACGCTCTGGAGCCTCGACGGCCTGCGGCTGGTGGACGCGCAGGGCCGCAAGCTCCCGCATCAGATGGAGGTCGCGGGGCGTTGGGCGCCTGAGGGCGCGATCAAGTGGGTGCGCTTCGACGCGCTCGTCACGCCCGCGGGTGGCTGCTTCGTCGAGGTCGCTCCTGCCGGGCCGCCCTACGAGGGCCCCACGCTCTCGCTCACGCCCAGCGCCGACGGGACGCTCACGGTCACGAACGGTTCGTGGCGCTACGTGCTGGGGAGGGGCGCCTCACCGATCATCAGTGCGGAGAGCGAGGGCCGCGTCTTCGCGACCGCCGAGGGTACGCGTGGGCTGTTCGTGATCGACCAGCAGGGGCGCACCGCCAGCGCGTCGGCCGAGGGCGAGACGATGCTGATCGAAGCGAGCGGGCCGGTTGCCGCTTGCGTGCGCTTCGAGGGGCCCTACCTGACCGAGGATGGCGAGGAGCTGGCGCGGCACATCACGCGCGTGGAGCTGCACGCCGGGCGCCCCGGGGCGAACGTTACGCACACGCTGGTGCTCTCGCGCGACACGAATGAGGTCTGGTTCCGCGACATCGGCTGGGAGCTGCGCAGCGATCTGCCCGGGCAGACCTCGGCCATCTTCAACGTGTCGCGCGAGGACCCGACGCAGGTCGTGACCGCCGAGCTGGCGCCCGATGAGTCCGCGTACATGCTGCAGGACAGCCACTACGTCTTCGCGCATGGCGAGAACCACTTCCAGGTCGGGCATGCCCGCGCGCAGGGCGGCGGCACAATGCTGGCCGAGGGTGAGGAGTGCGGCGACTGGGCGGCGCTCGTCAGCCCGGCGGGCGGGCTGGCGTTCTCCTGCCGCGAGGCGGCGCTGCAGCACCCCAAGGAGTTCGAGGCGCAGTCCGACCGGCTCATCATGCACCTCTTCAGCGGCCGCGGCGGCGAGGAGCTGGACTTCCGCCCCGAGACCCTCGCGGAGAAATGGGACCTGCTCACCTGGTACGACAAGGTCATCCCGAATGCCTACAAGCTCCCGCCCGATGAGATCATGGCGAAGATGCGCGCGCACAACTCCAACGCGATCGGCTGGGCGAAGACCCACGATCTGCTGATCATGCCCTTCGGGCCGATGGCGGCGCCGGCGCAGTCGCTCGGCAACGCCTCGCGCCTGCACTCGCAGCCGATCCTCGCGCTGGCCGATCCGCAGTGGATCTGCGCGACCGGCGCCATGAAGCCGATCCACGCGCGCGATCCCGAGCGCTTCCCGGCCGTGGAGACGGCGATCTCCACCGCCATCGATCAGTGGCACGACCGCATCGCGAGTTGGGGCGACTACGGCTTCGTGGACTACTACGCGGGCCCGCACCTTGGCTACAAGGGCAACTACGTCGGGCAGAAGCGCTACTCGGGGATCACGTACACGCTGCGGCCGGACCTGTGGCTGATGTACGCGCGCTCGGGCGACCGCGACATCCGGCGCTTCGTGGCCGACTCGGTCCGCACTGACTTCGACGGCAAGTCCACGCACTGGGACGGGCCGCACAAGACCGCCGGGCTCTTCATGTCCGATAGCGGCTCCGACCTGCCCGTCGGCGGCGTGCGCAAGGGCCAGCTCCCGTTCTACTGGGAGTCGGCCAGCACCCCGCACATCTCCAGTTCGACCACGATCAACAACTACTCGTGGTACTACTACCTGACCGGCTACCGCCGCGCGGCCGACTACATCGACGAATACTCAGCGGGGATCAAGCGGATCTGGACGCCCGCGCGCGCCAACCGTGACGCCCGCCAGCTCGTGCTGATGCGCATGCTCGTGGGGGCCTACGCGTTCACGTGGGACCCGGAGCTGCGCGCGATGGCCGACGCCACGATGGACTGCATCTACCAGCCGGACGCGCCGCTCGGCTTCGTGCAGGAGCGCGGGAACTTCGACCAGCCCTACTCGACCACGTACAAGACCCAGGTGGACATCCGCGGGCTGCTGGAGGCGTGGGAGGTCCTCGGCTCCGAGCGCTACTACGACTGCTCGATGCGCCTCTCGCGCTGGCTGTGGCTGAGCTACCTGGGCGACTGGCCGCTCGTCTACACGAACCCGCTCGGCATCACCGGCGCGTTCCTCCACGATCAAACCGCCGACCCGCGCTACGCCCAGGGCCTCGCCATCGGCGTGCGCCAGGTGGCCAGCGGCTACGACCCCGTGACGCAGACGATGTTCGGCGCCCACAGCGCCGAGAAGATGACTTTCCTGCTGGAGGGCGTGGCGCACGCGGAGCGGGTGCTCGTAGCCACCGGCGCGGACAGCGGACCGGTGGCGTCGTGGGCGGGGCTGGAGGACTTCGGCAACCGCTCGGGCTTCGTCTTCCGCAAGCCCGCGGGGCAGGCGCTGAACTTCGACGTGAGCACGCCCGCGGGCTTCAAGGTCATCCCGGCGGGCGCCGATCCGGCTGCGGCCGAGGGGCTGCCGTGGATCAAGCAGGAGACCTTTGATGCGCGGAGCATCGCGATCCCGGCCGACGCGCCCGCTGGGGAGTACGAGATCGTCGCGGACACCTTCGGGCAGCAGATGGTGGTGGCCGATGCGCGCGTGGCGCTGGTGATCTACGCGCCGGACTACTGGCGGCCCGCGCCTCCGCTGGCCCCGGCGGCGCGCTACTACTTCCGCGTGCCCGAGGGCGCCCAGGCGCCGCGCATGGTCTTCGAGGGCTCCGCGCGGCTCTACGCTCCGGACGGCACGTCGTGGCCTGACGCTGAGGCGCAGCACGGGCTTGTGGAGTTGCCTGCGGACAGGCCGGGGCTGTGGGCCTTCGAGCCGCAGGACAATGAGCTCGTGCGCGCGTGGAACGTGCCGCCCTTCTTCGCGGTGGACGATCCGGACGCGTACTTCGAGCCCGCGGGCATTCAGTGGAGCGCGCAGGAGCCGGCTGAGGTCGTCGAGCGGCCCACTGAGACCGGCTTCGTGGCGGGCGCAAGCGGTGCGGACACGGATCAGGCGCTCTACATTCCGGCGCGCGGGCGGATCACCATCGCGGGCGGTGAGCCGCACCCGTCGGGTGACGGTCGGCAGTTCCTGCCGATGAACGAGGGCACGATCGAGTTCTGGTTCCGCCCGGACTGGAGCACCGCGGACCTGCCGCGGAAGACGAAGATACTGCTGCGGATTCCCGTACCCGACGGTGACGACTGGATACTCTCCTACAACATGGCCGAGCGGCAGCGCGACGCCACGCTGGACTTCTACCTCTCGCACGCGCTCTACGGCCACTTCATCTCGCAGTCGCCAACCATCCAGCACTCGATGCGCGCCTACCGCCGGACCGTCTTCAACGCCGGCGAGTGGGTGCACATCGCTTGGGTCTGGGGGCCGCGCGATGGCATCAAGGCCCGCGATCCCGGCTTCAACACGCGCCCGCAGGAGAACGTGCAGATCGCGCAGCTTTACGTGAATGGCCGCCGCGGCCAGCACTTCAACTACGCGTGGAAGGACAACGTCCCGGCCTTCGAGCCCACGAGTCTGATCATGTATGACCTCGCGGCGGCGGTGGATGAGCTGCGCTTCTCATCCGTGCAGCGTTACACGGACAACTTCGCGCCGCTCGCGCGCGAGACGAAGTTCGCGCCCGACGACCAGACGCGGCTGCTGCTGCACTTCGACGGAGACCTCGCCGGTGAGAGTGCGGGCTACGAGGGCGAGGTCCCGGTGGCGATCCGGTAGGCACCGTCGGAGGCCACGCGGGCGCATCTTGTAGGGTTCCGCTGGCAACGACTGCTCGACACTTGATCCATCTGTCCGGACATACTGATCGGAGGCGGGATGGTGAGAAGCACGAGCGACGATATCGGGGTTGCTATCGCAGGAGTCGGTCTGGGCGCAGCCCTACTTCAGATCAATCGGGAGACGGACACACGGATGCGGGTGCGGGCGCTCTACGACCCGCAGCCAGAGCGAATCTATCAGCGCTATGAGGTCGGGAAGGAGCTCAGCAGTCTTGCGGACGAGTTCGGCATCGACGCCATCGCCGACAGCTACGAGGATCTGATCGGGCGCGACGACGTGGACGTGGTCGCGGTGTTCTCGCCATGCCCGTTCCATCACGCGCAGGTTCTCGCGGCGCTCGAGGCCGGCAAGCACGTCATCGTCACCAAGCCTCTCGCGGTGTCGGTGGATCAGGCGCGTGAGATGGTCGAGGCCGTCGATCGCACCGGCCTCAAGCTCCTCGTTGGCCAGAGCATGCGCTTCAACTCGCAGTTCCTGGCGATACGCGAGCTGTTCGAGGCAGGCGACCTCGGCGAGATCATCCTCGCTGAGGGCTACTACATCCATGATCTGCGCTCAGTCTACGACCGCTCGCCGTGGCGCTGGCAGATGCCGCAGGACCTGATGTACGGTGGCGTCTGCCATCCCGTAGATCTCCTGCGATGGTTCCTGGGCGAGGCCGAAGAGGTCTTTGCGTACGGCTCACATGGTGGCCTCGACGACCGCTACCCCGCGGACAAGGCAAACAACTTCATCATCTCGATCCGCTACCGCAGCGGCGTGACCGCGCGGGTCCTCGGGCTCTTCGATCTCATCGAGCCGCCGACGCTCTGGGCCGGCACCAAGAGTTCGGTGGGCATCGGGCTCTTCGGCACCAGGGCGTCGGTGCTGGACGATCGCATCGTGCGCGAGTACTACCCCGAGGGATCGCCGCGGGAGGAGCGCATCGAGCCATCTGGCAGCGCCCTCGGCCACCACGGCGAGGTGCTCGGGATGCTGCGGCACTTCGAGGAGTGCATCGTCCGCGATCTCAAGCCGCTCATCGACGTGCGGGACGGAGCGCAGGTAACTGCGGTGTGCGAGGCCTGCTGGCGCTCCATCGAGAGCGGCCAACCAGAGCAGGTCACGCGCGAGTTCGACCGATAGAGACGTGCGATTGCCCGCGAGCGAGGCGCTCGTGGCACGGGATAGCAGCCAAAGGAGACCACACGATCGTGACAACCAACAGCTTCGACTTCGAGAGCGCCATCGCGAACAACGAGGTCATTCAGACCGCCCGTGAGCGGGCGCTGGAGGTCCTCCAGCCCACCGACGCCGAACTCGCACATGGCCTTGAGCTGCACGCGCAGTCGGTGGTCGTCGATCAGTTCGGCTTCCTGCCCAGCGTCTGGACGCAGGCGCTGGTCGCTGAGATGATCGCGCTGCACGAGGCCGAGATCGGCGCGAAGGACTACCACTACCTCACGATCGACATGCGTGCGCGGGCGCCGATGTTCGACCGCGACGGTGCGCTGGAGTTCCTCGCCGCGGTGAAGGCCTCCGGCATCGACTGCATCGTGCAGACCGCCGCCGAGGGCAAGACGCGCGAGATCGACCTCAAGCGCATGTCGGTCTTCCACGGCATCTGCCAGGCCTTCGAGAGCCACCTGTTCATGGGTGGCTGGGCCGACCACGCGCAGCGCGCGCATGAGGAAGGCCGCGCCTGCGTGTTCTTCAGCGTCAACGGCCCGCCCTGCCCGTGGGCGATGCACGACGCGGAGGAGGAACTGGGCTGGCTGGAGACGTGGCGCGACCTCGGCGTGCGCCTCATGCACCTGACCTACAACCGCCGCAACGGCGTCGGCTCGGGCTGCATGGAGGATACCGATGGCGGCGTGAGCGTCTTCGGGCGCGAGCTGATCGCGCGTATGAACGAGGTCGGGATCGTGGTGGATACCGCGCACTCCGGCCCGCAGACCACGCTGGACGCCGCGCGGCTGTCGGAGCGCCCGATGATGGCGAGCCACTCGGGCTGCCGCGCGCTGCGCGATCATCCGCGCATGAAGTACGACGAGGCGATCGAGGCCGTCGCGGAGACCGGCGGGACGGTCGGCGTCTGCGTGATCCCCGGCTTCCTGGGTCTGAGCGGCGACCTCAACGCGCTGCTCGATCACATCGACCACGCGGTCGGGCTGGTCGGGCCCGAGCACGTCGCGATCGGCACCGACATCTGCTACGTGCCGCCGTGGCCGGAGGGTGTCAAGGGCTTCCCGAACGCCCGCTGGAGCTCGCAGTGGTGGGGCGCGTGGAAGCCCGAGTACGCCTCGCCGCCCTCGGACGAGGCGCGCGCGGGCAGCCTGTCGTGGACGAACTGGCCGCTCTTCACGGTGGGCCTGGTTTCGCGCGGCTACTCAGACGACGACATCCGCAAGATCATCGGCGAGAACACGCTGCGCGTCCTCCGAGCCAACGAGCCGGACGAGATGGTGCGGGTGTGAGGGTGTGAGGGGGGCGAGTAGCAGGTGGCAAGCAACGGATGCAACGGACGGCGGCGGCGCACGGTCTGCGCGCAGGTCCCGCGCGTTCCTCGCGCGAACTGACCGCACATCCGCATCTGCCGCCAACAATACCGGGAGGCTGCTTTCGTCATGCCGAGGCCGAACGTGCTCTACCTGATGACCGACCAGCACAACGCGCAACACATGGGCTGCGCGGGTGAACGGCTTGTACGCACGCCGAACATGGACCGCATCGCCGAGCGGGGAGTGCGCTTCGAGCGCGCCTACTGCAACAATCCGATCTGCTCACCGTCGCGCATCTCATACGTCTCCGGGCAGTACCCGCACACGCATGGGATCCTGGGCAACAACAACTTCGAGTTCGTGGATCGAAACCCCGACTCGCTCGGCGCGACCTTCCGCCGCTACGGCTACCAGACCGCGCTGATCGGCAAGGCGCACATGATTCGCGACTGGGATGAGGAGGCGTATGAGCACATCCGCTACTGCGACCTCACCGACGCGGACCGGCGCGATCCGCGCAAGCATCACTACTTCAAGTACCTGATCGACCACGGCGTCGCGGACCTCTACGAGGATGGCGCTCTGCCGAAGGGACACGGGGCGCTCACGCGCAAGCATGCGGTGTCCGGCTTGCCCTACGAGCACTCGAACGAGCACTGGACCGGCGAGGAGACGCTGGAGTTCCTGCGCGGCCGCGACCAGGAGCGACCGTTCCTCGTGCACATGAGCTTCGAGCGCCCCCACCCGCACTGGATGCCGTCGGCCGAGCACGCGGACATGTATGACCCGGCGGACATCGAGCTCGGGCCGGACGCCGTGGACTGGTTCGAGAACCGCTTCGCGGGCCGCCCGGAGTTCATCATGAACATCGCGCGCAACAAGATGAATGCCTTCGCGACGCCCGACGAACTCAAGCAGGCGCTGGCCTACCACTTCGCGCTCATCACCGTCATCGACATGGAGATCGGGCGGGTGCTCGACCACCTCGAGGAGACCGGCGAGCTGGACAACACGATCATCGTCTACTGCGCCGACCACGGCGATTTCGCGGGCGACCACGGGCTCTACATGAAGAACATGGGCATCTACGAGTCGATCCACCGCGTGCCGTTCCTCGTCAGCTACCCCGGCTCACCGCAGGGCGAGGTGCGCGATGACGCGATCATCGAGTCGGTTGACCTCTTCCCGACGCTGTGCGAGCTGACGGGCGTGCCCGCGCCCGAGGGCGTGCTTGACGGCCGCTCGATCGTGCCGGAAATCGAGGGCTCCGGCGAGGGCAAGCCCTTCTCGATCTGCGAGTGGGACTTCCCCGAGCCTCAGCGGCGCTTCAGCGCGATCCGCACCGACCGCTTCCGGCTCACGTACTACTCTCACGAGCTCGGCGGCGAGCTCTACGACCACGCGACCGACCCGTGGGAGATGCACAACGTCTACGACGATCCGGAGTACGCCGACACCCGCGTCGCGCTGATGGAGCAGCTCTTCGACCAGGTGAACCTCTACCGCCGGAAGACCGACTTCGATGCCGACAGGGCTCGCGGTGCGGATGAGTGCCTGACGGCCACGCGGCTGATCCACAAGCAGGCGCGGCGGTGGTCGGAGTTCGCAGACCTCCTGGAGTGATCCCAGTGACACGTATCACGACGGTTCTCGCATCGGTGCTGCTCATCGCCTCGCTCGCCCACGCCGCGTGGGATGCGCCGATGATCGACGCCTGGGCCCCGGCGCTCAGCAGCGAGGGCTCGGACACGGAGAAGCCCCCGCACGCCGCCTGGGCCGCCGATGGCGACGTGGTCGTCGGCACGGGCCTCACGCGCTTCTGGGGCCAGACGCTCATGCCCGGCGAGGCCACGTCCGCCGAGCGCGTGACGCTGGCGTTCACCGTCGAGCAGAGCGCCGGGCGCGACCGGCAGATTGCCGGCGGCACCGCACGCTGGGGCTTCCACTGGGGCGAGAACCTTCCGGGCTGGGACGCGGGCGTGGTCCTGCGCCGGACCGACGCGCTGAACTTCTACCGCGTGCAGCTCTCCGCCCAGCGCGGCGAGATCGCGCTGTGGGACTCGACCGGCGGCTTCCTGCAGCTCATCCCGTGCGAGTTGCAGGTCGGCGCGCGCCACGAGCTGGAGATCGTGGCCGATGGCGCGCACTTCGTCTGCACCCTCGACGGCGAGCGCGTGATGGACTACTGGGATCGCACGCTGCCGCACGCGACCGGTCAGACAGGCCTCGCGGTGCTGGAGAGCACCACGCGCTTCGAGGACTTCGCGCTGGAAACGCTGCAGCCATCCGGCGAGCAGCCGCCCGCGCATGCCCCGCAGTTCAGCCTCGCGACCACCGACGGGCTCATGTGGGGCCATCCGGCCTTCGGGCAGGAGGCCGCGGCGGGCCTGATCGTCTTCGACGGGCGCGAGCCGATCCTGCAGTACCGGCAGCAGGGCTGGGACCCGAAGTACAAGGGCAACCGGGGCGCGCTCTTCGCGGACGCCGTGCGGCTGCGGCCGGGCTGGCGGCCGGAGTACTACACGTGGGTCGGCCCCAAGATCAACCTGCGCGTGCTGCCGCTGGTGGGAGAGCTCCCGGCAGCGTTTGACGTGCGTGAGCAGGGGGAGCGACTCGTCTTCGACTTCGCGCTGGAGGAGCCGGGAGTGGCGCGTGCGACAGAGACCTGCACGATCTCATGGGACGCGGACAGCGGCGTCTACTCCTACCACTACGATGTGCACACCGCCTTCACCAACGAGGAGCCGCTGGACTTCTGGTACATGGAGCTGACCGATCCGCTCACCTACAACAACCGCGAGCCGGGGGAGGATGTCGAGCACGCGTGGAACTGGACCGAGCACCAATGGCACGTTTTCGAAGGCCCGGAGGGTGACTGGCAGCGCTACCCGCTGATCGACTACCTCGTGCCGGTCTACAACAACTCGCCAACGCGCTGGGGTGAAGTGACGAGCTTCCTCTACCCCGACCCGGCGGTGTGCCCGACGTGGAAGATCACGCTCGGCTGGGAGCCTGCCGAGGGCCGCGAATTCCGCCTCGGCCTGTGCCACTGGGGCTACGACTTCCACCAGAAAGAAGAGGGCGCGCGCATCCAGCTCCCCGTCGGCCACGAGCGCGACTACACCCTCGCGCTCACCGGCACACCGATGCCCGAGGCCGAGAAGACCTTCGCCTCGAGTGAGGTCGCCCCGAAGGTGCGCGCGTCCGACGGCGTCTACGCGACCTTCGACCCGACCGGCACGACCTTCGAGCAGACCTCCCGGCGCGACGCCCCGACCTCCACGATGGTCTGGGAGCAGGGCGTGCCCGATGACGCGGTCGGGCGGGAGGACTCGCACTCGCTGCGCATCGATGGCCCCGGCAACGCGATGGTGCAGGTCTACCAGTACGCGATCGAGCAGTTCGCGGACCGCTGGTGGCTGCGCGGCTGGGTGAAGTCCGAGGACGTGCAGGGGCGCGGGCTGCAGGCGCGCATCAAGTACTCCTACGGCCCCGAACCCGAGCAGATCTTCTACATGGGGATGCGCGGCACCAACGGCTGGACGCCGTTCTCGTTCGTGACCGACACGCTCACCCGCCGCGACTCGACCACGCTGACCTTCGAGCTCGACGGCACCGGCCAGGTCTGGCTGGACGACGTCGCACTGACCGCGCTCGATGACGACGAGAAGCCGGACGTCACAGTCGTCGAGGTGCCGCCGGGCATGGAGCCGGCTGAGGACCGCGTGATCGACCTTGCGATGACCGCGAAGCCGCTCAAGGCCATCTACGACGAGAGCCGCCACGGCCACGCGCTCTACCTCGACGGCCCCGAATGGCGGGAGGAGGACGGCCGCGGCTTCCTGCACTTCGACGGCGTCGATGACACCGCCACGCTCCCGATCAAGCCGATCCTGGCGCCTCTGCGCGGGATGCCCGACGACATCCAGCAGCTCACCGTCTTCCCGCTGCAGGCCTTCACCTACGAAGTGTGGGTGCGGCCGGAGGCGGTACCTGAGGGCGTGGGCCGGATGGAGGTGCTGAGCTTCCGGCACTTCCCGCGGCTGTGGCTCGACGCAGGCGCGCCGGAGGGCGAGCTGCGGCTCGTCTACCTCAACCAGGTCTACCGCGCGGAGGAGATCAAGTTCATCGAGACGATCCCGATCGGCGAATGGACGCACGTGGTCGCGACGCACGGCGACGGCGTCGCGCGGCTCTACCTCAACGGCGAACTGAAGCAGGAGACCGCGTACAGCACCGAGGCGATGGGCTTCGAGTTCTTCGCGTATACGTGGGAGTATCACGTGGGCCATCACTTCGCGAAGAGCAACTGGTACGCCGGCGACATCGGGCCGATCCGCCTCTACACGAGCGCGCTGACCGAGGAGCAGATCAAGCAGGCGTACGAGGCGGCGTGGTAGCCGGCCATGAGCGATCTCCTCTGGAGTCCGGCGGCGCATCAGGTTGGCGACCCGACGGTCATCCGCGTCGGCGACGAGTACCACCTCTTCTCAGAGATGGCGCCCCTTGAGGTGGAGCCGGGGGCAAGTGGCATCCGCGTGGTCGGCCACGCGGTCTCGCGCGACCTCTTCGGCTGGGAGGAGTTGCCGGTGGCCCTTGAGTGCGGCCCGCCCGCGCGCGCATGCGCGCCCAGCTTCGACGCCGACAACATCTACCACATGGACGTGCTGATCCACAATGGCACGTGGTACATGTTCTACACCGGCCTCGACGTCGCCGGGCCGGGCCAGCAGCAGGCAGTCGGCCTCGCCACCTCGCCCGATGGCATCACGTGGAGCAGGCACCCCGCCAACCCCATCCTGCGCGCCGATCCACGCTGGTATGAGCCGGCGATCCCCCGCGAGGCGACCTACCAGGAGAAGGACTTCGGCCGGCTGTGGTTCCGCGACCCGGTGGTGGCGCGCGACCCCGCGACCGGCCGCTGGGTGATGCTCGTGATCGCGCGCGACGCCGCCAGACACCCCGACGAGCGCGGCTGCCTCGCACTCGCGACCTCCGACGACCTCGTGTACTGGGAGTCGCACGCGCCGATCTTCAGCACCGGGCGCTTCCACACCATCGAGACGCCCTCGGTCTTCGAGCGCGACGGGCGCTGGTACCTCGTGTACATGACCCATTCGGGCTGGGGGCCGCCGGTGCACAGCACCGACCCGTATCAGGAGGCCGGCAACTTCTACGCGATCTCCGAGCAGGGCCCGGCCGGCCCGTTCGTGTCGCCCGAGGATGAGGTGCTGATCGCCGCTACCGGCTCCCGCCAGCGCATGGGCGCCTGCCGCACGGTGGACACGCCCGACGGTGAGCGCCTGCTCTACGGCTGGCTGCTCATGCACCCGCGCGATGGCGACGGGCCGGTGCGCAGGCCGCAGCTCAGGGCCATCCCGCCGCCGCGGCGAATTCGCTTCACACCCGACGGGCAGATGCACGCCGCCTACTACGAGGCCATCGAGCGCTTCTGCGAGCCCGTCGCGGTCGATCTCGCGCAGGCCGAGGGCGAGGCCTGGCGGCATGACGCGGGCCTTGTGGGCAAGGACTACTCCGGCCGCGCGGTTGCGCTGCTGCCGGGCGTCGAGGGCAGCGTGATCGCGTCGGTGCGTGTGCGCTTCGAGCGCGGCGACCGGGCCGGGCTGGTGCTACGCGCGAGCGACGACGACAGCGGCTGGCGAGTGACCGCCGACCGGCGCTTCGGGCGGGTGGAGTTCGGCCTTCTCGACCGCGACGCGTGGTTGGACGCGCGCTCGTGGCCGCCCGCTGATGAGGTCACGCTGAGCGTGATCGCCTACCGCGAGAGCGTCGAGGTCTACGCGGATGGCCGGCTGATGCTCCACCAGGTGCGCCACCGCGAGACCGCGGGCCGCCTCGGCCTGT
This sequence comes from Candidatus Zipacnadia bacterium, assembly GCA_029821635.1. GTDB lineage: Bacteria > Armatimonadota > Zipacnadia > Zipacnadales > UBA5352 > UBA5352. The sequence goes on from JALGSW010000026.1 coordinate 39,868, forward strand.
TCGTCGAGCGGGCGGAGGCGCACTTCGACCGGTTCAGACTGCTGCGCTTCACCGACGCGTGACGATGGGAGGGGCACCGATGCGGATCTGCACGGTCATGCTGGCGGCGATGATGGCGACGGCAGCCCTCGCCGCGGAACATGAGATCGCGCTGGTCAGGGGCGGCTCGGTCTACGACGCGATCACCGAGCGCCTGCTGGAGAAGAGCGGGATCGGCTACGACGCGCTCACCGACGACGACGTGGTCGCGGAGCGCATCGCCGAGTACCGCCTGCTGATCTTCCCGCTGAACTCCGGGCTTGGCCGCAACCACCGCCTCGTGCCGGTCGCCAACTGGCTGCGCGCCGGCGGGAAGACGTTCTTCATGTCGAACGTCCCGTCCGATCTGCAGGCGCTGCTCGGGATCGAGACGTGGGAGTCGCGCGGGAAGCAGTACGCGGGCGAGTTCACCACGATGGTCTTCACCGACGACCGCCCGCCGGGCTTCCCGGCCGAAGTCTTCCAGGAGTCGCCCAACGCCCGGCTCGTGTCCGCGGTGAATGAGCGCGGGAGGGTGGTCGCCGACTGGCACGATCGCGACGGCAAGGACCTCGGCGGCGCGGTCGTCATCACGCCCGACAGCGTCTGGACCTCGCACGTGTTCTGGAGCGGCGCGAACGTCGAGCAGCAGCGCCAACTCCTCGTGGCGTCGATCTGCTACCTGCTGCCCGACCAGGCGGCGACGCTCGTTGAGGGCCTGCTCGCCGAGGCCCTCACGCAGTCAGGCTATGAGGACTTCGACGCGCTCGTGGCTGCCGCGGAGGGCACTCCGGACGCGCGCAAGCTTGCGCGCGAGGCCGCCGAGGCAGTGCGGACAGCATCCGCAGCCACCGGCGGTGAGGCATTGGGCGCAGCGTGGAACGTCGGCGAGTTGGTACAGCAGGCCGCCGCGGCGCTCTACCCCTCGCGGCCCTACGAGTTGCGCGGTGCGTGGATGCACCCCGATGACGCCTTCGACTACGCAGCGGTCGCTGATGAGATGGCCGCCGCGAACTTCAACGCGATGTTCCCGATCGTCTGCGGCCCGAACTACTCGAAATACCCGAGCGCGTACGTGCCGCAATACACCGAGCGCGACCACGTCGCGGAGTGCATCGCGGCCGCCCACGCGAGCGGGATCGAGGTGCACTGCTGGAAGGCGAACTGGCAGGCGTCGAAGTCGCGCAACCCCGAGCTGCTGCAGCAGTACATCGACGAGGGCCGCATGGTGATGAGCTTCGAGGAGGCGAAGGGCGGCGAGGACCCGAGCAGATACGGCTGGAACGAGCTGTGGCTCGACCCCTCAGACGACCGCAACCGCGACCTCGAGTTTGACATGCTGATGGAGCTCGTCGAGAACTACGACATCGACGGCATCCACTTCGACTTCATGCGCTACCCCGACCCGCGCTACTGCTACTGCGACCGCTGCCATCGCAAGTTCGAGGAGTGGGCGGGCGTGACGGTCGCCAACTGGCCCGACGACTGCGCCGGCGCCGGGCCGCTGGCCGCGCGCTACTTTGACTGGCGCCGCCACCTGCAAACGAGTCTCGTCGAGCGCATCTCGCAGGGCGCCCGCGAGCGTGACCCGGACATCAAGATCTCACTCGCGGCGCGCGCGAGCATGAGCGGATCCTACCATGGCGACGCGCAGGACTGGGTCACGTGGGCGCACGAGCACTACCTCGATCTGCTCTGCCCGATGGACTACACACCGAGCGTCCAGCAACTCCGCGACAAGGTCCAGCCGCAGGTCGAAGCGGTCGATGGCGCGATCCCCGTCTATGCCGGGATTGGCGTCAGCAGCGGCCGCTCGGACACGCCGGTGAACCTCTCCCAGCAGATCTGCGCGGCGCGCGAACTGGGCTCCGATGGCTTCCTGATCTTCGCGCTGAGCCCCTTCGCGCGGGCGATGCTGCCCGTCATCGCGCAGGGCGTCACCTCCGAGCCCGTCACGATCATGCCGCATCACCGCCAGCCCGCGAGCGCTGAGTTCGAGGTGCCGGCACCCGCCGCCGGCGTCCCGCCGCGCGTCTACCCGCCCGGCGCTGACGTGCCGGTGACGGTTCGCGTCCGCGCGGTGCAGCCGGAGATCGAGCGCATGAGCATGCAGGTGCTCACCATGCCCGCGATCGGCGGCGAGGCGGTCGCGGTCACCGAGCGCGAGACCACGAGGCTGTCGCAGCAGCGTCTGCAGATCACGCTGCCGGGCACCGTCGGCGCGCAGAGCATCATCGTCGAGGGCACCGTCACCTTCGCCGACGGCCGTGAGGAGCCGTTCTACCTGCGCAGCCTGCCGTTGCGCGTGGCCGCGCGTGCGGAGTATGACGACGTGCTTGCGCTGGCAGGCCCACCGGTGTTCGCAACGGAAGCCACGCACGTGGGCGTGTTCGTCGGCTGCTACGGCAGCGCGGGCGTCCTCGAGGCCCTGCGCCGAACCGACGGCGTCGAGGCGATGCCGCTCGCCGAGCTGTCTGCTGAGTACCTCGCGCCCTGCGACGTGGTGGTGCTGCCGCAGCCCAGCGAGGCGCCGGACCGCGTGAACGAGGCCGCCGTCGCGGCGCTGCGCGAGTTCGTGCAGGCGGGCGGCGGACTGCTCGCGATGCGCGACGTGATTGGCGCGTGGATCTACCAGCCGATCATCCCCGACGCCGCGCAGGCCGACGGGACGGTCGTCAAGGCGCAGAGCGTGCGCGTGGTCGCCGGGCACCCCGTGACTGCCGGGCACGAAGTGGGGGAGATGCTCACGCACGCGCACACCGACCACCTGCTGCTCGTGTCCGGCGAGGGCGCCACGGTGCTCATGACCGACGCGGACGGCAAGCCGGTGGTGGTCGCGGCTGAGCCGGGCGAGGGCCGCTACGTCGCCTGCGGCTTTGCGATCGGCCGCACCGCGACCGAGGGCGACGCGACGCCCGAGGGCTTCGAACGCGACCTGCTCGCGAACGCCGTCAGGTGGCTGGCGGGGGAGTAGCGCAGGGGATGTCGTCGTCGTTTTCCTTCTCCCCCTCTCCCGCCAGTCCCGCCCGTCGTTTGGGCGGGACCAGGGGGAGGGGGCCGGGGGGAGGGGCGGCCGTTCGCGGAGCACACAACAAGCATGACACACAGGAGACCCGACCATGCCTGAACCACTGAAGGTCCTCATCATCGGCGGCAGCGGCTTCGTCAGCGGCACACTCGCGCGCACCGCGCGCGACGCCGGGCACTCCGTCTGGACGGTCACGCGTGGCGAGAAGCCGCTCACCGAGGGCGTGACCTCGCTCATCGCCGACCGCAAGGACCCCGCCGCCTTCGCGGCCGCGATCGAGAGCGCGGGCGTCGAATGGGACCTCGCGGTGGACTGCATCGGCTACCAGGCCGCGGACGCGATGCAGGACGTCGAGGTGCTCTCGCCGCGCGTGGGGCACCTCGTCTTCATCTCCACCGACTTCGTCTTCGATCCGCTCAAGCGCGCCTTCCCGCAGCCCTTCGACAACCCCTACTTCCTGTCGGGGGAGGGCTACGGCCCCGGCAAGCGCGCCTGCGAGGAAGTGCTGCTCGCGTCCGACGCGGACATGCGCTGGACGGTCCTGCGCCCGTGTCACATCTACGGACCCAGCTCGCAGCTCGGCTGCCTGCCCGAGCACGGGCGCGACGCGAAGCTCATCGAGCGCATGCGCGCGGGTGAGCCGCTGCGGCTGATCGGCGGCGGGCACTTCCTGCAGCAGCCGATCTTCGTGCGCGACCTCGCGAACTTGGCGCTCAGCGCCCACGGCTGCGACCTCGCCGACCGCGCGATCTACTGCTCGGTGGGGCCGGACATCATCGAGTCGGTGCGCTACTACGAGATCATCGCGGAGATTCTCGGCGTGGAGCTGCGCGTCGAGGAGGTCTCCGTCGCGCAGACGCGCATCGAGCACCCGGAGTGGCAGTCATTCCTGTGCCACCGCATCTACGACCTGACGCCGCTTCGCCTCGCGGGCCTGAAGGTCCCGAACATGCCCATCGCCGAGGGCCTGCGCGAGCACGTGGAGAGCTTGCTCTGAGGCGACGCGAACGGCACCTCACCCCCCGGCCCCCTCTCCCTGTCGGCGCAAACGGCGCGCCGAAAGCGGGAGAGGGGGTGAACGGCAGCGGCCCCGCCCATCCTACCACCGCATCAACACCATGTCGGTGTCGCTGAGCGGCAGCGTCACGGTCATAGCGCCGTCCTCCGTCGAGTGCTCAAGCGCCCCGAGGCGGACGCTCTCGACGGACGCCGGCTCGCGGTCGAGGCGCACCGTCACCCTCAGCGCGTCAACCGGCTGCAACGAGTAGTTCGCGAGCGTCACGACCGCCCCGCGTTCGCTCTGCAGCAGGAACGCCTCGATCAGCGGCTGGCTGAGCGTCACCGGCGGCTGCACGCCCGCCGCGCGCACCGGCTGCAGCAGGAACTCGCGCTCGGCGGCCGGATACTCCCACGGGTTGTAGCTCAGCGCGCCCGGCTGCAGGTTCGACCAGCTTCCGCGTGTCGCGAAGTCGAGCCAGTCATCCGGGTCGGGCGCGGGTGAGCCTTCCGCGTCGCGCTTCGCCAGCGCCTCGCGGATGTAGCCCAGCCCCGGCATGAAGCCCGCGACGAAGACCGTGCCCTCACCGCAGCGCACCCGTGCGCTCAGCAGCGCTCCGTCCTGCGCCTCGCACGAGAGCGCCACGTCCTCCGACGCCGCCATCGCGACCGGCTGGCGCAGGCCCAGCACGGTCATCCCGTCGACCGTGCCCTGCGGCTCAAGGTTCGTCAGGTAGCGGCCCGGGCCGGTGTGGTTCTGCAGCAACTCCGGCTCGCCGCGCGTGATCCCGAGAGCCTCGTCGAGCGGCCGCGCGGGCCGGTTGTAGCGATCGGCGACCGCCGCGCCCGCGCCGAGGTAGAGCGTGCCGCCTGCGCGCACCCACTCGGCGATCGGCGCCGCAAGCTCCGCGGGCAGGTTCGGGCCGAAGAGGTAGAGCACGCGCCGCCCCTCCAGCGCGCCCGCGAGCACGTCGTCCTCGCTGAGCACGTCCACGGGCACCTGCGCGTGCGTGAGCGCGAGGTAGCTGTGCATGCGATCGTGGCCGTAGAGGTCGCTCACGCCCGTGGTCCAGATGTCCGAGGTGGTCGAGTAGAGCAGCGCGACCTCGCTCGGCGCGCGCTGCGCATCGACCAGCAGGTCCTCCGCCGCACCGATCTCGCGCGTGAGTTCGCTCCACGCGCGGTACATCGGCGCGTTGAGGTACCAGCCGGGCTCGTGGCCGCAGTAGGAGGGCCCGTAGGAGAAGCTCTGCAGCACATCCACGCCGCGCCCGAGGCTCGAGTAAGCCTTGAGCTTCACGTCCAGCGGCGTCCGCCCGTAGCTGCTGATGACGTACATCCCGACGGGCTGTTGCCGCTCGCGCGCGGCGGCCTGCAGCAGCTCCACGTTCCAGCCGCAGCACTCATACGTTGACGCGATGTTCGACCAGTCTTCGCTCCACGCCATCGTCAGCGCACCCGAGCGGAAGATCTCGAAGTAGTCACTGCCCTGCAGATACATGTTCGCGCCGAAGACCGCTCCGTCGCTGAAGTTCACGGTTGTGGGCGGGCTGCCGGGGAACGCGTTCGTGGCCGTCTCGGTCTGCAGCCGCAGGAAGTCCGCGAAAGCCTTCACCCGGAAGCGCTGCGACCAGTAGTACTCGACCGGCTGCGTGTCGCGCTCGCTCGCCACCACGGGGCGCACATCCTCCCACGATGCCGCGCCAAGCTCCGCGACCGACACGCCCTGCTCGCGCAGCCACGCGCGGAACTGCTCCGTGCAGGTCGCGCACGAGGCCGCGTGCTCCAGCGGCCGCGCGGTCGGCTCGTCCATCACCATCACAAGCGTCGGTGGCTGGTCCCACCTCGCGCCCTTGGCCGCGGCGCGCTCGGCGATCTTCTCTCGCTGCGGTTGCAGGTAGCACCGCTCGTCCATGTACCACGCGCCGGGGTGGCCGACGAAGTCCCGAAAGCCCAGCGAGCGCAGCAGCTCGTCGGGCTGATCGCGCGTGCCGGTGAAGCCCATGCGCGCGGCGATGGCGTACTCGTCCTCGCGGATGCCCGGCTCGAAGAGCCGTGGGCGCATCCGCATCGTGAGGATCACCGGGAAGCGCTCCGGCCGGTGGCCGAACTGCGGCTCGGGAACGGTCGCGGCGAGGGCCATGCTTTCGTCGCGGAAGCTCGTGTCGCGGCGCAGCTCGCCCGCGGTCTCCGCGCTCATCACGCCCGGCACGACCACCACGAGGCCCGCGCCGGGGCCCTCGCGGTG
>JALGSW010000177.1 GCA_029821635.1 Candidatus Zipacnadia bacterium
GGCCCTCGTTCCACGCCGCGATGAGCCCGTGGCGGGCTTCCTGCATGGCTGCGTAGAATGGCGGGTTCATCCACCACGGGATCGACGTGTCCTGCCGCCCGTTCGCCATGATGATGAAGGGCAGCGCCTGACCCGCGTGGTCACGGGCGAAGCGAGAGGCGTCGAGCCACTCGCGGACGGTCATGTCGCGCTCGGTCTGAGCATCGAGCGAGCCCATGATGTCGCTGATGCGCCGCTCGCTGTTGCCGCCCTCGCCCGCGGCGTAGGCGGTGATGCCGACCATCGGCGCGATCGCGGCGAAGACCTCCGGGTGGCGGAAGGCGATGTTGAAGCTGCCGCAGCCGGCGGCGAAGACCTCCGGGTGGCGGAAGGCGATGTTGAAGCTGCCGCAGCCGCCCATCGAGCCGCCCGAGGCGTACGTGCGCATCGGGTCGACGCCGAAGTAGCTCTTCACCCAGTCAACGATCCACAGCACGCGGCGCTCGCCGTACATCTCACAGACGCCCTCGGCCATCAGCTCGGGGTCGTAGATCCTGTTGTTGTAGCCCGCCCAGAACGTGTGCACCGCGGGCGTCAGGCGCTGGCAGAGGTCCGTGCCCTCGGGGAACATGCGGTCGATCCAGTGACGGTCGGTCGGCGCCACGCGCACGGACGCCTCGTTTGCCGCCGCGCCGAACTTGAACGGAAGGCTCTCCCGCCAGCCGAGATCGCCCGGACCGAACACCAGCCACTCCATCCCGCCGCGCCCGGTCTTCGCGTGCAGCGCCAGGTCCAGCGGCAGGTCCTGGCCCGCGCCCATGCCGGGCTTGTTCGCCGGATCGCCCTGCCAGATCGGCTCGATCGGCGCAACCTCACCCGCAATCGGCGCGGTCAGGGAGTTGACGCCGGGAACGATCGCGCATATCTCCCCCACCGCGCCCTCGGGCCAGCTCACGACCGCGTAGTAGCGGTCGCCGGCCGTCTCATCGCTGACGGTGTGCACGAACAGGCCGTTGCCCGACTCGAGGCGCTCGCCGCCCTCCTCGATGATCCAGCCATCGACCACGATCTCGCGCCGGGCCTCCGGCAGCACGTCCAGCGGCTTGCCGTAGGTGAGCGGGTTGAGCCACCAGTCCGTCGAGGAGCCGGGCAGCATGTAGTCGCCCAGCGTGAGCGCGTCGGCGGCGTTCGCGTCGGTGATGGGCGCGTCGGAGCCGAGGACGCGGAAACGCACGCCCTCCAGCCCGTCGGCCTCGTGCCACTGCACGAACACCTGTCCGGCGCGGTAGACGCCGCGCAGGTTCGTGGCATCGGGAGTCTGCGCCATCGCGCATCCCATCATCGTCATGATCGCCAGCACCGCCAGCACGCCTGTCGCTGTACGCATCGTGATCGAGTCTCCTTGCCCCGCACATCCTCGGCACGTCGGCGTGCTATTCGCCGCCTCAGACTCAGAGGCCTTCCGCGCCCGCCCGCCACGCAGGGCTGTCCACGCCGGAGAGGCGGAAGATCGTGAGCGGGTCCCAGGCCTCGTTGCGGCAGCACGAGCACGCCTCTACGACGAAGATCGCGTTGTGCGCGCGGCCATGCCAGCCACGATCCATCAGCAGCAGCGCCGCGCCCGTCAGCGGGTCGATGCCCGTGTCGCCCTCACGCGGCAACATCGGGTCGGCGTGCGCCCGGAGCGCCGAGAGCGTCGTGTCGAAGGCCTCGCGCACCAGTTCGGTCGAGCCGGGCATCTGTCCGAGGATCGCCGCCACCGCCGCGCGCGTGTCGGCTCCGGCAAGATCGACGCGCGGCGGGGGGAGATTGTTGTGCAGCGCAAGCAGCCGATCGGCGGCCGCGTCCCAGCGCGTCTGCTCCTCGAGGATGCGCGCGGTGCGGCGCGTGGGTCGCGGATGCAGGTGGCTCTGCGCCAGCACGCTCGCCGCGACGGCCTTCGTGGCGGCGCTCGTCACCACGCGCGGCGAAATGCGGTCGAAGATGCCGTGCACGCGCGAGGTAACGTCCACCGGCCTGCCCGGCGCGAGTGCCAGTCGCGCTGCGTACATGTACGTGCGCGCGGACATCGACCAGCCGGTCTGGATGAGGCCGCGCCAGATGCCGTAGACGCGCCTCCCGACCTCGCGCGGCGCACCGTGCAGCGCGAGGAACGCGCCCGCCCACACCGTCTCGCGCTCAAGCGGGAAGTCGAACTCGTGCAGGGCCTGCTGGTAGTCCAGCGCCCGGCGTTCGGCGTCCGCGGGTTGCTCGTGGTCCTCGCAGGCGAGGACCATCAGCGCGCCAAGCATCAACCGGTCGGCCGGGCAGTCGCGGTAGCGCTTGCGCCACTGCGTGAAGAGGCCGATCAGCATCTCCAGGCAGGCGTCGCGCCGATCCTCACCCGCGCCGGCGAGCAGCGCCGCCGCGCAGGCGACCGTCGGCGGCGGGTAGGCCACGTGCCACTCGCGGATGAGCCAGTCATACGCGCCCATGCACCATTCCGCAAGCTCCGCCCCGGCGCCGGGATCGACGTAGCGGTCGAAGGCTCCGGAGTGCGCCCACGCGTGGAGCGCGTTGACGCCCTCGGGGGTAAGCGTCGCAAAGCGTCCGTCGGGGAGCGGTGTCAGCAGCTCGGGCAGTTCGCGCGCGAGGCCCGCCTCGTGCAACTGCGAGCGCAGCGCCCCTGACTGATCGGTGAGCGCGTCGAGGCGGTCGGACAGCTCGTCGATGCGCCGGATGCGCCAGATGAGCCGCCACGGCCAGACGAAGGCGGTGTTCAGCCGATGGCGCTCGGCGTCGATTTCCTCGACCAGCGCGCGGAGCTGCGCACGGCGATCGATCATCGCGTACTGCGCGGCGCCGATGACGCGCACGAGCCCCTCCGCCGCCAGCCCGTCCACCACCGCGAGCGGAGGCGCGGCGGTGTGGCGCTGGTGCAGGTCGAGCAGGGCGAGATTGCGGTCGGGCATGACAGGCTCCTCCCCGGAGATCAGCCGCAGGTTCACCGCCGGGCCCCACTGGTCCTCTCGCGGAGGGTAACGTTGCCTCCGGGGCGAATGAACAGCCAGTACGCACTCAACGTATCACTCACAGGAGGCGGCTGAACGATGCTGCCATGGATCATTGCTGCTGCAATCCTCGGCGCGGGCGGGCCGGACGGGCAGGTCACGATCGAGAGCGGGGACCTCACGGCCACGATGGGCCAGGCGAACGCGTGGACGATCATGATGATGGACTGCGACGGGATGCCGGTGACGGTCAACGCGGGCGGTCAGAGCGCCGTCATCAACCCGCAGGGCGGCGACTGGATGGGCGGGGCGATGGGCGGCAACACCGAGGAGGTGCAGTCGCTCACGATCAACGGCGAGGCCTGCACGGCCGCCCCGGACGAGCCGCTTACCGGCGAAATCACGATCGTCAAGCAATCCAGGCTTGCGACGATCGATCACACCGCCACGGTCGAGTTCAAGGATGGTGTACTGCGCCAGGTAAACGAGTTCAGCTTCCCCGAGGACATTGGTCTGGGCGCGTTTTACCCGTTCATCTACTCATTCTCGCCACAGTTCACGCAGTGGCTCGCCATCCCCGACGGCGGCGCGCCCGACTCGGGCGCGTTCACCAGCGAGGGAGGCCACTTCATCAACGCCGACGTCCCCGCCTTCGCGCTCTTCAACGAGACCGCGGGCAAAGGCGTCGTGGTCTACCTGCAGAAGTCCCCGGGGGGCGCGGTGACGCTGTGGGACTCGAAGGGTTACCGCAAGTTCTGGGTGCAGCCGACGAAGGGCACCGTGAAGGCCGGCAGCGAGTTCGACGGCACGATGCTGCTGAAGTGCTTCGAGGCCGGAGACGACTGGCAGGCGTCGGCGCTGAGCACGGTAGCGGAACTGCGGGAGGCATACCCGATGCAGCAGGCGGAGGCGCAGCCCAACCAGCTCTACGACGAGGGTGTGCCTGAGATGGGCTTCATGACGGTGCAGACCGAGCACCTGACCGTGAAGCTCGAGGCCGCCAGCGCCTGGACGATCGACGAGATCGACTGGGACGGCTTCAAGGTCGCCGGGCCGACCGGCCACTTCGGCACAGTGCTGATCCCCTCGGGCGGCAAATGGATCGGCACCGGGCACACCGAGGGCGGGCGCGAGGTCGTGCACTCACTGACCTTCACCGAGGATGGCGCCGAGCGGCCGGCTGAGGTCGGAACGACGCTCACCGCCGACGAGTTCGAGCTCTTCAAGGCCTCGACGATCGGCACGTTCGATGCCGAGCACACGATTACGGTCAATTCCTCGGAGATCGTGGAGCACGCACTGCTGAAGGCCACCGAGCCGATCACCCTGAAGCTGATCTACCTGTTCATGCACTGCATCGAGCCCGCGACGACCACGTGGATCGCGGAGCTGCCGGATGGCTCGTTCGAGGAGGGGACCTTCGAGAGCGACAAGGACATGGAGTTGATGAAGGATGCGCGCTGGATCGCGCAGTGGTTCCCGGAGCAGAACCTGAGCGTGCTGTTGTATCTGACGAAGCTGCCGGAGCCGGACAACAGCTCGATCAGGATGTGGGACCAGCCGCGCTACCACAAGTACTACGTGATGCAGAACGCCGGGCTGTCGCTGGCTGAGGGCGATGAGATCGATCACACGCTGGTGTTCACGGTGGTGGATGGCGAGACGGGCGACTGGGCCGCGACGAAGGCCCGCGCGGAGGAGCTAAAGGCGCAGTACCCGCCGGTGGACGTGCCTGAGGAGCAGGAGGCGGAAGAGGCGGGGTAGGCGCGAGTTGCCGTCAGCCGTCAGCCGTAGTCGTTGTGGCCCTCGCGCCTCGCGAGGGACCATCCGGCGCCCCCTGATTCCCCGGCGGGGCGCCGGGGCCACGACGGCAACGGCTGACGGCAGTGCTCACACGGAGGTCACTCATGCATCGCATCACGTTCGCCATCGCCATCACGACGATCCTGGCAGCCTCGGGAGCGTGGGCCGAGTTGCGGATACTCGACCAGCCGATGTGGGTCTTCCCAGGGCAGCCCTTCCGCATCGTCCTGAGTCAGCCGGCCGGATCGGGCGCGCTCGACGTGCAGGTCCCGGCCAACCTCGAGATGTTCGACCACTGGGATCAGGACGATCGCCAGCGCTTCTACTTCAGGGCGCTGGAGCCCGGGGACGCCGCCATCGCCTTCTCCGGTGCGGGCGGCGAGCTGACCATCACCGTCCCGGTCATCCCCTGGGGCGAGGTCTACGAGGCTCGCGACTATGAGGGCGTGCAGCTCCCACGCCTCTGGCCGATGGGCGGCGAGCTTGAGGAGCCCAAGCCCGGCCGCACGATCTACACCGATGACGAAATCGAGCGCATGCGCGAGGACGGCGCCGCTCCGGGCCGCATCGCGCAGCAGTGGCTGGAGATGGGAGACGAGCAGATCTGGTCGATCATCCCCGGCCCGGCGATCCCCCGGACCTGCCTGATCGTCCTCGGCAGCCGCGAGCCGGACGCGGGCGTCGGCAAGGGCTGCCCGGTCTGCGGCATGGACATCTACGAGGGCCGCAGCGGTTTCTACCCGTGGCTCTTCGACGCCGAGGAGCATCCGTGGAAGGTCGGCTGCCCGAACTGCGACACGTGGTTCCCCTCCAACGACTGGCAGGATGGCGACATGCACTCGGGCCCGTTCCCCGATGACGGCTGGGGCTGCGAGCCGGTCGAGCCGGTCGTGGGCAAGAGCGGCCGGCCGTGGCGCTGGCCCTTCATCGCCTACTACCACCAGTGGGAAGCGTACATGAACACGCTCACGCCGGGGATCATGCAGGCCGCCCAGGCCTACATCAGCACCGGCGATGAGCGCTACGCGCACGCCTGCGGCCTCGCGCTCAGCCGCTTCGCGCAGGCGCACCTCGACATGAGCCTGAACCTGAATCACCGCAAGCTCGCAAACCGCGACGGCGTCTACAAGGGGCCGGTCGGCGCGCCGATCAAGAGCCGCTTCACGCGCCTGGGCGGCAGCTTCTCCTACATCCAGCCCAACTGGGACACGCCGCGCATGGAGAACGCCGCGCGTGCCTACGACCTCATCTACGACGCCATCTCCGAGGACGAGGCGCTCGTGGAGTTCGTGCGCTCGCAGTACCACCCGGAGATCGCCAGCGCCGACGATCTGCACCGCTTCCTGCAGTCGGGCATCATCCGCACATGCGCCCAGTACGGCATCGACAACGCTACCGCGCGCAACTGGCCGATGCAGGAGCGGATGATCGCGACGATGGCGCTGGGCCTCGGACAGCCGCAGTCGATGGAGCTGGTTGACCACCTCCTCAATGGCTGGCCCGGCCTGCGCTACTCGCTGACCAACCAGTACCTGAAGGACGGCGCGGGGCACGAGACGGGCGGCTACAACAGCATCCAGGTCCGCTTCATGGCCGGCCTCGCGGACCTCTTCAGCCGCATCGAGCAGCGTCTGCCCGAGCTCTACCAGCCGCCGCAGTTCATCTCGCTCGCCAGCGACCCCAAGTTCCGGCAGATCTTCGACTTCCCGCTGGATATGTCGCTGATCGCGCGCCTGAACGACGAGACCGGTGACGCGGGCCACCCCAGCACCGCTCCGGCCGCGCTCCGGCAGGGCAAGCCGCTCACGCAGGACCACTTCGCCGAAGCCTTCAAGTGGACCGGCATCGAGCGCTTCGCACAGGCCGCATGGGGGCCGGGCGGGAGCGTTCCGAGCGCCATCACGGACCCCGAGACCGCCGCGGAGATCGAGCGCATCGGCCGCGAACGCGGCTGGGAGGTAGAGCTGCGCTCCGACGTCCTCGACGGCTACGGCCACGCGATCCTGCGCTCCGGCGAAGGCCCGCGCCAGCGCGCGCTGTGGGTGCGCTACGGCTTTGCGGTCCAGCACCTGCATTACGACATGCTCACGATCGGCCTCGCCGCGATGGAGCGGAACCTGCTGCCCGAACTCGGCTACCCGGTCGGCTGGACCTACGCGGGCGCGTGGGAGAAGAACTGGGGCGCGCACTACGGCACACACATCACCGGCGTAAGGAGCGCCTCCTACCCGATCGGCGATGTGCGCACCTTCGCCGACAGCAAGCCGGCGCAGTACGTCCGTGCGGGCACGTCAGTGTCCGGCGACGAGCCGCGCCCCTCGCGCGAGCGCGCGATCGCACTCGTGGACATCGACGCCGATGACTGCTACGTCGTGACCGTCGAACGCGTCGTTGGCGGCACCGAGCACACGCGGTCGTTCCACACGTCGAGTGGCATCGCACAGGTCACCGGCGCCGACCTGCGCCCCCAGGGCGGCGGCACGGTCGCCGGGCCCGATGTCGCCTACCGCGACGTTGGCGCGAAGCCCTCCGGCGACGGAGAGCTGGTCTGCCTCGCCTTCATGCCCGACCCGATGGTCGGCGAGGTCTCCCGGCCGCTGGCGATGGGCGTCGAGCTTGAGGGCCAGGACGGCGTCTTCGTGCAGACCACGCACATCGCGCCCGCGGGCTCCCGCCTGTGGACCTCGCAGTGCACCGCGCCTGGCGGCAGGGCCAACTACGACGCCACCTGGCTGGTGATGCAGCGCTCCGGCGAGGCGCCGCTGGCAAGCCAGTTCGCGACGATCATCGAGCCCTACGAGGGCGAGCGGCGAGTGCGCTCGATCACGCCGCTGCAGGTTACCGGCGGCGCAGAGGGCGACTTCGCCCCAATCGCGCTGCGCATCGAGACTGACGCGTTCACCGACACGGTCGTCATCCAGCCGACCGGCGGGACCATCTGCAGCGTCGAGGGCGGCCTAACCACCGACGCGGAGTTCGCGCTGTGGCGCGAGCGCGACGGCGCGATGGCGACCTCCGTGCTGGTGCGCGGGACGTCAGTGGGGCGCGACGATGCGGGCATCGCGCTGGCGGCGGCCGAGCACGTGGGCGTCATCGAGAGTTGCGACTGGCCCGCGCGCAAGGTGCGCGTGCGACTCGATGGCGGTGATCAGCGCCTGCAGGCGGGCGTGGCGGGCGATGGCGCCGCCCTGCTCGACGCGCAGTTCACGGGCCTCTCAGGCGCGGACGCGTCGGCGCTGGTGGGCCGCATGGTGCAGATCACGAACGAGCGGGGGAACTCGGCCACGCACCGGATCCTCGCCGCGGAGGCGATCGATGGCGGCGTGGAGCTTACGCTCGACCATGACGCGCGGGTGGCGGAGGGGCCGGTGGCGGAGGTCGCGGATGGCTCGGTGACCTCGGGGCAGTCGTTCGTGCTCGACCGCTACGGCTACTATGACGGGAAGACGCTGGCGAACGAGGACGGAAGCGCGTCGTGGCGCATCACGCACGTCGCGGACCGCAACCGGCCGCAGATCGACGCGGAGCATGAAGGCGCGGTAAGCGCGGATGCGTTGCGCGCGGCTTTCGCGGACCACGATGGCGACGGCTACGCGCGGATGGTGCTGTACGACTACGGCCCCGGCGACACGCTCACGATCCCCTGCTGGGCGAGCGTGACGAGGCGGTAGGCGCGCCGTCGCCGTTGCCGTTCGGAGCGACGCATCCCGTTGTCCGGATGCGTCGTGCCGTTTGCCGTCGCGCTCACTCCCCACGCTCGTAGTGAGCGTAGCGCTCGACGGCCACGCCACTCAGGCCATCGCTCAGCAGCTCCCAGTCATCATCCGTGCCGAATCGTCCGTCTCTGCCCAGCCACCAACTCGGGATGTCCCAGACGATGCTGTCCGAGCGGCCGCGGTTCTCCGCGAGGCTGGTGATCTGGAAGAGCCGGCCATCCCCGTTGGCGCTGTCGAAGGGCGTGAACTCGAAGGGCGCGCCCCAGCCGTCGAGCGGCGGCTCCCCATGCAGCGCGGCCCACTCGTCCGCAGTTGGCGCGCGGCCATGTTCGGCCATCCACGCGTCGGTCTCGGCGCAGAGCTGCTCCAGGCGGTAGAGCGTGGCGTGGAACTGCGGAGTCATGGTGCCGCTGGGGACATGTTCGACGCCGAATGCGAGGCCCACACCCGCGAGCGCCCCGCCCAGCAGGATCGCGGCGATCCCCCCGGCCACGCCGCTCTTCCCCCA
>JALGSW010000027.1 GCA_029821635.1 Candidatus Zipacnadia bacterium
AGACCGTCCCGGCGGTGTGCAGGTCATTCCCCCACTGCCGGTCGCGCAGCAGATCGACGCTCAGCCCGGCGAGCTGATGCGGCTCGTCGAGGGTCTGATCGAGCGCGGTCAGGCCCTCGGCCCACGGCTGCTCCTGCCACATCTCGATCGTCTCGGGAGTCACGATCACCATCTTCCCGGCGGCGAGCAACGCCGCCGTGAGTTCGTGATCGAGGTGATCCTCGTGCTGATGGGTGTGGAATGACACGTCCACGAGGCTCGCCAGTCGCGCGACCTGGCCGTCGGTCAGGCGGAACTCGACGCCCTCCTCCTCGGGCGACATCGTCAGGTCCTTGTTCGGGCCCTGATCGAGGTCAATCGCGAAGACGACGTCTGGCGTCTGGAAGAGCATCGAGCTTGAGTAGAGCTGGAAGACGCGGACGCCCTCTGTGACCGGCTCATTCTCAACGAGGTCGAGCACTCGGTCGATGGAGCGCTGGTAGTACGCGATGATCTCGGGCATCTCGTCGGAGCCCGGCCGCATGATCCACTGATCGAGGGCGGCGATCGCCGCCTCACGCTCGGCCGTCATCGGCGCAGAGGGCGGGTTGGCGAGCAGTCCGGCCCACAGGTCATCGGCGGGCCCGGCCGAGGCCATCGAACGCACGAACATCATGCCGCAACAGACCGCCACGGTGCGAAGCGCCATGCATGTCAGCTCCATCCCAGTCTGATGGTCGTCCTATTTCACTGCGCCCGCTGTGAGCCCCCGCACGATATGCCGCTGGAAGACGAGGTAGAGGACCATGAGCGGGATGACCGCGATCGTCACGCCGGCGAGGATAGCGCCCCAATTCGCGATGTGCTCGCCCTGGAAGTTCAGCAGGCCCACCGGGAGCGTGAGGTGCGCGCTCTCCTTGATGAAGACCAGTGCGAAGGGCAGCTCGTTCCAGACCCACGCAGCCTGGAAGATCGCCACCGTCGCGACCGCGGGGCGCGCGATCGGCATGAAGATCGACCAGAGGATGCGCAGGTGCCCGGCGCCGTCGATGATCGCCGCCTCCATCAGCTCCCCCGGCACCTCCACGAAATACGCACGCATCAGCAACACCGACAGCGGCAGCCCGAACGCCACGTACGGGCCGATCAGCGCGAGGTAGTCCCCCACTCCCAGCGCCGAGTTCAGCTCGTAGAGCGGGATCAGGACCGCGTGCGCGGGGATCAGCAGCCCCGTCAGGATGAAGCCCAGCGCGAGCCCGGCGCCGCTGAAGCGCATCCGCGCGAAGGCGTACGCGGCGGGGGCGCTGAGCACCACGATCAGCACCACCGAGGCGACCGTCACGATCGTCGAGTTCAGCAGGTAGAGGCCGATCCGCCCCTCCCAGGCCGCCACGTAGTTGCCCCAGTCGAGCGTCTCGGGCAGCCCCCAGGGCTCGACCCGCAGCGTGCTCGCGCCGCGGAAGCTGCCGATGACCGTCCAGATCAGCGGCAGCATGAAGACCAGCGCCAGGAGCGCGAAGAGCCCGTCACGCAGCCATGCGCCCGCCGCGCGCTTCATGCGTCCGCCTCCTCAAGGCGCGTGAGGCGCAGGTAGATGACCGTCGCGATTAGCGTCAGCACCAGCATCACGGTCGCGATCGCGGCCGAGTAGCCCATGCGGTCGTCGCTGAAGGCCGCACGATACATGTAGGTTGCGAGCACCTCGCTGGCGTGATTGGGGCCGCCGGCGGTCATCACCCAGATCAGGTCGAAGATCTTCACCGAGCCGACGGTGATCAGCAGCGCGTCCACAAGCACCACGCGCTTCATCAGCGGCAGCGTGATGCCCCAGAAGGTGCGCCAGGCGTTCGCGCCATCGATTACCGCCGCCTCGTAGATGTCCTCGGGGATCGCCTGCAGGCCCGCCAGCAGTATCATCATGTGGAAGCCCGTGTAGCGCCAGCAGCTCACCGCGATGATGCACAGCGTCGCGAGCTTCGTGTCGCCGAGCCATCCTGCCGTCCAGCCCTTAAGGCCGACGGCTTCGAGGAGCGCGTTGAAGGCGCCGAAGTTCGGGTCGTAGAAGAGCGTCCAGATGAGCCCGACGGCGACCGCGGGGATGATCAGCGGCGAGAAGTAGACGGTGCGCAGGATGCGGTGGCGGCGCAGCGCCGAGCCGATCCCGACGGCCAGCAGCATCGCGAGGGGGAGCTGGAAGACGAGCGAGAGCACGATCCACAGACCGTTGTTGATGAGCGCGGTGCGCAGGACAGGGTCGTGGGCGAGCTCGACGTAGTTGCCGAAGCCCTCGAAGGTGCGGATAGGGTTGAGCGCGCTCCACGAGTACGCGCTCAGCACCACCGTATGAATCAGCGGCCAGGTGATGTAGAACGCGAAGACCGCGAGGGCCGGAAGCGCGAGCAGCCAGGCTGTGAGTGGTCGATGACGCATGGTTCAACCGTGATGCCGTATCGTTTGGAGCGGCGCATCTTCAGATGCGCCGGCCGCCATGTCGTTGCCGTCCCCGCCCCTACCCCGCTTCGTCCTCCGGCGTCTCGACTTCCATCGACGAGCCGCCGAGCTTCTCCAGCCGCTCCTTGACCTCCGCCTGCCGCGCGCGGATGCTCGACATGATCTCCTCGGGCGTCATGCTGGCGTCGATCAGCGCCTGGCAGCCGTCCAGCAGCGTCTCAGCCACCGACCGCGCCATGAGCGTGTCGGCCCACGGGACGATCGTCGGCGCCGCCTCCACCTCCCGCGCGTAGCGCAGCAGATGCTCGTCGGCATTCTCCTCGGTCACGGAGCCGTTGACGAGCACCAGCTCGCGGCACTGATCGACGAAGCTCTGCGCCGATTCGAGCGAGTTGAGGTGCTGCAGGAACTTGACCGCCGCCTCGGGATGCGCGGTCTTCGACGAGATTACGTAGCCATCCGCGCCGCCGTGCAGCGCCTGCTGATTGCCGTCGCCGCCGGGGACCGCGGGGAAGTTGAACCAGTCCCAGGCGTCGGCGAACTCCGGCGGCGCCTCGCCGCCCTCGCGCAGGGCGTTGAAGTCCCAGGTGCCCGTGTAGAAGATCGCGGCCTGACCGGTGAAGAACAGCGCGCGGGCGTTCTCGCGCGTGGTGCCGTTGGGCGCGCGGTTGAAGAAGTCGCGGTCCACGAGGTCGCGGAACATCTGCAGGCCCTTCACGTAGCCGGGGCTGTCGTACGAGCCGGGGCCCATCGGGTCGAAGTCTGCCATGAGCTGATC
Source organism: Candidatus Zipacnadia bacterium (assembly GCA_029821635.1). Classification (GTDB taxonomy): domain Bacteria; phylum Armatimonadota; class Zipacnadia; order Zipacnadales; family UBA5352; genus UBA5352. Next base: position 3,209 of record JALGSW010000027.1, read on the forward strand.
CTGGCCCATGAGCCGCTGCCAGAAGGCCGAGACGTAGTGGTGGGCGGGCCACTTCACCGAGTTGCCCAGGGCGATCGGCGCCACGTCGGGGCGCTTGAGCGTGTTGCAGGCGGCGAGGAACTCGTCCCAGGTCGCGGGCGGTTGCACGTTATCGCGTTCGAAGAGGTCCTTGTTGTAGAAGAAGGAGGTGCACTGGCGCAGGAACGGGATGCCGTAGGTCTGGTCGTCGAAGGTATACCACTTGAGCGAGTCGCCCATGGTGCGGCTGCGCCACGCGCCACCGTCGGCGTCGAGGGCGTCGGTGATGGGCAGGACATTGTCGCCGCGGACGAAGTTGTGCAGCCATTCGCCGCTCCAGACGAAGAAGATGTCCGGCGGCTCGCCCGAGCCGACCGCGACGCGGATGCGCGTCTTGTACGTGTCGGGCTCGACCGGCGTCACGACGATGCGGATGCCGGGATTCGCCTCGTGGAACGCCGCGACGATGTCGTCGAGCGCCGACTTGCGCGGCTCGGTGCTCCAGATCGTCCACATCTGCAGCTCGACGGGCTCGCCCGCGGAAGTGCCGGTGGCGGTGGCTCCGCCGGGCGTCCCGGTCGGCGCCTGGCCTGACGGGCAGCCGACGAGCAGTGTCAGCGCGGCGACGAGCAGGACACCGAGAGCGACGGGCAGGTAGCGACGCATGGCGATCGAACTCCCTCACACGGGCGGTGGCGTTCCGTAGGTGTCTTCCACGCGCGGGGCGGATGCTCCTCCGCGCGGCGAGAACGGTGCCTCTCGCTCCGCACGACAGCAACAGCACCTCACCCCCCCGACCCCCCTCTCCCTGGAAATCGCTGGCGCGATTTCAAGCGGGAGAGGGGGGGAACGGCGAACGACAATGGCCGACGGGCGGGGGCGCCCGTCGCACGGAGCGGATGAAGTCGTCGCCGCCGTTGCTGCCGTTGCTTTGGTTCCCGCCGTTACTCCCCCCTCTCCCGCTTGCGAGATGTCGTTTATCTCGCCAGGGAGAGGGGGGCCGGGGGGGTGAGGCGTCGTTCGCTGTCGTTCGCTGCCGTACGCGGAACATTTGACAGAGTCGCTGCGTCCTACTACCATCATCGTCTGGGGAGTGCCTCCGCGATTCGTGCCATGGAGCTGTCTGAGTGATACGCGCAAGACGCCTGCCGGCCATCATAGCTGTCGCCCTGCTGATCGGGGCGCCGACCGTGCGCGCGGATGGCTTCTTCGAGGGCATCGGGCGCATGTTTGAGGACTGGGGCCTCTTCCAGGGCATGCAGGTCTCTGGCTCCAACAGCTTCACGCTGCAGAACCACGCGCTCGAGGGCTCGAAGTCGGCATTCGAGGGGCAGCGCTGGGATACCGACAGCCTCGTGCGCACCAGCAGCCTGCACGTCGAGGGCTCGATCTGGGAGAACCTCGGGATCCAGGCCGACATCTCCGCCAGCGGCTGGGGCAACAACTACACCCGCTACGTGCTCGGTTGGACCACCGACGAGACCGCGCTCTACTACGGCGACCTGAACATCCGCCTCAGCGGCAACGAGTTCGCCAGCTTCAACAAGACGCTGCAGGGCTGGCAGCTCGACCAGGAGATCCCCGGTGGCCTGCTGCGCGGCTTCTACTCGCAGGAAAAGGGCCTCACGCGGCGCGAGGTCATCACCGGCAACAACACCTCCGGACCCTTCTTCCTCCGCTACACCCCGATCATCGAGGGCAGCGAGGTCGTGAAGGTGGACGAGGAGATCATGCAGTTCGGCCAGGACTACCGGCTCGACTACGAGACCGGGCAACTCTGGTTCGAGCCGGTGGACGCGCCGCCGCGCATCATCCCCATCACCTCGACGATCTCGGTCGCCTACCAGTCCTACGGCTACTCCTCAAGCCCCGGCGCGCTCTACGGCGCGCGGGCCGAGGTGAAGCTGCTGGATGAGCGCATCGTGCTGGGCCTCACCGGCCTGCAGCAGGACAAGCGCAGCCCGAATAACGCCGATGACACCTCGGGCTTCCAGGAGGACATCTACCTGGGCTCCGGCACCACAGGCCCGTTCGACACGAACTTCCGCCCGATCCTGTCCAACGGCGCCACCGTGGTCTACGAGGGCGAGCGCATCACCATCGACCAGACGGTGGTCGTGCTGGTGGACAACGTGGAGCAGATCCAGAGCGTGGACTACGACGTGTACCACGACATCGGCCGGATCATCTTCCGCCGCGCGGTGCCGCCGACGGCGCTGGTGATCATCCGCTACTACTACGACCTCGGCGATCAGACGGTGGTGGGCGACGCGACCGTCTACGGCGTGGACGTCGGCTACCGCGTCTCCGACGACCTGACATTCCGTGCGGACTGGGCTCAGAGCAACCAGCAAGCGGAGGGCGTCACGGGCCAGGCGCTCCGCAGCAGTCTCGCGTACTCACGCCCGGACCTGACCGCGACGCTGGAGATGCGCGACGTGCAACCGAGCTTCAGCTACGTGGACACCGTCGGCTTCCAGCGCAAAGAGAAGGGCCTGAACTTCGCCGCGGAGTGGCAGGCGAACGAACACATCTCGATCTACGAGCGCTTCTCCGACCTCAAGAGCGACAGCGGCCTGACCTTCGGCTCATACGGCGGCGGCGGTGGCATCTTCAGCCCGTACGCGGTGGACACCGCGCAGGCAACCTCCACGTCCCTGGGCGTGCAGACGCAGCGCAATGACATGGGCGTGGATGTGCGCTACCCGGGCTGGCCGACGCTGAGCCTCACGCGGCAGTCGCTGCAGAACACCGGCGGCGTCACCTCCGGTCGCGAGCAGACGACCGACATGCTCAGGCTCAGCTACCAGCCCTTTGAGCTGCCCTTCACCGTGGACCTCAACCTGTCCAGCACCAACCTCGACTACCTCGGAGCCACGGAAACGACGGACATCACCGGCTCCGCGACCGATCAGATGCAGGTCTCGGCGACGTACACGCCGAGTGCATCGCTCTCGCTTTCGGGGCACTACGGCACGAACAACTCGGTCACGCGAGGCACCAGCGACACCTCCGAGGGCACGGTCACGCAGCTCTCCGCGCGCTGGACGCCCTCAAGCGTGCTGAGCCTGAGCCTCGACCACACGCGATCGGAGTCGCGGGGGTCTGGAGGCCGATTCACGACCTACCAGATCGACAATCCCGGCGGCGGTGGCGGCGACGATGATGATGGCGACGACACCACGGAGCCCGCGCGCTACGAGGACGCGAACACGCGCATGGACCTCTCGTGGCGGCCCGCGCAGAGCATGAACCTGACGCTGGCGGCGGGCTTCCGCGACTACTCCAGCGGCGGCGGCATCGGCTACCTCGCCGACAGCAACCAGACGTACTACAACGCATCGCTGGGCTGGCGGCCCGCCGAGGCGCTTGCGCTCACAGCAACCTGGGGGCGCGACCAGCAGGTCTTCCTGGAGGAGGGCGCGGGCGCGGTCAAGAACAACATGATCGCCCTCGGAGTCAACTACCGCCCGCCCGAACAGCCGTGGGGGCTGGCACTCAACCTCCACATGCAGAGCGGCTCAAGCCCGACCACGATCACATCGGGCACCCAGCAACTCACCCGCATCGTGCCGACCGACCTGTTCGATGTGTCCGGCGAGCTGACCTACGAGCTCAGGCCGGGCGTCAACCTCTTCGGGCGGCTGGGCCGGGCCGACTACGACAGCGGCTACGCGGCATTCGTGAAGGACACTGGCGAGTTCGGCTTGAGCTACCGGATGAGCGAGCTTGCCGACATGAACTTCGGCTACCGCTACATCAGGAACCTCTCGGGTGAAGCGGCGCTTCCGCTGCCGGGCTTTGGTGGCTCGACCGCAAGCCAGGACTACATTGCGCACACCTTCCTGCTGGAGGTGTCGAGCAACTTCTCGAGCGGCCGCGGTTCAGGCGGACGTGTGGGCGGCGGCTACTCCGGCTACGGTGGAGCGCTCTCGAGCTTCGGCGGCTACGGCGCGGGTTCGAGCCTCGGCTACGGCTACGACAACCGCGGGATCGGCGACTTCAGCGGCATGACGAGCTACAATCGCAATACTTCCGGCGGCAACAACTTCGGCACGGGCCCGTTCGGCAGCTCCACCGGGACCTTCGGCGGCCGCTCCACCGACTTCTTCACAGGCACCGACGCCACCCGCGGGAGCAGCGCGCAGTACCGCCCGCAGACGACCGGCGGCTTTGAGACGGGCGTGGGCGAGTTCGAGCAGAGCGAGGACACGGGCATACTCCCGCCGCCACCCTTCGGCGCCGACGGCCGGCCGCAGCGGGGGCCGTTCGACGGCGAGCGCTGCCTGCAAGAGGGCGTAGAGCGGTGGTGGCAGTGGTATGAGTAGGCGACCTCACCTCCTCGCGTGCGTGCTGCTCGCGGCGCTGAGCTGCCAGGCGGCGTTCGCCGGGCCCTTCAGGAACGTGGTCAACCGCCCCTTCGCGAGCGTCTCCAACGGGCCGCAGGGCGCGATCGTGGTGCAGGATGACGGGCTCTCGACCGCCGCGGCGCGCGAGAGCGCCGTGGACCGCGCGATCCGCACCCAGCACGGTGTCGCCAGCCTGCGGCGGGCGCAGCAGAGCATGCGCACGCTTCAGCAGCTCGGCCTCAAGAGCCCGGCCGCGCGCGTGACCTTCCCCCGCCGGCTCGTGCATCTGAGCGACGGGAAGATCGTCGCGCCCGACCTGATCGCGACCGCGCAGGCGGGCGCGAAGATCGGCGAGCCGACCAACGCGCTGCGCTTCACCTTCGAGGGCTTCGCCGCGGCCGATGAGACCGCGCTGAAGGACTACCTCGCCCGCGCGGTGCCGGTCGCCTACAACATCTACGGCCGCCCGGCCTTCGACCTCGACGTCAACATCCGCCTCGACCCCGACCTCGACGCGCTGCAGGGCGGCGTCTACGACACCGGCGCGAACGAAATCGTCATGGCGCCGCTGTCGGGGAACTTCTCCGAGGACACCTTCGTGCTACTGATCCTCGTGCTGCAGGCCTTCCACGACGATGCCGGCTTCTTCTACGATTCGTGGGAGATCGGCTTCGCGGGAGCCGCCGCGAAGGTCGTTCAGACGCGCGCGGGCGTCGCCCCCGGCTACGACCCGGTCGATCCGGGGCCCTTCTACGCCGGCTCCGTCTACGAGCCGCAGAACCAGGAAGCCCTCGGCGGGCCAGCGTTCTTCCCCGAGTCAGGTTGGACGGGGATGCTCGTGTGGCGCGTCGCGATGGCGCGCAGCGCGTGGTTCAAGTGCTGGGTGGAGGACGCGCAGTTCTTCCGGCGCTTCAACGAAGCCTACTACGCGAGCTTCACCGACAGCCTGCCGGGCGACGTCGCCGCGCTGCGCGTGCTCGGGCAGCAGGTCCTGCCGAGCGTGGAGGGCATGCCCTTCCAGGAGTGGTTCCAGCGCCAGTGGGTGCTGGACACCAGCGTGCGCATCGGGAACAAGCTCTTCGTCTGGAACATCCCGCTGACGCAGTCGATCGCGCTGATCGCCGAGTATTACTACACGACCTTCGGCGGCGACGAGGAGCCGCGTGGCGGGACGGTCCGCACGACCTACTGGAGCTACGACTTCGCGGTCTCGCTCTTCGCCGAGGAGGGCAACACGATCACGATCCCCGCGACCGGCGAGGCCGCCGGTGAGGGCTTCATGATCCCGACCTTCTTCAACATCGGCGGGCCGCAGAACATCACCGTGCAGGTGGACATCGACTCGCTGCGCCTGCGCCTCCCCTTCCCCTACGGCCGGCGCGGCTTCGAACTCGGCGAGAACAACCTCTACGGTTCGATCATCGGCGCGGCGGACGGGACGATCGACGTGCAGGGAGGCGCGGGCCTCGAGGACGTCAACGTCACGCGCAGCGTCTGGGGCGACCGCATCACGCAGGGCGCGCTGGAGCCCCAGCAGCTCGTGGTGACCTTCACCAACGAGCAGGACGAGGCGATCAGCCGCACGATCAACGTGGCCTGGGACTCCTACGTGCTCTTCATGAAGGGCAACGAGCAGCAGACCCTCACGCGCAGCTTCTCCGCCGCAGGCACCGGTGTCCACCTCATCTCCTTCCCGCTGCTCCCGCTGACGCAGGACCTCTCAGAGCTGCTCGGCGTCCCTGAGGAGAACCTGCTCGTGGCGCGCTGGGACCCGCAGGCGCCCTCGGACAGCAAGTACACGATCTGGCCGCGCACCGACCCGATCGCGCCCGGGCGCGGCTACTGGCTGCGCGTATTCTCCGATGTGACGATGAACCTGACCGGCGTGCTGCCGCCTGAGGACCGCCCGGCCGAGGTGCAACTGCGCGTCGGCTGGAACCAAGTCGGCTCGCCCCGCCGGCAGGCGGTGGACGTGTCCGCGCTGCAGGTCCAGGTTGAGGGCGAGGCCGCGGTGAGCTACGACGAGGCGGTCACGCAGCGGATCATCCAGGACGGCGTCTTCGGCTACACGCAGGCCGACGGCTACACCGAGCGCGAGCAGATGGCGCCCTTCGAGGGCTACTGGATCCGCTGCCTGCGGGCCGGCGGCGCGATCGTGCGCTTCCCGGCGCTGGGCACGGCGGCTACGGTCGCGCAGACCTCCAGCTCGCCATCCGACGAGTTGGCGTGGTCGCTGCCGATCGTGGCCGAGGCCGCGGGCATGAGCGGCGCGGCGCGCATCGGCGCGGCCGCGGACGCCGACGCGGGGCTCGACCTGCACGATCTGCAGGCGCCGCCCGGCTTCGGGCCGCACGTCGAGGTCACGCTCGACTCGGCGGGCACCGGCGCCGCGGGCTACGTCAGCGACGTGCGCCCGACGGCGGCAGCCGAACAGACCTACACACTGAAGGTGCAGAGCACGCTGCCGCACGCGAAGGTGTGCCTGCGCTGGCCGGACATGAGCCGCGTGCCCGATGACATGACGCTGATGCTCGTGGATGAGGCGGCCGGGCGGCAGGTGTACATGCGCACGAGCGCGGGCTACGAGCTGCCCGCGGGCGACGAGGGCGTGACGCGCTGGCTGCGCATCAAGATGAGCCCGCGCTCGACGCAGCCGCTGGTGGTCGCCGGGATGACCGTCATGCAGGGCGCGAGCGAGGGTGCGGAGATCGTCTTCACGCTCTCCAGCGCAGCCGAGGTGGAAGTGCAGGTGCTGAACATCGCCGGCCGCACGATCCGGACGGTCGCCATGGGCGCGCGCGAGCCGGGGCAGAGCACACTGAGCTGGAACCTGCGCGACAACGCCGGCACGCTGGTGCCGAGCGGGATGTACCTTGTGAGAATGACCGCACGCGATGACACCGGCCGCCAGGCACAGGCGCTGCGGCCGCTGCAGATCACACGTTAGATGGAGACCGCGATCACGTGACGGAGCCTCGGCCGACAACCGGACGCATCACGCGAGCGGCGCTGCGGGCGCTGATCGTGACCACCTGTGTGCTGCTCGTGGGCCTCGTCGGCTGCGGCGGACTGCCGCCGGTCGATGACACCGGCGGGGGCGGCACGGTGGTTGTGCTGGCCGTCGAGGCGGAGACGAGCATCCCACTGGCGGTCGCCACAACGGTCACGGTTGGCGGCGTGGGCGGCGAACTGCGGCCCAGCGATCAGCAACTCGTCCTGCGCGACGTGCCCATCGGCACCGGCACTCCGCCGACGCAGCCGCTGACCGCCACTGCCGCGGGCTACGTGACCGCCACGCAGCAGGTGCAGATGCAGGTCACGGCCGCCACGTGGGTGACGGTCGCGCTGACGCCGGCCGATCCGGCTACCACCGGCACGGTGGGCGGCACGGTGATGGACGCCGAAAGCGGCCAGCCGGTAGTGAACGCCTTCGTGCGCTTCGCCGCGCCCGGCGGCGACGACGACGCAATGGTCGGCGGATACACCGCCAACGACGGCACATTCCGCATCGGCGGCATCCCGAAGGGCGAGCGCGCGGTCACCGTCCAGGCTGAAGGCTACCTCGGGCTGTCGAGCACCACCACCATCGTCGCCGATGACGCCGGGCAGAACGCCGACCTGGCGTTCGAGCTGGTCGGTGGCGACACCGCGGTGGACGTGACGGGCGCCGTCGTCGATGTGCTCACGCGGCTGCCCATCGCGGGCGCGCAGGTGACCGTCGGGGCGGTCGGCCCGGTACAGACCGACGCCGCCGGGCGCTTCGCCGCCCCGGACGTTTCGGTGGGCGATCAGACCGCCACCGCCGCCGCCGCGGGCTACGAGGACCTCACCACCGTCCTGCGCATCCTGCCGGGCATGGGCGACGTCACGCTGGAGCTGTTCGAATCCGCCAGCGATCCGCCCGCAGGCCCGTTCACGATCTCCGGCACTGTCACGCTCAACGGAGCGCCAGACAACTCCGGCGCGACCGTCACCGCCGTCTCGCTGACGACCGGCTCGGTGCTCGATGAGGACGAGACCTCCGCCTCCGGCGAGTACCGGCTCTTCGTTCCACCGGGGCGCTACGAGCTCACCGTCGTATTCGGCACGCGCTCGATCTCCCGCGAGGTCACCGTGCCCCCCGGCGGCGTGATCGTGAGCGGCATCAACTTCGTCCTGACCGTACAGTAGGCGCGCCAGGGAGCGTGCAGTCGATGAGAGCCCGACCGCTGATGCGAGCAGCAGCGCTTGCCGCCATCCTGGCGGCCGCCATCGTGTCGATCGCCCTGTCCGGATGCGGCGGCGGTGGAGGCGACGGCCCGACGCCCGCGCAGGCCACCGTGCGCGGCACCGTGCTTGACGACGGCAGCCTCCAGCCGATCGCCGGGGCGAAAGTGCAGATCGGCACGACCTCGGTGCAAACCGCCGCGAACGGCACGTTCTCCATCCAGGCGGCGACGGGAACGCGCACGGTTACCATCACCGCGACCGGCCACGACCAGCTCCAGACGAACGTTTCCGTGCAGGATGGCGTCAATCAGATCGGGACACGTTACCTGCAACCGACGCTGACGGCCGGGCGCGGAGCGGTTTCCGGGACGGTCCGTCGAGGCGGCAACGCTGCCGGAGGCGCAATGATCCGCAGCGGCAATGCGAGCGCCACGAGCCGCTCCGACGGCACCTTCAACCTCTACAACGTCCTGGCGGGTAGCCAGGCGGTGATCGCGGTCTCCTCCGACGGTCAGGCGACCGGCTTTGCCGTGACGAGCGTTCAGGCGGGCGCGAAGACCTCCGGCGTCACCATCAACCTGAGCCTGACCCCGCCACCGCCACCGGTGCTGTGAGGAACCGATGCTGAGCCCAAGCTGGCGCAGGATCATCGGCGGGCTGCTGATCGTCGCGGTGGCGGCGGCCGGCGTCGTGCTCGCAGTGCGCTGGGTCACGCGCGAGCGGCCCGCGGAGACGGCTGAGGGTCGCGAGCCGGGCAAGCCCGCGGTCTCCATCCAGGAGTCCGTGGTCGAGCACAGCACGGGCGGCACGCCCGCGTGGCGGCTCAACATCGAGGAGATCGAGATCGCCGGTGGCGGACGCTCGGTCGCCGCATCCGACCTGCGCGAGGGCCTCGTCTACGATCAGGGCAAGCCGGTGATGCGCATCTCCGCGGGCAAAGCGACCTACGAGACCGCCGACAAGAGCTTCGAGGTGACAGGCGGCGTGAAGGTCGTCTCGCACCGCGGCGCGATCATCACCACCAGCCAGGTGCAGTGGGTGCCCGCGACCGAGACACTGCACTGCCCCGGCGAGGTGACGATGCGCGCCGAGGGCGTCACGGTCCGCACGCAGGACCTCGACGTGATCGTGCCGCAGGACATCGCGCGCACGCCCAACCGTGTCCAGGTACGCACCGAGCACGGTCAACTGACCGGCCGGAACCTGGTGTACAATCTGCAGACGCACGGGTACACGCTCGACTCGATCCAGGCGGTCTTCGGCGTTGACGCCGCTCGCGAAGAGTTGGGGAGGCTGCGATGAAGAAGCTCATGGCATTGCCGGTGCTGTTGACGGCCTGCCTGCTGATCCGGCCGGCGGTCGCGCTCGCACAGGACCTCGAGGAGCCCGGGGGCTTCGTTGAGGACGAGGACCGCGCGCGCATCGAGTCCGCCGATCACCTCCGCTACGACCCCTCAGAGGCGATGTACTACCTCGACGGCAACGTGGTGTTCTCACACAAGGACATCAAGCTCTACTGCGACGAGGCCGTCTACGACTACGACGAGAACTCCGCGGTCGCGAAGGGCAACCCGAAGGTCGTGGACCCCGAGACGACCATCACCGGCGATCTGATCGAGGCGAACTTCGACGACGAGGTCGCGACGGTCAGCGGCAACGTGACGGCCGTCACGCAGAAGAAGCCCGAAGAGGGCGAGGAGCCTGCCGCCGACGAAACGCAGGGCGATGACGAGCCCCCGCGCGACCTCTCCGAGCTGCAGGAGAAGCTGACCACGATCACCGCCCCGCGCGTGGTCTACGAGTACGCCGACGAGGTAGGGCGCACCACGGCGACCGGGCGCGTGAAGGCCGTCCAGGAGGACAAGACGGTCTACGCCGACCAGGCGGTCTACGAGGAGAAGACGGAGATCATCACGCTCACCGGCGACGTGCGGATCATCACGGACAAAGGTGATGAGCTGCGCTGCCCGTCAGCCGTGATCTCCATCGACGAAGACTGGATCCGCGCGGAGAACGTGCAGGTGGTGGGCAAGCGCCGCCAGGACGAGGACGGAGAGAGCCCTCCCGCCGAGGAGCCCCCACCGGCGGAAGGTGAGGGGTAGCCTGCGCTCGCGGGCTCACTCCTCGCAGTAGCGCTTCATCGCCAGCAGGTTCTCCGGCGGCGTCTCGTACGGGATGGCGCCGGTCCCCAGCAGCACGTTCGGCCGCGTCTGTGCGAGCGCGACGACCTCGTCGATCGCGCTGGTGATCTCCGCGCTGCTCCCGCGTGTGTAGACCGCCGGGTCGAGGTTGACGCGCACCTTCACCTTAGGCGCCCCCATCGTCTCCGCGAGGAAGCGCTCCCGATCGGTCTCCGCCGGGCAGATCAGGAAGCCGGTGCCCGTCGCCAGCAATTCCGGCACGATCGGCGCGGTGTCGCCACCGATGATACACGGGATCGGCGCGCGCGCGATCTCCCCCACCTCGTGCATCGCGCGCTGCAGCGCCGGAGCCTCGATCGCGCGGAACTGCGCTGGCGAGAGCAGCGGCGGCGCCGCGGCCGACTCGAAGAACGCCACGCCCAGGCCCGCCTCGATGACCGCCCGCGCGAACCGCACCTGACCATCCACGAGATGCTGCAGCATCGCCGCCACCTCGCGCGGCGCCAGCGCCACCTCCTCCATCAGCCGCGTTAGCCCCACGACACTCTGCGCCACCGAGAACGGCCCGCTCACCGGGATGCGCACGTCTGCTTCCGGGAGCTCCGCGGCCAGGCGTTGTCCGACCCCGATCATCAGCGGAATCCGGCCCGCCGACGGGTCGAGTGCCGGGAGCTCGGCCGCCTCCGCGCTCGATGACACGATCGGCCGTGTGATGGCGGGGATGCCCGTTCCCGTCGCCCGGCGCACTTCGCAGCCGTAGGCCTCCGCCTCCAGGTTGTAGATGTCGATGCCGACGACCACCGGGAAGTGCCGGTAGAGCTCCCACGCCTCACGGTGCGCGCGGTAGCAGGTCTCCGCATCGCGCGACGCCTCCCACGGCGTCACCCCGATCAGCGCGGCGGCGTGCTCGTAGACTGACAGCGACAGCGCGATCCTCATGCCGGCACCTTCGGGCAACTGCCGCGACATTCCTCCACGCAAAGGACCCTCGGCGCCTCCGCGCGAAGGTAGTCACTACAACGACCGCGAGGGAGGCCCCACCCCAATGAGTGCAGCCCCGACCGACGTGGCCCTGCTTGCCGCCTGTGCCATCTTCGCCGCGTGCGGCTCAGCCGCAGCCGCCGGCGGGATCCCGTGGGAGCAGGCCCGGCAGATGGCCGCACCGCTGCCGATTGAGCACACAACCGCGCTTGTCCGCGACGGCGCGCCCGTTGCCACGATCGCGATCCCGGACGGTCCGGCCTGGGCGGAGATCGCCAACTCGCTCGCCGACCGCGTTGAGGAGATCACCGGCGTCCGCCTGCCGATCGTCCCCGCGGAGAGCCCCGTGAGCGGGCCCGCGTTCGTCTTCAGCGCGGACGCGATGCGCTCACCGGCGGAGGGCGGCCGCAACCTCGTGCTGCTTGGCGACCTCACCAGCAACCGCGCCATCGCCCGGCTCTACGTGGACTGGTACGCCTTCGAGGACGCCGTCTTCCCCGGAGAGGGCGGCTGGTGCGTGCGCACCGTCGTCGATCCGGAGGGCCTCGGCTGGAACGCCGTGGTGCTTGGCGGTCCGGGGCCGGAGGAGGTCGCGCAGGCGGCGGACGCGTGGGCCACGGGCCTGCAGGGCGAAGCCGGCACGCTCGAAGCCGACCACCGCTTCGAGGTGCACGTTGGCGAGAACCCGAAGATGGCCGAGATCACCCGCCGGGCCACCCAGGCGGAGGCCTGGCCCGAGGCGTGGCGCTCGTACCTTGAGCGACCCGACTCCGAGACCTACCGCGCGGCGCACGGGGCGATCACGCCGATCAACTGGGCCTTCGACGTGCTCACCCGCTACGTGTTCTACGGCGGCATGCACTACGCTGTCAGCGGCGACCCGCAGTTCGCGCGCATGGCCGGTGACGGCATCGACGCGCTCTACGAGAACCTCGAGTGGCTGGAGGCCAATCGCCGGGCCTCATGGGACGCGCACTACATGATCGAGATGTGGCTACGCGCCTGGCAGCAGGTCGCGAACTCCCCGGAGCTGACCGACCAGCAGCGCGAGCGCGGTCACGCGGTGATGGCGTTCCTCGCCGGCCAGACGCACATCTACACGGGCACGGGCGCCGCCACCCCCTACCGCATCCTCTCGCGCCACCAGTACTCCGGGGTCTTTGCCAGTGATGCCCTCTGCCGCTGGGCGCAGCAGCACTGCCGGCTCAGCCCCGAGCTGGCCGCCCTGCTTACCGACAACCGCGCCGACTTCCACACGGTCATCGGCGAGATGATGCAGACCTACACGACCGGATTCGACCACAAGTGGGGGCTCGACGGCAGCTGGCACCTGCTGCAGATGGCGGTCGAAGAGCCGGTCCCGGAGTACGTCGCCTCCGGCCTCGCCCGCATGAACGCCGACTTCGCCACCATGTGCATCAACAACGCGGGCGACTTCGTCAACTACGGTGCGGAGAACATCGGCGCCGTCGAGGGCTACGATGCCTGGCAGATCCTCGGGCGCGCCGCAACGATCACCCGCGACGGTCGCTACCAGTGGTGGCTCGACAACCGCATGGACCGCTTCCCCTACAAGGTCTTCATCATGTCCATGAGCTGGCTGGGACACTGGCACCAGACCGCGCTCGCGCCCGAGGAGCCCGCGGACATGATCGGGATCAACCGCGCGCTCGTCCCCGCGCCGCTCTACGAGGACCTCGTCGCGGGCAAGGGGCGGCTCTACGCCGGGACGCCCGTGGTCAACGACGTGCCCCTCGATCGCAGCTTCAACAAGGTCACCCTCCGCGACGGTCTCGGCGCGGACGACAGCTACCTGATGCTCGACGGCCTCGGCGGCGTCACCTACAGCGGGAATGACGCCAACGCGATCAGCGAGTACTCACGCTTCGGCGTGCCGCTGATTGTGCAATACACGCTCAAGCACGAGCCCTACTACCAGAACACCTGCTCCGTCTCTCGCGGCAATGCGGGCGACCCGGTGGGCACCTTCGCGCAGGTGGACGAGATGGCCGACCTGCGGAACGCGCTCTACACGAAAACCACCCTCAGCCCGCTCTCCGGGGCCGATCACACGCGCCACCTCTTCATGGAGAAGGGCGGCGCGGTCGTGGTCCTCGATGACGTCGTGGTCCGCGAGCCCGACGACTACTTCATCACCTGCAACTTCCGCGGCTTCGGCGAGCCGACAGTTGACGAGAAGGCCCGCACGTGGTTACTCGACCGCGGGGAGGCGGGGCTCGTGCTACGCAGCGTCCGGCTGCCCGAGTTTGCCAACGCTCCGGAGCTGGCACCGAGCATCCGCACCGTCACCGTCACTCGGACGGGCGAGGAGGTCAACGTGCAGATGCTCCGCGAGACTGTCGCGGCCACGATGCGAGCCGGCGAGCGCTACCGATTCGCCAACGCGTTCGTCGGGCTGCGTGACGCGCGCGCGGGCGACCTGCACGCGGTCGGCCTTCCCGGCGAGTGCGTGGCCGTCACCGACCCGGAGACGGTCGTCTACGCGGCGCCCGCGTCGGGCGAGGTGACGATCGGCGGGCTGCGCATCGAGGCCGCGGCAGTGCGACTCTCGCGCGACGTAGCGTCCTTCGTGGCACTGCGCGGCCTGGCCTTCGCGGGCGAGACGGCCGTCGCACTGGCGGCGCCTGTCACGCTCGACCTCGACCTGACGGGCGGGAACTCTCGGCTGCTCTCCCCCGCCTCACGCTGCAGCGGCACGATCGCTTGGGAACCGGAGTGGGCGGTCGAGGCGGGCTCCACGGAGCTGGCGCGCGGTGTGAGCCTGCCCGGCGGGGAGACGCTCAGAGTCGATCTCGTCGCACTCAGGCGCGCTGTGACCGCGGCGCTGCGCCAGGCCGCGCTCGCGCGCCCGGTGGAGGCCACTCCCGAGCCTGCGCCGGAGCTGCCGATGAGCGTCGTCGGCGCGGAGGGCGCGCCGATCGAGCCCGCCCCGGTCGAGCAGGCCGTGCGCGCGGATCTGACCGGCGATGGTCGGCCCGACCTGCTGCTGGCGCGCGAGGATGGCCGGCTCGTCGCGGTCGCGGCCGACGGAGCGCCGATCTTCGACCGCGAGCTGTCCCCCGGGCCACTGCTGGGCGTCTGGGCGGGCCAGGCCGACGGGCTCGCGGACGGCGCCCCGCTGATCGTGTGCTGCGGGCGGGACGGCGTGGTACACGCCCTCGATGCGACCGGGCGCACGCTCTGGACCTACCACAACGACCACTGGGGCTACGGAGGCAGCCCCGTGGTCTACAGCGCCACCGCCGGCGACTTCCGCGGCGACGGCTCCACGCAGATCGCACTCGGCTGCCACGGCGGAGTCTTGCTGCTCGACCTCGCCGACGGCCCGCAGTTCGCCCGCTTCACGGAGGTCTACGCACACGAGATCACGCCGATCGAGCCCATCCGCATGCCGGGCGAGAGCCGCGACTGGCTGCTGCTCAACTCCCGGGGCGGTGGGCTCAAGCTGGTCGATCCCGTGAACGGCGTCGTCGTTGACGGATGGGCGCGGATGTGGGGAGGCCGGGCGTATCACCTGGGGGCTCAGCGCGTCGGCGAGGACCTCTACTTCACCATCGCGGGCTTCAGCGGCATCGGAGCCGCACGGCTGCGGGAGGACCAGTGGCGGCAGGGCCAGCGCGACATGGCCTCGCTCTGGGCGGACGGCAACTGGTTCGTCCGGACCGACGGCGAAGCGCGGGCGGCCCTGCTGGCCGACCTCGATGGCGACGGCGCTCCGGAGATCGTCAGCGGCAATGAGACCGGCTTCCTCGTCTGCTACAGCCTCGGGGGGGAGCGACTGTGGAGCCGCCTGATCGGAACGCCGATCAGTGACATCATCGCCCTGCCAGACGGGAAGATCGCCGTCGCCGGTCGCAGCCCCGGCCTGACCGTCTTCGACAGTGAGCGGGAGGAACTGCTGCGCTGGTCGCCTGAGGACGGCTCGGGCGTCGCGCGCGTGTGGGTGGATGACGGGCAGATCGTCGCCCTCACCGGGTCCGGGCAGGTCTGGCGCCTGACGACAGCGGGCTGACCGAGAACCGGCGCGCGTACGCGGCGGCGCCGCCTTCGAGAGAAGGCGGCGCCGCTATTCGTTCGTGGTTGGCGCGCGTCAGAAGGGCATCTGTGTGATCGATTGCTTGATCAGCACCACCGCAATGGCAAGCATCGCGACCAGCCCCATCCCGCAGGTGAAGCCTGCGTAGAGCACCGGCGGCCAGCGGCGCCAGTTCTCCTCACCGAAGCGCTTGCGCAGGTAGTAGCGCCCGATCAGCGCGCCGGCGAACTGCAGGATGATGAAGTGCGGCAGCATCCCCACGCCGCGGATCCAGCCGTAGATCGTCATCACCGGCAGGCGCAGCCAGTTCAGCATGGCGTAGGCCCCGAGGCCCATCACCAGACCGCCGACCATCAGGCCCGGCTTGATCGCGCGCTGGAAGATCTCCTGGTGGCCACCCTCGGTCGTCGAGCTGAACCACACCCACTGCGTGATCGCCTGGTAGTCCCACATCTTCTGAGCGTACGGGTAGTAGACCGACGGGATCGGCTGCAGCCGCCAGACGTAGCCCCAGAAGAGGAAGCTCGTCACGAGCATGATCGGGAACATGAGCAGCTCGGCCTTGAGCACCGCCGTGAACCTGTTACCCGTCAGCTCGATCTCACGGAAACGCTGCACCGTCGCGCCGTAGTTGCCCAACGGGATCGGCGCGAACCAGATGTCCACTCCCTTGTAGCCGGAGAGGATGAAGGTCGCCTCGCGGATCATCGGGATCGCCACGAACTGTCCCGTCAGCCCGACCATGCGGGCATTGATGTAGGACTGTATCGGCGTCCAGATGTAGCCGTAGACTATCAGGAAGACCATCGGGAAAGCCGGGACGAGACGCCGGCACAGGATAACATAACCGGTGGTCGCCACGAAGAAGAGCCCGAGCATGAGCCAGACGCTGAAGTCACCGCGTCCGGGTACACCGCGCCCGAAGCCGCGGCTGCCGCTCTCGTCGCCGGCCGCGGACTTCTCCTTCCACTCGACGACCGTCTTGTAGACGCCGAGGCCCGCGACCGCAAAGGCCGTGCCGACACCCCACGAGAGCCAGATGTCGATCTGCGAGGCCCACGCCGTGCGCGTGGTCTCCATGCCCGGCCGCCACGTCGGCAGATGTCCGGTGTGGTAGGCGATCGGGTTCACGATCGTGGTGGTGACCGCCGCCAGGAAGCTGCCGACAACCATCCAGAAGGGGAGCACGAAGCCCAGCATCAGCGATGCCATGTTCGTGCCGATACCCGTCGGGACGCCCGGCAGGAAGCGTTCAGTGCCCTGGGTGAAGTCGATCCACGGGATTGGAAGGATCGAGACCGGCTGGATCAGCACCGCGCCGGTGAGCGTCGGCACCGCCAGGTAGATCATCCCGAAGCCGATACCAATCATGGACCCGATCGAGAACATCCGCCAGCGCCACGTCTCTTCATTGTGGCTGGCTTCGGCGAGCGCCGTCGCTCCCTGTGCCGTGATCGGCGCGAGCGGGAACGGGAGTTGCTCACCGTCGGAGAGCAGCCGGAAGAGCGAGTAGCCCAGCGAGAACCAGGCGACGCGGGAGAATACCTGTGTCAGCAACAGGACCGTGATCGCCGGGATCCAGTCCGAGTGCGCGAAGGTGCGCCCCGTAATAGCTGCCGAGTCCGGATGCGGCGCGACCCAGTTGGGCACCTGGTCGATCAGGTCGCCGGGGGCGGCGGCGCGCAGGAACTGCGCCCAGATCAGACCGGCGAAGGCGCCACCGGAGAGGCTGACCGCGCCATACATAGCCGTCAGACCGCCCGCGATGTAGTAGAGGATGTAGATCTGCTGCCGCGAGAGCTGTGCAAAGGACCGCCGAGCAACCTCCGTGAAGAGGATGATCGTGGTCCACTCCGCGGCCGGCCCCATCGTCTGCCCCGCCACCAGCCCGAGGTAGATCGAGCCGGGCATCATGACGAAGCCGATGAAGAACGCCCCAATGACCGTCTGCCACCCGAACCCGTCCTCGAACTCCTCGGGGACCTCCATCAACGAACGGTATTCGGCGAGCTCCAGTGTCTCTCTCAGTGCCATGTCATAACTCCATCATCTCGGCCCGCGCGATCTGAGCCGCGGCTGCTGGGGGTGGTAGCTGAACGCGCCATTCCACGCAGGAAAGCGGAGCACCTTCCTGCGCGGGCGAAGAAATCCTATCATTATCAACGACCATCGTCAACCCGACCTCATCTCGGCTTCGAGCCGCTGCAGATTGCCGCGCACTACGCCATCGTCTGGGCTGTTCGCGAGCAACTCCCGCCATACCTCCAGCGCCTCGGCATTGCGTCCCGCGTCCTCGAGCGCGTGGGCATGCATCCTCGCCTGCACCGGCGGGCAGCCAAGCTCCCGCGCACGGGCGAACTCAGGCACCGCGTCGGCGTAGCGCTTCTGTGCATTGAAGTAGAAGAATCCCAGCTCAAAGTGCGACTCCCAACGGTCCGGGTGCATCGCCACCGCCCGGCGGTACGTCGCCAGCGCCTCCCCATCGCGCTCCAGGCTCCAGTAGAGATAGCCCGCGTTCGTCAGCCCATCCAGCCACGTCGGGTCCAGCCACACGATCGTCTCCTGCCCGCGCAGGACCTGCTCGTACTGCCCGGCGTGCCACCACCAGTCGGTCTCGCCGATCAGATAGTTCGTGAACGCGTCCATCAATTCCCCCAGCGGCGCGTCGGTCGGCCCGGCGTACTCGGTCTGCGCCGACACCGGCCCCCACGCGCCCATCCGGGCATCGCCCGCAAGCGCCCTGACCAGCGGGTCCGGATCGCTCAGCGCCACGTCCGGCACTTGATTGAGCCGCGCGAGGGCGTCGATCGCCCAGTAGCGGATCCACCAGCGGGTGCCATCGTAGGACGCGCGGGCGGCGTGGCAGCCGGCGTAGTCGCCCATGCGCGCGAGCGCAATGCCCGCGAACATCCGCACCGTGCGGTCGGGGTCGCTCAGAGCGTCGAGGAGAGCGCCCTTCGAGTCGCGCGACGCGATCTGCCCGAGCAGGAAGCAGCAGCGTGCGCGCACGTCGGCGTCATCGCTGCCGAGGCCCGCGGTCAACGTGGGGACCGCGTACGTGTGCCCCGCAAGCACACCGATCGGCTCCAGGCGGCCCTGCCGGGGCTCGCCCGCGACTACATTCGCCGCGTCGCCGGGCGGCGGCGGTTCGACGGACGGCGCGGCCGGCGCGGCCGTCGGGAACGTCGCCGCCATGACGAGCAGGGCCAGACCGGTCGTGATCAGACGCATCGCGCTTCCCCCTCAGGGGAGAACCGGGATCATAATGTGCGTCGGCTGCGACCGGAGCAACTCGGGCATTGCGACCGTCAGCGCGACCACCCAGGCGATCAGCATCAGCAGGCCCATCGCGCCGAAGACCGCACCGGCGATGGCCACCGGGCCGGCATCGCGGCGCGCCGCCGAGACGCCCAGCCACAGCGCGGCGAGACCCAGCAGCCCCAGCACGCCGCAGGTGAAGACCGACAGCAGTCCCAGCCCGAAGGACCACCAGGCGTAGGACATTGCCTCGCTCGACGCCCGGCCCGGCAGTGGCTGCTGCGGCTGCGCGGCGGACGACGGGGCGGCGGTGGACACGCTCGCAGGCTGCGGCGGCATCACGCGCGCGGTGGGCGCTCCGGACTCGGGCGCAGCGACCGGCGCGCCCGCTTGCTCGACGACGTCGCCGATCGCCTCAAGCCGGCGCGAACAGTTCCAGCAGACACGATCGCCCTCGTAGACCGCTTCGCCGCAGTCCGGGCAGCGGAGCTGGTCGTCGATCGGCATAGCAGGCGCTCGCACCGCCCGGGCGGGCGGCGGAGTTGCCTGAGGCGGCGGAGGTGGCGGCGGGGCCGGCGGCTCCGGCTCCTGAGTCTCAGGCGGGCAAGGCGCCGCCGTGACGGACTCGTCAGCCGCAGGCGGCGCGTCCGGGGTGGAAAGCTCGCCGCCAGTTGCCTGCGGCAGCGGCTTGCCGCACTCCGCGCAGTAATTCCAGTCGGGCACAGTCTTCTCGCAGTTCGGGCAGATGCGTTCAGCCATCTCCGCGTCCTCCCGCGCACGTTCATTCGGGTTTGAGGACAGGTTCGCCGCGATGCCCCGCGCCCCCTGCTCCCGCGCGTGGTACGGAGAATGCTTAATCCCATGCAGGAGTCCAGGAGGAGACCCCGAAGAAGGAACTGATGGTTCATCTCAATGCCCGGCGGGTATACGTAGAGTGTGAGGTGGAGGGGTCCCGCGGAGGGCAGGTGTGGGATGAAGAACTCACCCGCAGCAACGGACAGGAGTGAGGCCTTTGGGTGACACAGTGGAACACATGCCCCGAGCCCGCCCGAGCTGACCGACGGAGAGATTTGAGCGGAGGACGCGAGAGCCGCTAATGGGGCGTCAAACCCCGGATGATGTCGGATCAGCGAACCAGGGCGGGCTCGGATCGTTTAAGGCCCCTCAAGCTCCCCCGGCCAAAGCCGGTACCACCCGTGAAGACGTCTGGTTCCTCCGAGATGCATCCCGCTTGCTTCCCCGCGCCGTCTCGCCGCAAAACACCGTGAAGGTCCGTCGTCCCCGCTGTCGAATGCCCCAGCGACCGCCATCCCCCATCCGGTGGTGCTCATGATGCGCGCATTGATCCTGCTGTCTGCAGCCGTGATTCTCTGCCGCACCGCGCTCGCCGATGACATGCCCGTCCCGGTCCGGCTCGGAGACGGAGGCGAACTCTTGTACGAGGCTGACGAGCGCGGGAACACCGTGCCCGACTTCTCCAACAGCGGCTACAGCGGCGGTGGCGTCCCGCTGCCCGATGTGCCCGTGCGCCTCACGCTCGAGCCCGGCGAAGGCGATGACACCGAGCGCATCCAGGCGGCCATCGACCAGGTGAGCGAGATACCGCTGGATGACACCGGCTTCCGCGGGGCGCTTCTGCTGCGCGCGGGCGAGTATCAGGTCGGTGGCACGTTGCGCGTCGGCGCGAGCGGGGTGGTGCTGCGCGGGGAGGGCAGCGGCGAGGACGGCACGATCCTCCGCGCCACGGGAGGCGGACAGCGCACGCTACTCACACTGTCGGGCGAGGGTTCGCGCCAGGAGGTCGAGGGCAGCCGCGTGGCCGTGACGGACGACTACGTGCCGATCGGCGCGCGCAGCATGCACGTGGAGGACGCGAGCGGCCTCTCCGTCGGCGACGAGATCGTGGTGGTGCGCACGGCAACCGAGGAGTGGATACACACGCTCGGTATGGACCGCATCCCCGAAAGGCGCGATGGCGGGAAGGTCACGCAGTGGACGCCCCGCGCCTACACCATCCAGTATGAGCGCGAAGTGACGGCCATCGACGGCAACGAGATCACGGCCGATGCGCCGCTGGTCATGTCGCTGGATCAGCAGTCCGGCGGCGGCTACGTCTACCGGTACGAGTGGCCCGGGCGCATCAGGAACGTGGCCGTCGAGCACCTGCGGGGCGTCTCGGACTTCGACCCGCAGGTGACCGCGAAACTCGGCGACGATGAGTACTGCGCCGACGAGGACCACGGGTGGACCCTCATCCGCGTGGTGAAGGCCGAAGATGCGTGGGTGCGCGACGTCACCAGCGTTCACTTCGGCTACTCCTGCGTCTGGACCACGAGCGGCAGCAAGTCGGTCACCGTGCAGGACTGCGCCTGCCTCGACCCGGTCTCCCGCATCAGCGGTGGCAGGCGCTACTCGTTCTCCGCCAACGGTCAGCAGGCCCTCTTCCTGCGCTGCTATGCGCGACGGGGGCGCCACGATTTCGTGATGCACGCACGCGCGCCCGGGCCGAACGCGTTCGTGGACTGCCGCGCCGACACTGCGTACTCGGACAGCGGCCCGCACCATCGCTGGGCAACCGGCACCCTCTATGACAACGTCATCGTGAACGGGAATGCGCTCAACGTGCGGAACCGCGGGAACTCCGGCACTGGACACGGCTGGGCAGGCGCGCAGATGGTGTTCTGGAACTGCGAGGCAGACCGGATCATCTGCCAGCAGCCGCCGACCGCGCAGAACTGGGCCATCGGCTGCATCGCGAGCGACCGCTCGGGCGACGGCTGGTGGGCGTCCTTCGGCGAGCACGTCAGCCCGCAGAGCCTCTACCGCGCTCAGCTTCGCGAGCGCCTCGGCGAGGAAGCGCTGGGCGTCCTGACCCGACCGGAGTAGCAGGACGGGACCTCGCGTCCCGGTGGGGCGCGAAGCCCCGGATGGACCCTTTGCGCACGCCCACGCGCCTCCCCGCACGCCCTTGCCTCCCGTCGTCGAGTCAAGGTATAATGGTCGAGCGAACGCGCGCATAAGCCGGTTGCCGCCCACGTGGTGGTCTCCGGGCTTTTTTGTGTCGCAGGGCGCGCGCACCCAGGAGGTCTCGGCTGATGATCGCCAGCGAGCTGATGCAAACGGACGCCCCCACGCTCTCGCCCGATGACTCGATCCAGCGGGCCGCGGAGCTACTCACCACCTACGAGCACAGCAACCTTCCGGTGCTGGATGAGGACGGTAGCGTGATCGGTGCGGTCGGCGAATACGACCTCCTCGCGTTGGCGCTGCCGACCGCCGCCACGGAGTTGAGCCGCCTGAGCTACCTCCCACGCTGCTACGGGCTGCGCAACCTCTCCGACGACGAGCTTCAGGACCTGACCGTGCATGACATCATGCGCACGGAGGGCTACGTGACTGTCGAGGAAGACGAACTGGCCGCCCAGGCCGCGCTGCTGATCATGCGCCGGCATCAGCCCCAGGTCTTCGTGACGGCCGACGGCAAGTACGTCGGCCGCCTGTGCCGCAAAGTCATCATCAGCCAACTCGTGAATCCCACGCTTGGAGTTGCGTGTCACCCATGACCCTGACCGCCTGGCTCGCCGCCGGGATCTTCGTAGCCGCCTATGCACTGATCGCGACGGACAAGGTCGACAAGACCAAGGTCGCCCTGATGGGCGGCGCGTTAATGATCCTGCTCGGGGTCATCGACCAGCACACCGCATTCAGCGGCACCCATGAGGTCGAGGGGATCGACTGGAACACGATCTTCCTGCTCATGGGCATGATGATCATCGTCAACATCACCCGCCGGACGGGCCTGTTCGAGTGGGTGGCAATCAAGACCGCCAAGATCGGCCGCGGGCGACCAATCCCGATCCTCATCGGCATGACCGTCTCCACCGCGGTGCTCTCAGCCGCGTTGGACAACGTGACGACGGTACTGCTGATCGCGCCCACGGTCATCGTCATCTACGAGGCCCTCGAGCTCGACCCGGTGCCCTTCCTGATCTTCGTGATCC
The DNA here is from genome assembly GCA_029821635.1 of Candidatus Zipacnadia bacterium. Classification (GTDB taxonomy): domain Bacteria; phylum Armatimonadota; class Zipacnadia; order Zipacnadales; family UBA5352; genus UBA5352. The sequence goes on from JALGSW010000027.1 coordinate 26,223, forward strand.
TCGCCTCGAACATCGGCGGCACCGCCACACTCGTCGGCGACCCGCCCAACATCATCATCGCGTCGCAGGCCCACATCACCTTCCTCGAGTTCATCCAGGTCAACGGGCCCGTCGTCCTCATCACCTTCCTGATGTTCATCGCCTTCATCTGGCTGGTGCTGGGCAAGCGCTTCTCGGTGGACGAGGAGCAGCGCCTGCGCGTGTTGCAGTTCGACGAGTCGCGCGCCCTGACCGACAAGCCCCTGCTCTGGCGCTGCCTCGGCGTGATCGGGTTGGTGCTGGTGGGCTTTGCGTTGCATGGCGCGCTGCACCTCGAGCCCGCGACCATCGCACTCGGCGGCGCCGCGCTGCTGCTGCTCCTGCACCCGGAGGGCCCGCGCGAGACCCTCGAAGAGATCGAGTGGCCGACCATCTTCTTCTTCATCGGCCTGTTCATCATGGTCGGCGGGCTCGTCAACGTCGGTGTGGTGAAGGCACTCGGTCACGGCATGATCGACCTCACCCAGGGCAACATCTTCGCCCTCACGATGGTCGTGCTGTGGTTCTCCGCGATCGCGTCAGGGATCATCGACAACATCCCCTTCGTGGCGACGATGGCCGCGCTGCTCAAGGCCGTCGCGCCCGAACTGGCGGCTGACCCGGGGGCCTACGCTACCGCCGCGGAGCTCGTGCGCCACGACGCGGTCATGCCGGTCTGGTGGGCGCTTTCGCTGGGCGCGTGCCTTGGCGGCAACATCACGCTTATCGGCGCCTCGGCGAACGTGGTGGTCGCGGGGATCGCGTCCCGCTCGGGCCACCCGATCGGCTTCATGCGCTTCCTCAAGTGGGGCCTGCCGATGACACTGGTGTTCCTCGCGGTCTGCACCGTCTACCTGTGGTTGATCTTCTTCAGGTAGCGCGCGAGGGGCTCAGGGCGGCCGTGGGGAACTGACTCGCACGTTCGCACACGCTCCCACACAAGGAGACAGCCCATGAAACATAGCTGGGAGGAGCAGGAGGAGCTTGACGGCGACCGCCCCGCGGTCTCCGTCGTCATCCCGATCTACAACGAAGAGGAGTCGCTCCCTCACCTCTACAAGGCGCTGCGCGGCGCGCTGGAGAAGCTCGACCGGACCTGGGAAGTCCTCCTCGTCAACGACGGCTCGACCGACCGCAGCCGTGAGCGCATGGATGAGATCGCGCGCTCCGACGAGCGCTTCACCGCGATCCACCTGCGCCGCAACTTCGGCCAGACGGCGGCGATGAGCGCGGGCTTCGACCACGCACGCGGCGACGTGATCGTCGCGATGGACGCCGACCTGCAGAACGACCCGAAGGACATCCCAAAGCTCCTCGCGAAGATCGACGAGGGCTTTGACTGCGTCAGCGGCTGGCGCAAGGACCGGCAGGACGACAAGTTCACGCGCATCCTGCCCTCGAAGGTCGCCAACTGGCTGATCTCGACCGTCACCGGCGTCGCACTGCACGATTACGGCTGCTCCCTGAAGGCATACCGGCGCGAGATCCTCGAGGACGTGCAGCTCTACGGGGAGATGCACCGCTTCATCCCGGCGCTGGCGCGCTGGGCGGGCGCGCACATCACCGAGGTCGCCGTGGACCACCACCCGCGCCAGTTCGGCTCGTCGAAGTACGGCCTGTCGCGCATCACGCGCGTCTTCCTCGACCTGCTCACGGTGAAGTTCCTGCTCAGCTACGTGACGCGGCCGATCCAGGTCTTCGGCAAGTGGGGGCTCGTGTCGGGGGCCCTGGGCTTCGTGATGGCGCTGTGGCTGACGATCCGCAAATTCGCGTTCCACGAGGACATCGGCAACCGCCCGGCGCTGTTGCTGGCGGTGCTGCTGATCGTGGTGGGCTTCCAGTTTGTGACGATGGGCCTGCTGGCGGAGTTGCAGGCGCGCACGTACTACGAGGCCCAGGGCAAGCCGATCTACGCGATACGAGCGATCACCCGCGGCGGCGAGCAGGGCTGAAGGCGGTGCTCGACATGCGACTGCTCTTCGCGCTGATTCTGCTGACGGCAGGGGTGGCCATGGCCCAGGACACGATCGACGACCGCACCCGCGAGACCACCGAGTGGGCGATCCTGCGCTGGGAGCGCGCGACCGACACCACGCTGCCGCGCGTGCTGCTGGTCGGGGACTCCATCTCCAACGGCTACACACCCCACGTCCGCGGGTTGCTGGAGGGGCGGGCGTACGCGGACCTGCTGGCCACCAGCAAGAGCGTCTGCGACCCGGCGTTTCTGCTGGAGCTGGCGCTGGCCACCGACGGCTACGAGCACGCGGTGATCCACTTCAACAACGGGCTGCACGGTGGACACCTGACCGACGCGCAGTATGACGCGGGGCTGCGGCGGATGGTGGCCACGCTGCGCGAGCTGGCCCCGCAGGCGGCGCTGGTGTGGGGCAGTTCGACCTCGGCGGTGTCGCTGCCGGACAAGCAGCTCGACCCGGCGAAGAACGGCGTCGTGCTGCGCCGCAACGAGATCGCGGCGCGGGTCATGGACGAACTCGGCGTACCCGTCGACGACCTGTACGCGGTCATCGTGGACCACTGCGACTGGCACAGGGACTCGCTGCACTTCAACGCCGAGGGGTACACCGCGCTCGCGGGCTCGGTGGCCGCGTCGGTCGAGCCGTTCCTGCCCGGCGAGGACGCCGGGGAGTAGCGTCCTTTCGTTGCCTTTCGCCGTCTCCGTTTGTAGGACGGGCTTCCACCCCGTCAGCCGTTCGTCGCAGTCGTTCGTAGGACAGGCTTTCCAGCCTGTCAGTCCTTCGTCGTAGTCGTTCGTCGTTGCCGTTCGTCGTCTCCGTTTGTAGGACGGGCTTCCAGCCCGTCAGCTACTCCAACGTAACGACAACGGCGACGGGCTGGAAGCCCGTCCTACAAGAACGACACGACGAAACGACGCGCCTCCCCCTCACCCCAGCGCCTCAAGCTCCCTCCGGAACTGCGCCTCCAGCCGCCGGGCTTCGTCCGGGTAGCGCGCGATCAGGTTGTTGCGCTCGCACGGGTCCGCCTCGCGGTCGTACAGCTCATTCGCGCCGCTGCCACCCGGCAGCAGCAGGCTCCAGCGCCCGTCGCGGATCGAGGCGCTCTGGCAGTGGATGCCCGTGATCGCGCAGTCCCGCAAGCTCGCGACCTCCCCGCGCACCAGCGGCAGCACGCTCGTCCCGTGCACGTTCGGCATCGGCTCCACGGCCGCGGCGTCGCAGATCGTCGGAGCCATGTCCGAGAGCCGCACCAGCGCCTCGCGCCTCTCCCCCACGGCCTCACCCGGCAAGTGCACGATCAGCGGCACCGCCGCCAGCTCCTCGTACAGCCACGGGCGGTGCTTCCGCACGTAGCCGTGATCGTTGAGCGGCTCGCCGTGGTCGCTGGTGAAGACGATCATCGTGTCTTCGAAGTACCCAAGCTGCTTGGCGGCATCCAGCAGCCTCCCGATCCAGCGGTCCACGAAGGTCACCTCGCCCGCGTAGAGCGCGCGCACGTTCGCCATCTCCTCGGGCGTGAGGTAGCCCTCGACCTCGGACGGCACCGGATCGATGATCTCCGCACCCTCGTAGCCCGGATTGTACTGCTCCTTGAACTCCAGCGGCGGGTCCCACGGCTCGTGCGGGTCGAACAGGTCCGCCCAGAGGAACAGATTGTCCTCGCCCCGATGCGTCGCCAGCCAGTCGATCGCTCGGTTGCAGACCTGCGCGCAGAAGTAGTCCTCCTCGCGCTCGCGCACGGAGATGTTGCGCAGGTACTGGCGGAACATCTGCGACATCCGCCCGGTCTTGTCCGAGACGTCGCTCGGCTTGAATTGCCGCTCGAAGGCCTCCTCGATCGCGTCCTCGTCCACCTCGCCGGGCAGGATCCACGGATCGTACTCCTGCCCGCGGATGAACACGCGCTCATCGAAGCCGCGCTCGTAGTTGTACCCGGGCTTGTGCAGGTGGTAGACGTCCGTGATGAGCGCGGAGGTGAAGCCCTTGTCCCAAAGCCACTCGGCGACGGGCAGGTCGCCGCGCTCAAACGGCTGCCACGGCCGGAACGGGAAGTTCACGCGCCCCTGCATCATCGAAGTGCGGCACGGGCCCGTGTTGAGCGAATCGGCGTAGGCGCCATCGATCAGGCAGCTCTTCGCGGCAAAGGCATCGAGGTTCGGCGTGCTGATCCACGAGTTCCCGTAGCAGCCGAGGTGGTCCTTGCGGAAGCTGTCGGCGACGATGACGATGACGTTCACGATGCGTCCTCCCCTACACAGGATGCGTGGGCGTGGGGCTCCTTCACCGCGCGCGCGCGGATGCCCTTCTGCTCTGCAGCGGACGCCGGGCCCTGCTCCGAGGGCGGGAGGTCCGTCGCTGTCGAACAGCAACCGACGCATCCAAACGACGGGATGCGTCGCCCCAAACGACCGACGGCTCGACGGGCGGGACGCCCGTCGCACGGGGAGGCCGGAGCGTACGCCGTCCTCCCCCTCTCCCGCTTGAAATCGCGCCAGCGATTTCCAGGGAGAGGGGGCCGGGGGGTGAGGCAGCCGTTCGCCAACGACAACGACCGACGGGCGAGACGCCCGTCGCACGGCGAGGGCGGAACGTACGCCGTTCTCCCCCTCTCCGTGGAAACCGCGTCGTCTGCGGTTTCCAGGGAAAGGGGGCCGGGGGGTGAGGCAGCCGTTCCGGGCCGAAGGGGCAGGCAGTCCTTGCGCCTCGCGCATTTGTGTGGTTGAATATGAGCCGAGGTGAGCGTGGCGGGAGAAGGGCCATGATCGTGCAGCCGCACACGAGCCCCGAAGAGCGTGAATGCCCCGTCTGCCAGACACGGATGCCCGATGGCCTCGACATGCGGCGCTGCCCGCGCTGCGGCGCACGCGTGCTGCACTGGGCGGGCGAGCGACCGTACGATCGAGGCATCGTGCTCTTCAACGCGCGCATAGGCGGCCTCACCGCCGGGGCGTTCGTCTCGATGATGACGCTGCTGCTACTCGGCTACCGCTTCCCGCTCCCGTGGGGGGTCGTGCTGATCGCGCTGGCGCTGCCCGTCGCAGGATACGTGCTACTTGGCGAGGGGGCGCAGAAGGTCCCGCCGACGTGGCGGACGCATTATCTCGTGGGGGTGCTGGCGCTGAACGCCGGACTGCTCGCCGCGTCGATGGCGGCGGTCATCGGCCTGCTCGCGCTTCCGGCGCTGGCGGGGATCGTGGCCGCCGTGGGGACGCTTGCGTGGCCGGTCATCCGCGCGGCCGTCACCGCAAGCGCGCCGCGAGACGATGCGCGAGCTTGACGCACCGATGCACAACACACGCTGGGAGGCTGCCACGATGTCCGTTCAGGAGCAGGTGCACGAAGCTGCACAGGCCGCGCGCGCGGCCAGCCGCACGCTGGCCAGCATTGAGGCCGACGTCCGCGCTCAGGCGCTGCGCGCGATGGCGCATGCGCTGCGCGACCACGCCGGCGAGGTCATGCAGGCGAACGCGAAAGACATGGCGGCCGGCGAGGCGGCCGGACTTACCTCCGCGATGCTCGACCGCCTCTTCCTCGACGAGGAGCGCATTGATGAGATAGCGGTGGCGCTGGAGGAGATTGCAGATCTGCCCGATCCGGTCGGCCACGTCCTCGCCGAGTGGACGATCGAGAACGGGCTGCTGATCCAGCGCGTCGCCTGCCCGATCGGCGTCATCGGCATCGTCTACGAGTCGCGCCCCAACGTCACCGCCGACGCGGCCGGGCTGTGCATCAAGTCCGGTAACGCCTGCGTGCTGCGCGGCGGCTCCGAGGCGATCAGCTCGAACGTCGCGATCGCGCGCGTGCTGGCGCAGGCCGCCGAGGGCGCGGGCCTGCCCGCCGGCTCGGTCACCATGATCCCGGTCACCGACCGCGAGGCCGTACAGGTCATGTGCCGGCTGCCCGAGTGCATCGACATGATCATCCCGCGCGGCGGCGAGAGCCTCATCCGCGCGGTCACGGAGAACTCGCAGGTCCCGGTGCTCAAGCACTACCGCGGCATGACGCAGATCTACGTGGACGAGGCCGCCGACCTCGACCGCGCCGTCTCGCTCGTCCACAACGCCAAGGTCCAGCGACCGGGCGTGTGCAACGCGGTGGAGAACCTCTACGTGCACGCGAACGCCGGCGACGCGCTCAACGCGATCGTGGACGACCTGCTCGCGTCGGGCGTCGAGGTACGCGGCTGCCCGCGCACGCGCGCGATGGTGGACGCGGAGATCAGCGCCGCGACTGACGAGGACTTCGACACCGAGTACCTCGACCTGATCATATCCGTGATGGTTGTGGACTCGCTCGACGAGGCGCTCGATCGCATCGCCGAGCACACCTCCGGCCTGGCTGAGGCCATCATCACTGAGGACGCCGCGACAGCCGACCGCTTCCTGCGCGAGGTGGACTCCGCGGCCGTCTATCACAACGCATCGACGCGGCTGACCGACGGCGGCGTCTACGGCCTCGGCGCGGAGATCGGCGTCTCGACCGACAAGATACACGCGCGCGGCCCCGTCGGCGCGGCGCAGCTCACCATCTTCAAGTACGTCTGCCGTGGCAACGGTCAGATCCGCACGTGAGGGGACCGCAGGTGGATACAGCAGGCCAACTTACAACGCCCCGGCGCGTCGTGGTGAAGGTCGGCACGCGGCTGGTCGTCGAACCCGACGGCCGGCCGCGGCGCGACTTCCTCACGCGCATTGGCGGTGAGATCCGGGGTCTGATCGACAAGGGCGTCGAGGTGGTGCTCATCACCTCCGGCGCGGTCGGAATCGGCCGCCGCATCATCTTCGACCATCCCGGGAGACTGCTGCGAGTTGGCGAGCGGCCATCCGCCGCGGCGGTCGGCCAACCGGTGCTCATGCAGCACTGGGCGAAGGCGCTGGGGGAGGTCGGCGTCACCGTCGCCCAGGTGCTGCTCACGCAGGATGACGTGGTGGACCGAGGGCGCTGTATGCGTCTGCGCGAGACGCTGGAGGACCTGCTCGGATGGGGCGTACTGCCGGTCCTCAATGAGAACGACAGCGTCTCCACGGAGAGCGTGACTTTCGGCGAGAACGACCTGATGGCGGCGATGGTCGCGGTCGCGATCACGCCCGCCGAGCTGCTCGTGATCCTCTCCGATCAGGAGGGCCTCTTCACCGCCGACCCGCGCGCCAACGCCGACGCCGAGCTCATCTGCGAGGTGCAGCCGCACGAGGACGTGTCGCGCTTCGCCTCCGGCGCCGGGGGCTCGGAGTCGCTCGGAGGGATGGAGAAGAAGCTCGAGGCGGCCAAGCGCGCGACCGACTGCGGCATCCGCGTCGTGATCGCCGGCGGGAACGTCGAGGGCGTGCTCGGTCGCATCGTCTCGGGCGAGGCGACGGGCACGTGCATGCTCCCCCGCAGGAGGCTCCCCAGCCGCAAAGCGTGGCTGGCGGTGCATCTGATGCCGCGCGGGACACTGGTGGTCGATGACGGGGCGCGCAGGGCCCTGCTGCATCGCGACGGCGCCAGCCTGCTGCCCAGCGGCATCGTGGAGGTGGGTGGCGACTTCCACGCCGGCGACCTCGTGACCGTGCGCGACGGCGAGGGCCAGGAAGTCGCGCGCGGACTCGCCAACTACTCCGCGGAGGAGACGCGCGCGATCATGGGCGCACACTCCTCGCAGATACGCGAGTTGATCGGCCGTGAGGGCGCCGCCGACGTCATCCACCGCGACGACATGGTGATCAGCGCGGCCGACTCGCGGTAGCGCACCTCGTCACAGCGACCCGCACAATTGACATAGGTAGGCCCTCACGGGCTTTCCCTGTCACACCACCGTGCGTACGGGTCCGTACACGGCGGTTCGATCAGATTAAGGCTGCGTTTCTCTCAGCCCGGCTTTCGG
>JALGSW010000178.1 GCA_029821635.1 Candidatus Zipacnadia bacterium
GGGCTCGATCACGCGCCCGGTCTGCGCCGCGGGGTCGAGCACCTTGCGCGTCTGCGGGTCCACCGCCAGCGCGATCTCCGCGCTGCGGAAGTAGGGCCACCACGGCCGCCGACCGGAGCGCAGCTCGCGCCATGGCAGCGTTGAGAGCCGCGGGAAGTCGCGACCGTTCGCCGCGCCCGCCATCCCGTAGGCGTGGCAGACCACGTCCATCGTGTCCATGAACGCCATCCCGGTGCCGCTCCACGGGCCAACGAGGTTGATCATCTGCCGCGGGACGTAGCGATCCTCGCGGCGGTAGTAGTCGTGGACCTCATCGAGCAGCCGGATCGTGTCCCGCACGGGGTGCTCGTCGCGCTCGTCGAGCCAGAACGCGGTAATCTGCGGGTAGTCCGGCCGCCACCAGCGCATGATCTCCGGCAGCCCGCCGCCGAAGGCCAGCAGGTCGAGGTCCTCGCGCTGCATCGCCGGCACGAACTCGGGGTTGCGCGGCGCCACGTCGGTGAAGCAGTGGTTCGCGATGTCTTCGATGCTGTCCGCGCGCACCTGCTCGAACAGGCAGACCTGGATCGGGAACTTGCTGGGGAATGCGCGCAGGCAGTGACCGCATGAGACGCCCTCAGCCGTCCGCACCGTGAGCGTGACATGCCTCCCGGGTGTGAGCGGCTCATCGAGCGCCACCCTCACCGGCACGACCGCATTCCCGACGTGCCGCGAGCCGAACTGCGCGCGGTCGGTCACGTCGCGCCCGTTGATCTCGATCGCCTCGATCGTGAAGCCGCCCGCCGGCACGCCGGACGGCGCGCCTGGCGCCTGCAGGTAGGCGGTGAGCGTCGTCAGGTCCTCGCTGAAGCTCAGCATGTTCACGCGCAGCGGTTCGGTGTCGGGTCCAAGCTGCGCGCTGCAGGTGACCGGCTCGGCCTTCAGGTGGCGCAGCTCGACCTCGCCCGACCACGGCGCGCGGTCGCGCATCAGCAGAGCCGCGCGGTCCATCGGCACGCCGGCGATACGCAGCGTCACGCGCCCGACCGCGCCCGGCTCGATCCGCTGCGGGTGCTGATCGAACCACTCCAGCAGCCCGGTCTCGGCCAGTTCGGCGCTCGGGCGGCCGTCGAGCGCCACGTCCCCGAGCACCGCAGGCCCATCGCCGGAGTTGCGCACGTAGAGGTGAAGCTGCCCGCGCACCGGGATCGCCTCGCCGGGCGTCAGCGGGTCAGGCTGGAAGGTCGCGAACTCCACCGACGGTCGCGGCGTACCCTCGATCTGTTGCGCCTCCGCCTGCGCGTGAGCGCCCTGCAGCGTGAGGGCGCCCTCGACGCTGAATGCCTCGCAAGCGACAGGCGTCTCCGTGTAGAGGCCCACGCGCCCGGCCTCGCCCGCCCAGCCGATCGTGGCTGGCGTCAGCTCCTCACCATCGAGGAAGGTGCGCAACTGATCGCCCTCGACCACCAGTCGCGCCTCGTAGGTGCGGCCGACCTCCGCCTCGAACGAGCCGATCCCCTCGATCCGCCGGTCCTGCCCGTCCTGGATGTAGACGCTGACGCCGTTGTACGCGCCGAAGCGCACCGCCACGAAGTGCGCACTGTCCGCGTGCTTGACCACCGCGCCGAATGAGGCCCATCCATGCGCGGGACCTTCCGCCAGCGGCGTCGCGCGGAGGGTGATCGTGCCATCGGCCATCTGCACCGGCGCGAGGATCATGTGCCGGCCCCAGCCGGGGTCCTCGAAGAGCAGACGGCCGCCGGCCGCGCGCCAGTCCGAGCTGCCGCTGACGGCCTCCCAGCCCTCGGCGCCCGCGGCGAAGTCTGCCTCCCAGGCGCCATCCTGCGCGGACGCGGCGGCACCAGTGAGCAGCGCGATCACGATCAGCGCACGCCTCATCGCTCGATCAGCTCAATTCGCACGTCATCGAAGCGGCAGCGCGTCTCGGTGAACAGCCCCGGTCGGCCCGCCTCGCCGGGGAACGGGTCGTCGAGGATCGCGATCACGACGCCCTCCCGAACGAGCGCGATCAGGCCACCGCTCACGATCGCGCCGACGCGGTAGCCCCGCCCGACCTCGGGGGAGAAGCCCCCGAGGTCGATGCGCTGCTTGTCCTCGCCGCTGTGTATCAGCATGTTGCAGCTTCCGTAGGAGCCGAAGCGGGCGATGCACCAGCGCTGCTCGTCGAGGTACTTCACCACGAGGCCGAAGGTGGCGCCGACGTTCCCATTGAGGTTGCGCGCGAGCGCCGTGGCGGTCACTTCGATGGAGCCCTCGCGCCACGAGCTGTCCAGCAGCGACATGCGGTAGGCGGGCGAGGACGCGTCCGTCTGCAGATACTCCCCGTCCTCGACGCTCCAGTCGCCCTCGATCGGCTCCCAGCGCGCCACGCCGGCATCAAAGCTCTCCTCGATGACCTGCGCCTGCGCGCACGCGAAGATACTCGCGAGGAGAGTGACTGCCATCGCGACGCCGCTCCTCACTCGTAGAACACCTCCAGCCGCCTGAGCTGCGCCTCGCCATCGGCGCGTGTGACCTCCAGCCGCACCGCGTCCGCGACCACCGTCGCGAAGCGCCTGATCTGCCGGTGTCCGAGCGCCGTCCCGACCGCCACGCCCTGCCAGCGCTCGCCGATACGGGCCAGCAGCCGCCAGCCACGCACGGCCTCGCCCTCGGCCAGCTCTTCCATCGCCGAGAACGCGTTGATCGGCCGCCCGCGATCCAGCTCGACCGTGAGCCCCGCCGCCGGACCCTCCGCAACGCCGAGCGGCCGTCCGTAGCGGCGCTCGATCTCCGTCGACATCGCCAGCAGCCGCGCCACGTCCGGCTCAGGCAACAGTCCGCGGTCATCCGGGCCGATGTTGAGGATCAGGTTCGTGCCGCGGCCCACCGAGTGCTCGTAGATGTCTACGAGCCGCTCGGTACTCTTCAGGCTCGGCCAGTCATCGGGGTGCCAGAACCAGTTCTCCCGGATGCGCGCGTCCCCCTCGGCGGGCAGGTAGTGCGGGTAGCTGTCGAGGAAGCCCTCGAAGAGCAGCCCCTCCGACTGGCTCGCCTCCTCAGGCGAGTGCACCGTATGCCAGCATGGGTAGGGCGCGAGGCCGTCCTCATTGCCGACCCAGCGGAAGTCCGGGGACCCGAGCGAGTGGATGCAGATCTCCGGCGCCACCTCGCGGATGGCGCCGATGATGCTCGCCCAGTCATAGACATGGCCCTTCGAGCCCGCGCCGTCGAGCCACGCAACCTCGACCGGCCCGTAGCGCTCCAGCAGCTCCGTCCACTGCTGCGCATAGAGCCGATCGTAGGCGGGGGCGTCGTCGTAGCAGGGCTCGTGGCGGTCCCACGGGGAGCAGTAGAGGCCGAGCGTGATGCCCGCGTCGCGACAGGCCTCCGCGACCTCGCCGACCACGTCGCCCTTCCCGTCGCGCCACGGGCTTGATGCGACGGAGTAGTCGGTGGTCTCGGTGGGCCAGAGGCAGAAGCCGTCGTGGTGCTTGGTGGTAAAGACGAAGTAGCGCATCCCGGCCTCGACGGCGGCATCCACCCACTGTCGGGGGTTCAGATCGGTGGGCGCGAAGACTTCGGGCGGGTCATCGCCCTCGCCCCACTCCTGATCACAGAACGTGTTGGGGCCGAAGTGGCAGAACATCCCGAACTCGAGGTCCTGCCAGCGGAGCTGCCTGGCGGTCGGTGTGGGCCGGTTGGTGGACATGGTATCGCCTCCCCGTGGTGCTTCCGCTGGAGGGAGACGAAGTCCTCCACATGGGCGCGACGGCTACTGCTGCGCGGCGTCGATGCTCTCGGCGGCCGGCGCGGGCGCTGCCGCGCCATCTGTCGGCTCGACGAACTCGGGCCGCCACTGCAGGGCAACCGAGCTGACACAGGCGCGCAGGCTCGCCAGCGGGCGTCTCGCTGGCTTCCTGTGCCTCCTCCACGTGGCGCAGCCTTCTCCCTCTCCACGTACGGGCTGACCGGTCGCCGTGCGGCGCAATCCATGCTTCCCGATTCCACTGGTGTCTTCTTTGTTACTTGGGCCATATTGAGAGGATGCTGTGAGGCAATATAGGAGGAGATTTCTACAAGAATGGACAATACGGGGCATTGGGCGGCGGATCGGTCAGCCGTGGGTGAGTTGAGCAGGCGCGACCACGCGGTCAACCGTCCCGCTGCATGGTCTGACCAATCAGACGGGAAAGCACTGAGGAGGTGCACAGATGAAGAGAGCGGCTACCGCGTTGGCGCCGTATCTGTTGCTCCTGATCGCAGGGAGCGGCCCGTTGATGGCAGCTTCGCTCTACGACATCACCGACGTCGGCACACTTGGGGGAAGCGCACTCGCCACGGGCCTGAACGACTACGGCCAGGTGGTCGGCTACTGCGATGAAAGCGGGGTGGTGCGTGGTTTCGTGTGGGATGCAGGCGTGATGACCGAGATAGACGCCATGACGGGCCACGGCTGCTACGCGCGCGGGATCAACAACTCTGGTTTCGCAGTTGGGTACTACTGGCGCCTCAGCAGCAGTTACGCGTTCACCTGGGAGGGCGGTGTGACGACGACGGTGGGTGTGCCCTGGGGCAACTGCAGCGTGCTGAACGCGATCAATGACTCGGGCGTAGCCGTCGGTTCAGGCAGCTCCAACAATGGGGAAGGGCACCCGGCCTACTGGGATGGATCGTGGACCGACATCGGCCAGGCCGGAGGAATCAGCAGCGGCCTTTACGGCATCAACGAGGCCGACCTCATGATCGGGAATCGTTACGACAATGGCGGCCTCAACAGGAACGCTGTGCTCTGGGACGACGTGAACGGCTGGCGGACGTTGGGCACTATGGAGGGCACTGGCGCGAGCGGCTTGTGCCTCAACAACGTCGGCGACTACGGCGGGTACCGGACCGTCAACTACACCGAACACCAGCCCTACGTGTTCGACGGCACCGACGTTCACGTGATCAGTCTTGGCGGCACGACCACAACCGGAGACCGACCATACACACTGGGGATCAACGACAGTCGCCAGGCAGTCGGTCGCGACAGGACCGCAACCGGCGAGATGCACGCCTTCCTCTGGGACAATGGGACTACGTGGGACCTGAACAGCCTCCTGCTGCCGGGACACGACGAGTGGGAACTCATCGATGCGTGGGATATCAACGCTTCCGGGCAGATCTGCGGCAGCGCCATCACACCCGAAGGCACCATCCACGCCTTCCTCGCCACCCCGGCGTCGTCTCCCACACCCGACGACTCCCCCGAACCCGCCACGTGGGTGCTGCTGGCGTGCACGGTGCTCGCAGGATCGGTCGCGCGGCGCAGGCGCAGGTAGCCGACGCGCGTCCACCGGACACGATCGGGCCCCCGCTCGCGCGAGTGGGGGCCTGTGTGCGTCTGTGGTGGCTACTCCTGCGCGGCGTCGGCCGCGGCGGGCGCTGCTGTATCATCCGTCGGCTCGACGAGCTGCGGCTTCCACTCAAGCGCGACTGAGTTGATGCAGAAGCGCAGGCCGGTCGGCTCCGGGCCGTCGCGGAAGACGTGCCCGAGGTGCGCGCCGCAGCGGTTGCACAGCACCTCAGTGCGCACCATCCCGTGGCTGCGATCTGTCTTCTCGTAGATGCGCTCGGGGCCCACCGGCTGGAAGTAGCTTGGCCAGCCGGTGCCGGACTCGAACTTCGCGGCCGAGCTGAACAGCGGGTTGCCGCAGCAGACGCAGTGATAGACGCCGTCGCGGTGGTCGTTCCAGAACTGCCCTGTGAAGGCGCACTCGGTGCCGCCAATGCGCGTGACCTTGTATTGCTCCTCCGTGAGGAGCGCGCGCCACTCCTCATCGGTCTTCTGAACCGGGTACTGCTTCTCAGCCATCTGTGTCTCCCCACTCTCCTCCGCGGCAGCCGCTTCCTCGGCGGCAACGACGTTCTGCGTGACCGCGCAACCCACAGCCAGCATTGCGAGCGCCGCGACACCAATAACTGCCGCCCGGAGCCCGCTTCCCGCCCATGAGATGTAGTCTCGCATCTCCGCCTCCTCCACGCCCCGCTGGCATGAACTTCACTGCACCGGTCGGAATTCTACACGATATTTGACGAATCAGGAGGCGGGAAGGTTGTGCTCAGAACCACCCGATCGGCTCGCCGGAGATGTCCTGGATGACGTTCTTGTAGCGCATGTAGGTGAACAGACCGCGCATCCCGCGCTCCACGCCCGTGCCGGACTGCTTCCAGCCGGGGAAGGGGCTCTGCGGGTAGACCTGGTTGAACGTGTTGACGTAGACGGTGCCCGACTGGAGCGCTCGGGCCATCCTCCGGGCTCTGTCCGCGTCCGTGGTGAAGACCCCCGAACCGAGGCCGTAGGGCGTGTCGTTGGCGATGGCGAGCGCCTCGGCCTCATCCTCGAACGGGATCGCCACCAGCACCGGGCCGAAGACCTCGTCGCACGAGACCGACATCGCGTTCGTGCATCCCGTCAGCAGCGTCGGGCGCACGAACCAGCCATCCGCGAGCTCCGGATCGTCGGGCACGGCCCCGCCCGCGGCGACCGTCGCGCCCTCCTCCTCACCCCAGCCGATGTAGCCGATCACCTTCTCGAACTGCTCCTCGCTCACGATCGCCCCGAGCTGCGTCTGCGGGTCCATCGGGTCGCCGACCACCAGCGCGTCGAGCTTCTCCGCGACCCCACTGCAGACGTCGTCGTAGATGCCGCGCTGCACGAGCAGCCGCGTCCCGGCGATGCAGTTCTGCCCGTTGTTGAGCAGCAGGCCGAAGACCGCGCCCGCGACCGCCTGGTCGAAGTCGGCGTCCTCGAAGATGATGTTCGGCGACTTGCCGCCAAGCTCCAGGGACAGGTTCGTGATGTTCTGGGCCGACATCTCGATGATCCGCCGCCCGACGTCCGTGGAGCCGGTGAAGGAGACCATCTGTACGCGCGGATCGGTCACCAGCGTCTCGCCGACCACCCGGCCGGGGCCGGTGATCACGTTCAGCGCGCCCGCGGGCAGCCCGGCTTCGGCGAAGCACTCGCAGACCACCGAGGCGCTCTGCGGCGTGATCGACGCGGGCTTGAAGACGATGGAGTTGCCGGTCGCCAGCGCCGGGCCGATCTTCAGCATGCCGAGGAAGAGCGGGAAGTTCCAGGGAGCGATCCCGCCGACGACACCGTACGGTTCCCACAGTGAGAAATCCACCTGGCCGGGGTTGGGGATGTCGATCGTCTCGCCGACCGCCGCGTCGGTCACTGAGGCGTACCAGCGCAGGTAGCCGACCGCCGCGGGCACGTCGATTGCGGTCGATTCGGTGATTGGCTTGCCCACGTCGAGCGTCTCGAGCTGCGCGAACTCCTCCGCGCGCGCCTCGATCAGGTCCGCCGCGCCTGCGAGGATGTCCGAGCGCTCGGCGGAGGTCATCGCGCCCCAGTCGCCCTCGAATGCCTGCTGCGCGGCCACGCACGCCCGCCGCACGTCCTCGGCGCCGCCCTCGGCCACCGTAGCGACGGCCAGGCCGTTCGCGGGGTTGATGCTCGCGTAGGTCGCGCCGTCGGCTGCGTCGCAGAACTCGCCGTCAATGAAGAGCTTGATCTCGCGCATAATCGGTCCTCCCGCAATCTCGCGATTGCTGGTGTCGTGTGTGATGGAATTCGGCGGCAGCGGGCGCGGACCTGCCTGCGCAGGCCCGGAGTATGTCTGCGGCGAACTCCTACACCATGGGGAGCACGTTACTTCCGGAGTGATGCTCGTGCAGTCCGTCCTTCACCTCGACCGGCAACTGACGCTGTGGATCAATCAGCACCACAATCCCGTGCTGGACGTGCTCTTCAGCGGTGTCTCGCGCCTCGGCGATGCGGGCGCCGCCTGGCTGGTCCTCGCAACTCTCCTGCTGATCTTTGGCGCGCGACGCGACCGGCTGATTGCCGTGATCTTCATCATGGGGCTGCTCCTGACGGAGCACGCCGTGATGCCGGGCCTGCGCGATCTGTGGCACCGCCCCCGGCCGTTCACGTATATGTCCGAGATCCGCACGCTGGGGCCGCGGTGGACCTATTCGTCGTTCCCGTCGGCGCACGCGCACCTGTGGGGGCAGGCGGCGCTGCTCTTCGCGGTCGCCTACCCGCGCTTCAAGTGGCCGCTGATCATACTCCTGGTGCTCACGCTCTACTCGCGGCCGTATGTGGGCAACCACCATGTGCTGGATCTGCTCGCGGGGCTGGCGATGGGCCTGGCGATGGGCGGCCTGGAGGTGCTGACGGCGTGGAACGCGAGGCTGCTGCCGGGGCAGAGACAGGGAAGAGCGAGAAGTGAAGAGGGAAGAGCGAACGGCTGACGGCAGCAACGGCGGCTTCACCCCCCCGGAGGACGGCGACGGCGCCTCACCCCCCGGCCCCCTCTCCTGGAAACCGCAGACGACGCGGTTTCAAGCGGGAGAGGGGGAGAACGGCAGCAACGCCAGCAACGGCTGGAGGCCTGTCGCTCCAATAGAAGACGGCGGCGGCCTCATGAGATCGAGACCGCCGCCGTCGTTGCCTTTCTCCCCCCTCGCCGGAACGGAGAGGGGGGCGGGGGGGAGAGGTTAGCGTCAGCCGCCCACCCTCACGTAAGCATCCGCGACCTTCCCGGACGCCAGCTCCTGCACGTGGATGCGCCACA
>JALGSW010000028.1 GCA_029821635.1 Candidatus Zipacnadia bacterium
CACGTTTGGGTGCTTGAGGGCTTCATCTGTTATCACCTCAAGCACGGTAATTCTTGAAACTTATACAAGTACCTCCTCCACCCACAGAAAAATGTGGGTAAAGCATAGCTCCGGGACGGAGAGGGGAAGAGGCCGCCGCGCGCAGCGAGGTGGCCGAAGGGGTGAGGCGCCGTTGCCGTCGCGACCGACGCAGGGCGATGGGGCGTTGGTTCTTCCCGATCAGTCGGAGCGGCTAAAGCCCCTGCGCTCCATACGACTGGGCAACGATCCGCGGCGATGCCACGCGCGGCCGTTCTCCCCCTCTCCCGCTTGTCCCGCCTGCCGTTTAGGCGGGACCAGGGAGAGAGGGACTGGGGGGGAGGCGCCGTCTGCCGTCGCGAACGACGCAGGGCCGCGGGGGGGCCGCGATCGCGGCTCACTGCTCCTGCGCCTCCTTGCCCGCGGGAGACTCTGCGCCGGACGTGGGTGGCGCTCCCGCGGGATCGACCTCATTGATGTAGTCGAGGTGCATCTGCGCGGCCTCGCGCGCACCGGGGCCGTCCGCGACCTCGAGTGCGCTCTGCGCGTCCGCCCGGGCGGCGGCATAGTCGCAGAGCACCATGTAGGCGCCCTCCCGCCAGAGGTAGGCGGCTGAGGTCGGCGGGCGCGCCTCGATCTTCTCGCTGTAGAGATCGACGGCGATCTGAGCGTGCATCCGGGCTTCACCGTCATCCCCGCTCCATGACCGCCACTGCGCCAGGTCCACGTGCGCGGACGCCATCCACGGGTCCAGCTCCAACGTGCGCTCAAGGTCCTTTATCGCCCGGCGCCGTTGGAGGTAGTAGTTCACCCACGCGAACAGGTAGCTCCCCGAGCCGGACGCGCTCTGCGCGCGGAGTTCCCCCTCCACGAGGTTTGCGCGAACGAAGTAGCCGCGCGCGCCCTGCTTGTTTGTCCTCACAGCGGTGGCGCAGTCGCGCCGCGCGCTCTTCAGGTCGCCCTGCTGAACGGACAGCCACGAGCGGTAGAGGAGCGCCGAGGTGCAGTGCGGGCTCACCTCCAGCGCCTGCGACAGGGCCTCGATAGCCGCTTCGTCTTCGCCCATTTCCGAGAGGGCATGGGCCTTTGCTTCGCACGCCCGCACCGCGTCGGGCCGCGTCGCCAGCACGCGGTCACACTCATCGATCGACTCCTCGAGGCGGCCGTCCACCTGCAGCGCGGAGGCGAGCAGGAGTCGGAGCCAGGGGTCGTCGGGGTGCGCCGCGAGACCCTCCTCGGCCGCCGCGCTGGCGCCCTTGGTGTCGCTCAGGCTCAGCAGGAGCCGGCAGCGCAGACGCTGCAGGTGGACGTCATCGGGCAGCTCAGCGAGGGCCGCGTCCACCAATGACAGCGCATGCGCGTAGTCCCTGTCGGCCTGTGCGTAATCCGCCGGCCACTCATGCAACATGCCCTGACCGTAGTGGGCTTGGGGAAGCTCGGAGTCGAGTTCGAGGGCGCGGGCGATGGAGACTTCGGCGCAGGCACGGCGCTCACGCGCGATGAGCCCGCTTGCGAGGGCCGCGTGTGCTGCCGCCTCGTCCGGGTGCCGGTGGACGTAGCGTTGCCAGACCCTCACGTACTCCGCATCGCGGCCCTGGAGGACGAGGTCTTCGCCGAGACTCCGCGTCTCCTCGAGGCTCCGGTTGGGCCCGTAGTAGTTCCGCACCAGCCAACCCGAAAGGCTCATCACCGCGACCGCGGCGATGAGGAGCGCGACCTGCCTGCGCGGCATCTGCCCCACTCCCCGACCGTGCGTCAGGAGCGTCTTGCGCGTAGATGAAGTCTACTCCAAGGCCTGTGCGTGGGCAAGCGGATCGCGACGACCGCAGGCAGGGATGCCTGCGCCACGAACGGCAAGGATGACGACCGGGCATTCGCAGTCGCCGTTCTCCCCCTCGCCGGGACGGAGGAAGGGCCGCACGAGCCTCGCGAGCGAAGCGAGCGCGGCGAGGTTGGCCCAGGCCGTTCGCATCGCGCGACGACCGCAGGCAGGGATGCCTGCGCCACGAACGGCAAGGATGACGACCGCGCCCGTGCCGACGCCGTTCTCCCCCCTCGCCGGAACGGAGAGGGGGGCCGGGGGGGAGAGGTCAGGCCCTCCTTCCCGCCTTTCTTCCCCACCCCTTGACTCCCGCCACCCTCCTCACTATAATCAATAACAGTTCGCATTACTATCTGGGTTTGATAATCATGGCAGGAGAAGACAGGCTGGCGGCAAAGGTTCGAGAGACAGGCGGACGCATGACGCATCAGCGGCGTGCGGTGCTTGAGGCACTCGCGTCAGTGGATACGCACCCCACCGCCGCCGAGGTCTACGAGATGGTCCGCCAGGCGCTGCCGGACGTGAGCCAGGGCACCGTCTACCGCAACCTCCGCAAGCTGATCGAGCTTGGCTACGCGCAGGAGCTTGACTACGGATCGGGCGCGTCGCATTTCGACGCGTGCGTGGAGCCGCACTACCACGTGCGCTGCACCGACTGCGGGCGTGTCGCGGATCTGCCGATACATAGCGAGCCCACGCCGTGCATCGACGAAGCTCGGCGGGCTGCAGACGGCTGGACGATCTCCGAGCACCGCGTTGAGTTCATGGGGCTCTGCCCCGGGTGTCGCAAGAGCGAGTAGCGTGACGTGCACTGATGAAGGAGGAGACGCACGATGGAGCTCAAGGGCAGCCGGACCGAGAAGAACATCCTGACAGCGTTCGCGGGGGAGTCGCAGGCGCGCAACCGCTACGCCTACTTCGCCAGTCAGGCGAAGAAGGAGGGCTACGAGCAGATCGCGGCGATCTTCGCGGAGACCGCCGACCAGGAGAAGGAGCACGCGAAGCGGCTCTTCAAGTTCCTGGAGGGCGGCGAGGTTGAGGTGACCGCGGCGTTCCCGGCAGGCGTCATCGGCACGACCGCCGAGAACCTGAAGGCCTCCGCCGACGGCGAGAACCACGAGAACACGGTAATGTACCCCGAGTTCTCCGAGATCGCCGAGGAGGAGGGCTTCAAGCTGATCGCCGCCGCCTTCCGCTCGATCGGCAAGGCCGAGGTCGGCCACGAGAAGCGCTACCTGACGCTGCTGGACCACGTCGCTTCGGGCACGGTCTTCGAGCGCGAGAGCGAAGTCGTCTGGCGCTGCCGCAACTGCGGCTACATGAGCAATGGCACAGGCGCGCCGAACAAGTGCCCGGCATGTGACCACCCGCAGGCGCACTTCGAGGTCTACGCCGAACTGCAGTAGCTCGTCTGGCGCATCAGACATGAACCGGCGGCACATCCGGCAAGCGTGTGCCGCCTCGTGTAGCGAATACTCAGACACAAGACAGGGAGGGCGTACCCATGGCCGCTCCGATGGAAGTCTATAAGTGCGAGAAGTGCGGGAACATCGTCGAGGTACTCCACGGAGGCCCCGGCGAGCTGTCGTGCTGCGGTCAGCCGATGACGCTGCTCGAGGCCGCGACCACCGATGAGGGCAAGGAGAAGCATGTGCCGGTCGTCGAGAAGATCGACGGCGGCTACCAGGTCACGGTCGGCAGCGTGCCGCACCCGATGACCGAGGCGCATCAGATCGAGTGGATCGAGCTGATCGCCGACGGCAAGGTCCTCCGGGCAAACCTCGACCCCACCGATGCGCCGAGTGCAACCTTCTGCACCGACGCGCAGAGCGTCGTCGTCCGCGAGCACTGCAACGTCCACGGCATCTGGAAGGCGTAGAGGCGGGCGCTCGCGGCTGAACGGCTGCTGAAAGGAGCCGTCTGACTCACCATGCACGTCACGCTGACCGAAGGCATCAACTGGGTAGGCGCAATCGACTGGACCATCCGCGATTTCCACGGCTATCACACCGGCCGCGGATCGACCTACAACGCCTACCTGGTGCAGGGCACGGAGAAGACCGCGCTCATCGACACCGTCAAGCGCACCTACACCAACTCGCTGCTGGCGAATGTTGATGAGGTGGCCGGGCTCGGCGCGGTGGACTACATCGTCGCGAACCACGCTGAACCCGACCACTCCGGCTCGCTGGCCGCTGCGATCGAGGCCACCGGCGCGACGCTCGTGGCCAACGAGAAGACCGTCGGCATCCTCGCGGCCTACTACGACACCTCCGGCTGGGAGATCGAGGTGGTCGCGACCGGCGACTCCCTCGACCTGGGCGGGCGCTCGCTCACCTTCGTGCAGGTGCCGATGGTGCACTGGCCCGACTCGATGGTCAGCTACTGCCCTGAGGAGAAGATACTCTTCTCCAACGATGCCTTCGGTCAGCACATCGCCTCCTCTGGCCGCTTCGACGACGAGAACGACCTGTCGGTCGTCATGCAGGAGGCGAAGACCTACTACGCCAACATCGTCATGCTCTACGGCCGCCCGATCGCGAAAGCGCTGGATGCCCTCGGCGGGCTGGAGATCGGCACCATCGCGCCCGCGCACGGCGTGGTCTGGCGCGCACACATCCCGGAGATCCTCGACGCCTACTCCAACTGGGTGCAGTGCCGGGCCCGGCCGAAGGTGCTCGTGATCTACGAGAGCATGTGGCACTCAACCGACTGCATGGCCCACGAGATCGTGAAGGGCGCAACCCGCGAGGGCGTCGAGGTCAAGCTCTTCGACGTTGGCGGCACGCACCGCACCGAGCTGGCGACCGAAATGCTCGACGCGGCAGCGGTCGCCTTCGGCTCGCCAACGCTCAACATGACGCTGATGCCCGACATCGCGGGCGTGCTGACCTACATCAAGGGCCTCGCACCCAAGGGCAAGGCGGGCTTCGCGTTCGGCTCCTACGGCTGGGCACCGAGCGGCCCGAAGGCGGTCAACGAGTACCTTGAGGCGATGGACTTTGACATCCTGCGCGAGCCCCTCACCGCGCAGTGGAAGCCGAGCGAGGACGTGCTGGCGCAGTGCCGCGAGGCGGGCGCGCTGCTCGCCGACCGCGCGCAGGAGGCCCCGCAGGCCGGCGCGTGAATCCCGGGACCAGATGACACGGACCGCCCCGACCGGGGCGTCAGAGGAGGAAGCATCATGCAGAAGTACGAGTGCGTCGCGTGCGGCTACATCTACGACCCCGAGAAGGGCGATGACACACAGGACATCGCGCCGGGAACGGCTTTCGAGGACCTGCCGGATGACTGGACCTGCCCCGACTGCGGCGTGGGCAAGGACATGTTCGAGCCGATCGACTGAGGGCCGTCGGAGCGGCTGAAGCCCCTCCGCTCCATACGACTGGACAACGGCACAGCAGGGCCGCCATCGCGAAATTCCCCGCTGAGAATCCGCCCGGACCGGTTTACTTTCCCGCTCGGGCCGGGTATAATGTATGCGAATATTCGCATGAGTGCATGATAGGTGAGGGACAGCGATGGCGACCACGGAGACGGCAGCCCGCGGAGGCAAAGAGAGGCGCGAGGACCTGGCCTGCTGCGAACAGATGGCGACAGTGTTCCGGGCGCTGGGGAACCCCACCCGTATCGGAATACTCAGGCGCATCGTGGACGGTGAGATGTGCGTGAGTGAGCTGCGCGACGAGCTGGAGTGCAGCCAGCCGAACATCTCCCAGCACCTCGGCGTCCTTCGGGACAGAGGCGTCGTCGTCTCCCAACGGGATGGGGCGCGCGTGTGCTACCGTCCGGCCCATTCAGGACTCGCCGATCTGCTGGAGCTCGCGGCTATGATCTTTCATGTCGAGGATCCGCACTGACTACCTACAGGAGGACTGACGATGCCGCTGTATGAGTATGACTGTCAGGACTGCGGTGAGCGCTTCGAGACCCTCGTAAGCGCTCGCGGCAAGGATGACGCGAAGAAGTGCCCCGGCTGCGGCAGCGAGGCGACGACACGAGCGCTCTCGACCTTCGCCGTCGGGACTGCCTCGAAGAGAAGTGACGCGTGCGCGACGTGCTGCCCGGGCGGGACGTGCGGCCTGCAATAGGCGAGCCCGCAGCGCGAACACTACCCGCCGCGCCCACCGGGCGGTTCATCAGGGAGACTTCAATGATGCGTTCGACCAACCGACGGTGGATGATGGCTGTGGGCCTACTGGCGACCCTGGCGTTGATCGGCGCGATAGCATCCGGATGCGATCTGGATGAGGAGAGCAAGCCCGACCCAGCCGACAAGACCTCCGAGGAGGGCGCCGGCCAGCCTGGCACGCCCGGGGAGATCATCAAGGCGGACGCCGCGAGCTTCGACGAGGTGGTGCTCAAGTCCGACGTGCCCGTGCTGCTGGACTTCTACGCCGACTGGTGCGGTCCGTGCCGCCAGTTGCACCCGACGCTAGAGGAGATCGCGGAAGACTACGCGGGCCGCGTCAAGGTCGTGCGGGTGGACGTTGACGACAACGGCGCGCTTGCGAGCCAGTACAACGTGCGCGGCATCCCCGCCCTCTTCGTCTTCAAGGGCGGCCAGGTCGTAGATCAGACCGTAGGGATGCAGCCGAAGGCCGATCTGGAGCGCATGCTCAAGAAGCATCTGGGTTGATACGAGGACGCACCCTTCCACGTAACTGCAAGGCCCTGACGCGAGCCGCCACCCCACGGCGGCTCGCGTCTCTTCATGTACGCGCGAGCCGCACAGGTGATGCTCGCGGTATACTCCGACGAAGGTTCTGCCCGCACTCACGCTCGCGGTCGCCATCTGTGCGCCCGCATCGCCTCCCTCGGCCGCGACGTGAACCCCGATTACAGCGCCGGTGCCGAGCTCCAGTCGCCGGTCGCCGAGGAGTACACCGTGCGCTTCGAGTCCCTGAGCGGCTCGGTCGAGGCCCAATGGAGCGGCGACAGGACCTGAGCCGACGGGTGCGCATGAAGGGACCCCGGCCACTTGCGGCGAAGGCTCAGGCCACTTTCCTGTGCCGCGCCACGGAGGCCCTTTCACTATGAAGACGACCATCACCGCCGTCGCGCTGGCAGCGCTTACCGCGCTGTGTGCGCTCCCAGCCGCCGCGCAGCTCGTCAGCATCGACGCGTATCTGCCCGCGAACTGCCCGACCGACGGCTCGGTGGACCTCACCGAGCAGATCCAGTCGGCACTCGCCGCCGAGCCCGCGCTGCTGTTCCCCGGCAGCAACGATCCGGCCAACCCGCGCATCTACGCTACGCGCACCGGCCTTGAGACGCAGGAGAACGCGCAGATCGTCTTCGGCCCGAACTCCCGCCTCCTGCGCCTGCCGAGCGATGGAGTGCTCATCACCCTCGCCGAGGGCGCGCGTATCTCCGGAGCGATCATCGACGGCAACAAGTACTCGCACTGGCCCGAGTTCCAGGACCTCGGCAAGAATGACGTGGCCATCAAACTGCTCAATCACTGCGTGGTCGAGGACTGCGTGGTCTTCAACCATCCGGGCATCGCCTTCTTCACCTACGGCTCCTACAACCGCGTCTACCGCTGCCTCGCCGACCGCGACCAGTGGAGCGGCGACGGCTTCTACTTCCGCGGCACCGGCAATCTCATCAAGGACTGCGAAGCCTACGATACGATTCGCTGGGACTACTGCTCCTCGCATAGCGGCGCGCGCCAGAACACCTACGTGGACTGCCGCGGCGGCGACGTCAACTTCCGCACGTACGGCTTCATCGACCTTGAGGGCTCAGACGCCAACAACCGCCTCATCCGCTGCATCAGCCCCAACAGCTCCATCGCCATCCCCGGCGCGCCGCAGACCGAGGTCATCGAGTGCATGGCCTCGAGCATCACCTTCTACGACCACCAGAACCCCGACAGCATCGAGATGTACGGCGGACAGCGGGGCATCGCGCCGCGCATCGACGGCTGCATCACCACCCAGGGCGGCATCGTCATCGGCGGCTGGTCGAGTCTGCGCGACCGGATGGTGCCGGGAGCGATCGCGCCGATGGTCACCAATAACCGCATGTACAAGAGCCACAGCGGCCCCAGCGACGGCTACAGCGACTGGTCGTTCAGCGTCGCCTCGACCGACGGCAGCGGCGTGGTCACGGGCAACATCCTCTTCGAGTTCGACGACGGCTACACGAAGGGCCCGGGGATGAACCTCGAGAACGTCGAGGGCTCGGACAACCAGGTCGTCTACGGCCAGTGGCAGCTCGACCTGCCGAAGCCGAAGCTCCGCTACGGCTACGTGAACGAGGAGCAGGTCACCGCGCGCAAGTTCGAATACTTCCGCCAACTGCTCGCACAGAAGCGCGAGGAGCTGGGCGTGCCGGGCGAGATCGTCTCGCTGGAGTGGCTGCCGCTGACCGCGCAGTTCATCAAGGACCCGCGCAACACCGGCGAGGACGCCGGCTGGCAGAGCGCCGTCCCCGACGAGGGCGACAGCGTGCTGGAGATCCCCGTCGGCACGCACTGGGACTTCAGCATCGGGCGCTATAGCGGCGTCGGCTGGTACTACCTGCCGCTGCAGACCCCGGAGGTGCCCGCGGGCGATGACCTCTACCTCTACATCAGCGGCATCGACTCGGAGGCGAAGCTCTTCATCAACGGGGAGCTGATCGGCAACCACGAGGGCTGGGACACGCCCTCGCTGGTCCGCATCCCGGATGAGCTGCGCAAACCCGAGCAGCAGTTGCTCACACTCAAGGTCTACACGCCGGGCGGCATGGGCGGGGTCTACGGGCCGCTCGGCCTCGTGTTGACGCGGAAGGGGGCGTAGCGATGAGAGCGCTCGACGGCGCGAGCCGTTTGGAGGGGCCGCACGAGCGACAATCGCGTCAGCGGTTGTCGCGAGGCCGGCCCTGCGGTCGTACGAGTTGCGGCGATGCGAAAGGCCGATGGGCCGACCTCGCCGCCCTCCTTCGTCGGGCGGCTCGTGCGGCCCCTTCAGACGGCGTGTCGCTGCGCTTCTTCGTGTGTGCCGCGCTCGTCCTCCTCGCCACCGCGGCCCACGCCGCGCCGTACGCGCTTGACTTTGCGGACCCCGCGGCGCTGGAAGCCGTGCAGCGCAATGGCCGGCAGACCTGCCTGGCGGACGAGGGCTGCGTGCTGCTGCGCGGGGGCGGGAGCATGTACGCGCTGGAGGCCACCGGGCCGGGCGTCTACCACCTGCGCTTCCGCATGATCGAGGCCGAGAAGTACCAGTACCACGTGCCGCTGGCGGAGTTCTTCAAGGCCGACGCGGCCGACCCTGAGAGCAATGGCTACGGGATCATCTGGCAGCCGTGGGGGCTCATCACGCTCACCGCGACGGTCGGCGGCGAGCGGGTCTACCGCCGCGAGTTCATCGATCCGGGCCGCGACAACCGCAACCGCTACGCGTCCGGCGACATCGTGGACCTGACTCTGCGCGTGCCGCCGCAGGGCGATTGCGTGGAGGTCTATACCTTCCGCACCGAGCCCGAGGGCGAACCGACCTGCCGCTTCATTCTGCTCGACCTGCCGCTGGAGGGCCACTTCGGCTGGCGCAACACGAAGTGGTTCTCGCATGCCTGCATCCACGAGCTGTGCTACCGTAAGGAGTAAGAGCGGCCTTCCCTCCGACGAATGACGCCTCTGAGCAGACCCCCTATTGACTCCAGAGTTAGTTAAGACTAACATCACACTGATCGCACCCGAGCCCAGACCGGCAGGCACCCCTCGTGCTTGCGCATGATGGCGCAGGGGAAGCCCCATTGGAGGGAATTCGATGGAACTGATGGTCGCTTTCAGCACAAATGACGGCGAGAACCTTGTTACTGATGACCACGCGGGCCAGGCAAAGTTCTTTGACGTCTACCGGTACTACGGGAAAGAGGTTGAGTTCGTTGAGCGCCGCGAGAACTCGAAGTACGGCGGCGACGAGAGGATGCGCCGCGGCGACCCGGACAAGGCAACGAAGTCACTCAGCGCACTCGATGGCGTGGACGCGTGGGCGAACCCGCGCTTCGGGCCGAACCTGCCACGGCTGCTGAAGAAGCTGGTCTGCGTCGTGGTGCGCGTGGACACGGTGCGGGAGGGCGTCGAACTGGTCGGGCAGCACATCGACCAGGTCGTGGAGCAGCACGAGGCGGGCGAAGAGCGCAGCCACGTCGTCCTCAAGCCCGAGTAGAAACCGCCGCGCAGGACGCGGGTTGTGCAGACAGATCGGGGTAATGATCGATGGAGGCACTGACCTTCGGATCGCCTGAGTTCAATGAGAAGCTCGCGGAATCGCCGCATGTAGCGGGCGAGGCACAGATGCTGCGCTCGATATGTCGGCCCGGGATGGTCGCCCTCGACGTCGGTGCCCATGGTGGCAGATCGACGCTGGTGCTGGCGGACGCTGTTGGACCGCAGGGGCGCGTCTGGGCATTCGAGCCGGTCCCCGAGTACTTTGATGCGCTCAGGGGGAGCCTCAGCGCGAGCGGCGTGCACAACACGCGCGCCTACAGGCTTGCCCTCAGCGACCATTCCGGCGGCTTCGCGTTCCACAAGCATGGAGGCGGGAGCGGGATCGTGCCTGCCGAAGGTGCCGAGTGGCTTCCGGTGCCCACCGGCACAGTGGATCAGTTCAGGGCCACGCATGGCATTCCGCGGATTGATGTCATCAGCGCCGATTGCGAGGGCAGCGAGCTGGCCCTCCTACGCGGCGCCGCGGAGACGCTCACCATTGACGGCCCCGAGATCTTCTGCGAGATCCACCACGGCTACCTTGACGCACTGGACCTGCTGGCGCGTGATGTCGCGGACTACCTCATGCGGCTCGGATACACGGTCAGGCCGCTTCGCATCGAAGACCTCGATGCGCAGGTCGTCATCGACGAGTGCACGCACATCCACGCCTTCCGCGCCGACTGATCGGCGCGCACGCGCTCAGCGCGGCTCCAGTGCGAACCACCGCGTCTCGCCGCGGGTCAGCTCAAGCTCGATCGTGTCCGCGCGCTCGGAGATGACCTCGCCGCTGGTGAGGTCGGTCACGCGCGAGGGGCGCTCGAGCGTCAGTGTCTCCGGGCCGCCAAAGATCGCGTGCACCGTGATGAAGTGCTCGTTCGCGTAGATCGCGTTCCCCGGCTCGCCCGCCACCCACGCACCCGCCAGCTTCGCCAGCCGGTTCGCGAAGTCCGCGGTCAGGTGCGGCGGGCAGACGTAGACGCTCCGCCAGCCGTCGAACTCCCGCATCGCCGCCGCGACTGTGTCGCTGTCCACGTAGGTCGCCAGCGGCGTCGCGGCCGCGTCGGTCACCGCGAACGCCGGGCCCTTGATCGCGCCCGGCAACGCGATCCCCGCGGCCAGGTCGGTCACCAGCGGGTCCGCGCCATCGAGCACCATCGCGTTGAGGTCCGTCCGGTCGGGCAGCGCCTCCACCTCGATGCCCGTGATCTCCGAGATCGCCTCGGCGGCGGTGCCGTCGGTCACCGCGCCGGGCGCATGCATGAACACGAGCGTGCGGCCGTCGCTCTTGAGGCGCTCGATGGCCGCGCGCTCCTCGTCGCTGATGCGGTAGGGGTTCGCGAAGATGTAGACGCGATGGTCGGGGATCGTCGGCAGGTCCGACTGCAGGTAGACGCGGTAGGGCACCCCAGAGAGGTTCAGCTCCTCGACCTGGTTCTTCACGCCCTCGTAGCGGAACGGGCCGCCGTCCTGCGGCGCGACCCAGTGATTGCTGTCCTCGCTGACGATCAGCGCCACGTCCGAGCGCGGCATGCCCTCGATCGACAGGTCGCGGTCGAAGGCCCGCATCGCCCCCGCGATCCCGGCCATGATGCCCTCATCCGCGAACCAGCCGCCGGACATGTCGTACCACCACGTGCCGGTGCCGAAGGCCAGCGCCATCCCGCACTCGCGCCGGACCATCGCGTTGTGCTCCTCGGCGGTCTCCGCGCGCCCCCACGAGAAGTTCTGCGCGGGCTCGCGCGGCACCGAGTGCCACGAGCGCCAGTCCTGCTCGGTCAGGTACGTCCGCCCGTGGTGCAGCGTTGAGCCGAAGACCGAGCGCATAGCGCCCTGATAGCCGGGCATGCGGATCGTGTAGGCGGCCGGTCCGGCGAAGAAGTCAATCGCGTCGTCGGCGAGGAAGCGCCCGAGCGCGATGTGATTGCCGGAGTTGCAGGTGATATCCTCGTAGTAGGTGCCGCAGATGATCGGCCGCGGCGTGGCCTGCTTGATCACGTCCGCGAGGTACATGACCGTCTCCGCCGGGCCCTCGGAGTAGAAGCGGGTCCAATCGGCGATGTCGCCGTCGGTGGCTGCGTTGAGCAGCCCACTCGGCTGCACCCAGTAGCGCTCGTAGCCCGGCGGCTCGGCGCTCTCGAAGGTCACGTTCGGCCGGTTCCACGCCGCGCGCAGGGCCTGCACGTCCCCTGCGTAGCGCCGCCCGAGCCACTCGCGGAAGCTCGCGGTGGCCGCGGGTGAGTAGTCCGCGAGGTGGATGTCGCCGGGGGTGGGTCGCTGCCACTGGAACCACTGGCCATCGTTGTAGCCGGCCACGTGGTAGCCGATCACGGCCCTGCCCGCCTCGCTCGCCTCCACGTGCGCCACCAGCCGCCGGAGGGCGTCGGCGGTCTCCTCGCGCAGCGTCTGCGAGACGAGGCTGGGGCCGTAGCGCTCACGGCCCTCGGGCGGCTCGCCGCCCCACCGCACCGGGTGCATGTCCACGATCGCGGGCAGGCCGTTCTGGTCGAGCGTCACGTCATCGGGGTGCTCGGCGCCCCAGTCCCGGTAGGCGTCGCAGGCGAGGTAGAAGATCACGTAGCCGTCCGGGTCCACGCGCAGGATGCGCTCGAGGCGCTCGTCTACCTCGGAGAAGTCGAACTCGCCCGGGCCCTTCCACGGCCCGCGTTCGCCGTAGACGTCCTTGCCGAGCACCAGCGACGCAAGGTAGACGCGCACTCCGGCGTCGCGGAAGTCCGCAACCTGCGCGTTGTCGGAGCTGTGGAACGGGGCGACGTAGAACGCCCACGGCGTCGGCTCGCCGTCGAGGAACAGCCGAGGCCGGCGCTGCTCGCGCGTGACCTCGACGGAAGCGCGATCGCGCGCGGCCACGCGGGCCATCGCGGGCTCCAGCGGCGGCAGTTCCTCAGGCACAGGCTCCTCGTAGCGCGGCTCCGGCTCGGTCTCAGCGCCCACGGGCGCGACAGTCACGGCGTCCCACACGACGTCCGACGCCCAGAACGCCTGCAGGCAGCTTACGCGGATGCGCGCGTTGCCCTCGCGCACCTCCACCCGCGCGGTGACCTCCTGCCAGCGCCCGCCCTCCAGCGGGATGTGCACGGTGCCGAAGGTGTTGGGGAGCTGCTGGTCGTCGCTGTCGGCGGTGTGCTGGCTGATCATCAGGTAGACGCCCCGGCGGACGTCGTGCAGGGGCCGCACGCGGGCGGTGACGCGGTAGCTCTGCCCCGCCTCAACAGGCACGAAATCACTTAGCAGAAGTGTGAACCCTACCGCGCCAATCTTCCTCACTCTGAATGAGCGATCGCCTTCGTCGGAGAGGTCGTCAAGCCACTCGAACTCCCCGCCTGAGCCCTCCGCGGCGCGCCATGTCCAGGCGTCCGGGCCGTCCGTACCCGCTTCGAAGCCCCAGTTGGGGACTTCGGGCGCCGGGTCCTGCTGCGCGGCGGTGGGGATGCAGATGCAGACCGTGAGTGCGGCGATGAGCGCGACTGTGGATCTACGCATGGGTGGCATCTCCCGTCTACGTGGAGTGGCGGGCCGGCGGCGGCGGTGGAGGTCTGCGCGTCTTCGCGTGGCTTCTCCGAGGAAGCGCTCGATGGCTTCGCGCCGACTTGACGTACCGTGTCAACTCGTTAGACTGATGCGCTCGTGACAGTCATCTGAGAGTGGAGGTTTCGTAATGCGCAAAGGCTTTACCTTGATCGAACTTCTCGTCGTCATTGCGATTATCGCAATCCTGGCAGCAATCCTGTTCCCGGTGTTCGCGAAGGCGCGGGAGAAGGCGCGGCAGAGCTCGTGTCTGAGCAACACCAAGCAGATCATGCTGGCCGTGATGCAGTATGCGCAGGACTACGATGAGACCTACCCGTACGCCTCGTCATGGGGCGACCCGGCCAACCGGACGCTGTGGGTCGATGCCCTGCAGCCGTACATCCGCAACACGCAGATCATCCGGTGCCCGAGTGTGCAGACCGCGACGTACGGCTACGGCTGGAACTACCAGAACTTCGGCTACATGTCGTCGGCCGGCGGCTTCTCGTACAACCCCGGCCGGGCGCTGGCGGATGTCCCCCAGCCCGCCGAGACCATCCTGATCGGTGACAACCCCGATCCGGGCTCCTACGGCGCCAGCAGCCTGTTCATCTACGGACCGAGTCAGCGCGACACCTCAGGCACGGCCACCGATGATCCCGGCCTGGCCAACGTCGCGAAGCGCCACAACGAGGGCGGCAACTACGCCTTCTGCGACGGCCACTCCAAGTGGCTCGGCGCGGGTGCCGCAACCGGCGAGGACCGCCTCTGGACGGTCACCGAGGACTAGAGCTCGCGCAGTGATGCCGTGAAACTCATGGCGGGGCCGGAGCGATCCGGCCCCGCCTGTGTGTACCGGTGGTCTCCGACGCCTACAGCGCCTCGCCCAGCCTCCGCAACGCCGCCAGCCCGCGTTCCTCGGCGGCCTTCGCCTCGCGCAGCATCGCCGCGCATTCGGCGTCCTGCACCGTCGCGGCCTCAGCGTCGGAGTCGTGCGCCATCTCGAACGGAATGCGCTCCACCACGCGGCTCAGCGCGTCCGCGACCGTCGCGTAGTGCTCGACGGCCTCGTCGAAGAGCCCCGTCTCGCGGCCAAGCCGCGCCTTCGCCTCGCGCAGGAACTCCGCGGCCATCGCCCGGCATTCGCGCCAACACTCACCGTTGTAGCCCGCGCCGAAGCGGTTAGCCTTCCCGCTCTCGAGCGCGCTCGCCCACAACTCCAGCGCCTCCGGGCCCGCGGAATAGTGCTCGTGGAGGTACTTCCCGGCCGCGTGATCGAGCGCGAACTCAATCGCCGCGGTCACGATCTCCTCGTCCGGCGAGGGCCTGCAGGGCACCACGCAGTTGACGTGCAGCCACCCAATCTCCGTCCGCGCCAGCTCCTGGGGGTCCAGCGGCATCCGCGACTCATCGGCGCCGGGGCCGGAGTAGTAGTAGCCGCCGTCATCGTAGCCGCTGATCACGTACCACTCGGGGATCGCCAGCTCCCAGCCGTAGCAGGGCATGCCCGTGTCGATGCAGCCGGTCACGAGCGCCCAGGCGATCTTCTGCTTGGCCTCGAAGTCGCGCTCGGAGACGTGTCCGGTGACGCCCTCGACGAGGTAGCCGATGTTCGCGGCGAGGTGATCGACCTGTTCGGTCTTCCACGCCGTCGGCCCGCTGGGGCAGAGCTCCTCATGGATGTTGATCGCGAAGGCGTGGCCTGTGCCGCCGAAGATCCACGCGCGGGAGATCCCCAGCTCGAGGTACTCACCGCAGCCGTGCTGGCAGCCCATGTGCGAGATCCACGCCGGTTTCCACTCAAGGCCCTCAAGTCGCGTCATGGCAGCGGCCTCCAGTCACGGCGGACCGGCATGTAGTGCGGGCGAGCTACTCCTCGCCGGGGTAGGTGTAGAAGCCCTCTCCGGACTTCCGGCCCAGCTTCCCCTCGCGGACCATCCGCACGATACGCTCAGGCGGTCGGTAGCGCTCCTGCCCGGTGCTCTCGAACGGCGAGCGCAGCATGCTCAGGGCCATGTCGAGCCCCATCAGGTCCGCGGTACGCAGCGGGCCCATCGCGTGCCCCATGCCCATCTCGATCGCGCCGTCGATGGCCTCAGGCTGCGCTCCCTCGTCGAGCAGGTCGATAGCCGCGGTCAGCACGGCTCCGAAGGCCCGGTTCACGACATGGCGGGGCACTTCCATCGAGGTCATGGAGTGCTTACCGAGCCGCTCGCAGAGGAGCCGTGCGGCCTCGACGACGGCCGGCGCGGTCTGTGAGCCGGGATCGATCAGCACGAGCCTCATCGCGGGGGCGGGGTTGAAGAAGTGGACGCCCAGGAAGCACTCGGGGCGCCCGTAGGCCTCTCCCAGATCGTCGATGGGGAGCGCCAGCGTGTTCGTGGAGACGGGCGTGTCCGGGCGGATGCTGCGCGCGGCCTGGCTGAGCACCCCGCGCTTGACCGCGAGGTCCTCTGAGACCGCCTCGATGACCCAGTCCGCCTCTTCGAGCACCTGCCAGGTCGGGTCCCAACTGACCAACTCCCGGACGCGCTTTGCGTCATCGGGAGTGATCCTGCCGGTCTCCACGGCGCGCCGCAGCGACCGCTTGAGCAGCCTCTGACTGCGGTACATCGCCTCCTGTGAGGTGTCGAGCAGATGCGCGCGGATGCCGGCCTGGGCCGCGGCCTGCGCGATGCCCGTGCCCATGGTGCCTGCGCCGATGATACAGATCTCTCGGATCTCCACCGCAATCACTCCACCGTACGGCGTTTTGATGCGCGTTCCCGCAGATCTTGCAGCGATTCTTGCCTGCATGACGCAACGGCGGCGGAGAATGCCTGCCCTGTTCCGACCTCTGTCGCGTGTTCCTGAAGGAGTCTTCCCCGCCGGTGTGCGGCAACCCTCTGTCGAATACAAAGGACAGCTGCCTCTTTGCGGTGAAGTCGATGCCCTCGTGGACCAGCGCGTCCCGAACATCGAGTGGTTCAGCGGCGTCGTCATCGACGAGGAACAGCGCAAGGCGGCTGTCCGGGACGGACTGAGGGCCGTTGCCGTCGCTGTCGCTGCTTCCGTTGCTGCCGTTGCTTCCGTTGCTGCCGTATGTTAGACTGCCAGAGGACCCTGTAACGCTCTTCTTGGCGCAGAAGGTGGGTAGCAGCATGGGCAGGCGGAAGGCACTGGCGGTCGCGGCGGCACTGGCTCTCGCGGCACTCCCGGCGGCGGCGCAGACGCCCACGCCGGGGATGCCGGAGGTGCCGCGTGACGCCGCGCAACTCTACGAAGACGTGCAGCTTCTCCGCAGCATCCGGACCCTTGACCTCACCAGCGAGCAGCTCGGCATGCTGATGCAGGTGAACACGAGCCTGCTTGAGCAGGCGGCGGGGCTCACCCGGCTTCGCGCGAGCACCTGGGCCGACGCTCACGAGCAGGTCGAGGCGGTGCTGGAGGCGTGGATGAGCGGTGAGACCGCCTCGGCCCGCAACAAGACCGCGGCCGACCGCGCCGTGAACCGCGTGAACGAGGCGCGCTCGGAGTATGAGAGCACGCGACAACGAGCGGCCGAAGGACTGTACGCTCAACTCTCCGCCGAGCAGCGCGCGCTGGTGGAGGCGCCCGGGGTGGCCGAGGAGCGTGCCGCGCGCATCGCCCGGATGGGCGGGGCGGAATCCCCCGGGCAGTACGTGCTGGCCGAGCTTGACGCGATCCGCGACCTGATGCCCGACGAGTTCCGAATGCTGGCGACGGGCGAGGCGCAGCGCGTCGCGCGGGCGATCGTCGGCCCCGATTCGACGGACCTCCAGCAGATGACCGCGGCGGTGCTGGGCGTGCTGCAGCAGGTCTACGGCTGGACCCCGCAACGCTACCTCGAGCAGCGCCCGACGCTGCCGCAACAGATCGAGGCGCTGCTGGGCATACAGGCGCTCGCGAAGAGCCCGCCGGTGCCGTGGAGCGAGCTGGTGCGACTGACGGCGAGCACGAGGACGTCGGTTGTTGTGATGGCGATTGTGCCGCCCGGCGGGGGTGAGGTGGAGTGAGGATGAAGCGGATGAGATGGCTGGCGGGTGTGCTGATGGCATTCGTGGTCGCGCTCCCTGCGGCCGCCGACGAGATGCAGGACGCGATGGATCGCGCCGACGCGCTGAACCTGATGCTGCAGGTGCGTGTGCAACCCTCGCAGGCGCAGCAGATGGTGGGGCCGCTGCAGCGCATCCAGGAACTCGTGAAGGCGTACGATGACACGCAGACTAACGCGCTCAACCGGCTGGCTACGTCGCTGCAGCGTGCCCGGGCGGAGCTGATCGCGGGCGAGGAACTGTCCGCGCAGATGACCGCTGCGCTGGACGGCTACCAGCAGCAGCGTGAGGCCGGGAGGCAGGCGCTCTACTCCTCAGTGGCGGCGCAGATGCAGCTCGTCGCATCGACGCTCACAGCCGAGCAGAACCGCTACCTGGACTGGACGCCGCCGGGGTCGATCCGCCCTGAGGAGCTCCTGGCGGAGCGCATGGAGATGCAGCAGGTCGCGATGGGGCGCGTTCAGGAGGCCGCGCGGATGCTCGACGCGGTCAAGCACCTGGACGCCTTCAACTTCGTGACCGCCCGCAGCCCGATGATCAACGACTACCTTGCGCTCTACTTCCGACCCGACGCGCAGCAGTTCCAGCAGGCCTACCAGATCGCAATCAACTACACGAGCCAGGTGCGGATGCTCTCCGAGCAGCAGTGGCAGGCACAGTCGCTCGACATCGGGGCGGGTCTGGTCGAGGAGCTCGGGCTGATGCCACAGATGGACCCGGGCGTACAGCCGGGCACGGTCCCGTGGAGCCAACTCTACCGCGTGGTGACGAACCCGCAGACGCTCGTGGTCGTCCGGGGGCTTGCGCGATAGGCATGACGGACGATCACGACGCGTCGATCGAGGGAGAAGCCGCACTACTAAGCCCGCCCGTCCAGGTGGAACTGCTCGTGCCCGCAACCGGCGGCGCATGACCACCTGGCTGTGAGACGCATGACGTGCAGGAGCTGGTCACGATGGGAACGGTCGGCCCCGCATCCGATGTCGCCGCCATACGCACGCGCCTGCGAGACCTGCTCGTCGAGCGAGCGATCCAGTACGGGCACTTTGTGCTGGCATCCGGCCAGACGAGCACCTACTACGTGGACAAGGCGCAGATCACGCTGATGGGCGAGGGGCTGTACTGCCTCGCGCGCGTGGTCCTCGACCAGATCGACGGCATGGACGTGCAGGCGGTCGGCGGGATGACAATCGGCGCGGATCCGATCGCAGGCGCGGTGTCCGCGCTTGGCATCTGCCACGGCCAGCACCTCGACGCGTTCATCGTGCGCAAGGAGCGCAAGGAGCGCGGCACGCGCCAGCGCGTCGAGGGGCCGCTGCCGCAGGGCGCGCGCGTGGTGGTCCTCGAGGACGTCATCACCACCGGAGGCTCCGCCATCGAGGCCATCAAGGCCGTCGAGGAGGAGTGCGACGCCACGGTGGTGCAGGTCATCGCGATGGTGGACCGGCTCCAGGGCGGCCGCGAAGCCATCGTCGAGGCGGGCTACGAGATCACCGCGCTCTTCACCGTCGAGGACCTGGGTGTCGAGCGGGAGTAGCGGACGCGGCGGAAGCGAGGAAGATCACGGGCGGGCAGACGATGCCCGCCCGTTCAGCGTTTCTGCTCATCGTCGTTGCGTGGCGCAGGCATTCCTGCCTGCGGGCGGTTTGCCATTGCTCAGAGGACCTTCCGCCCCGGAAGGGAATTAGGCAGTGACTGTTCAGCAGCGCCGTGGCACACTCGTGAAGGATGAGACTGATGGAGAAGCTCGTTCAGATCGGCGCCGGGAACATCGGCCGCAGCTTCGTCGGCCAGATCTTCTCCCGCGCCGGCTTTGAGGTAGTGTTCGTGGACGTGAGCCAGGAGATCGTCGGGGCGCTCAATGAGCGCGGCAGCTACACCGTCGAGATCAAGGACCGCGAGCCGAGGACAATCCTCGTCGAGAGCGTGCGCGGCGTCGATGGCCGCGACACCCGCGCGGTCGCGAAGGAGCTCGCGACCTGCCGCGTCGCCGCCACCGCCGTCGGGCCGGCCGCGTTGCCCTACATCTACCCGAACCTGGCCGCCGGGCTCGTGCGCAGGCGCGAGGCGGGCAACGGGCCGCTCGACGTGATCATCTGCGAGAACATGCGCAACGCCGCCGAGGCCATGTACGAGGGCGTCGCCGAGCACCTGCCCGCCAGCTTCCCCGTGCGCGAGATGCTCGGCGCGGTCGAGACCTCGATCGGGAAGATGGTCCCGATCATGGATGAGGAGATCCGCGAGCGCGACCCGCTGCTGGTCTACGCCGAGGCCTACAACACGCTTATCTGCGACGCGAAGGGCTTCCTGAACCCGATCCCGGACGTGCCCGAGCTTGCGCCCAAGCAGAACATGAAGGCCTACGTGGACCGCAAGCTCTTCGTGCACAACCTCGGGCACGCGCTGTGCGCCTACTTCGCGCACCTCGAGGCGCCGGAGCTGATATACACCTGGGAGGCCGTGCGGCACCCGACGGTCGGCCCGGCGACGCGCGCGGGCATGATGGAGTCGGCCCGCGCGCTCATCCGCGCTTACCCCGACGAGTTCAGCGAGGCCAATCAGGCCGAGCACGTGGACGACCTGCTGCAGCGCTTCGAGAACAAAGCGCTCGGCGACACGACCTACCGCGTGGGCCGCGACGTGCGCCGCAAGCTCGGGCGCGAGGACCGCGTGATCGGCGCGTTGCGCTTCAACGCGCGCTGGGACACCGACGCGCCCTTCACGACGCTATGCGCGGCGGCGGGGATGCGCTTCCGCGCGCTCGATGAGAACGGGGAGATGTACGAGAACGATCGTGACTTCGCGAACCACGTCTACCCCGAGGGTGCGGAATACGTGCTGCGCGCGGTGGCCGGGCTTGCGCCCGGCGACCCGCTCGACCGCGACGTCTTCGCGGCGGTGATGGCCGCGGACGCGTTCGTCGGCGAGCGCCTCGCCGCGGGCGAGAGTATCCTCGACATCACCGGCGACGAGTTCGCACAGTTCGGTGAGGAGTGATCTTCCGTGCGACGGACACTCCTGTCCGTCGGTCTGCTTGCGCTCCCCTGGCTGCCCGGACAGGAGTGTCCGGGCCACGGAGCGCGCCGCCGTCGCCGTTACTTGCCACTTGCAGCCTGCTGCTTGCTGCTGTCAGGAGCGATCGCCATGTCCGCTGAGAACACGCTTCCGCCCCCCGAGACCCGTGGCGTCTGGTACCACTGCGGCTCGGCGAACCTGCTGCCCGATCAGGGCGCGGTCTACTGCGGCCCGATGGCCACCTACTGCGCGTGGCACCGGCCGATGGCGATCTACCGGGCGGACGCGAACCGCTCGTACTTCGTCTTCGGCAGCGCGGGCAACCGGCCGACGATCAGCTACTACGATCACTCCGCCGGCACGTGGGCCTACCCGGTGGTCATCGGCGAGAACCCCGATGGCGACGCGCACCGCAACCCCACGCTGCTGATCGACGAAGAGGGCTACCTCTACATGTTCTGGGGCGCGCACGGGCATGAGAGCT
Organism: Candidatus Zipacnadia bacterium; assembly: GCA_029821635.1. GTDB lineage: Bacteria > Armatimonadota > Zipacnadia > Zipacnadales > UBA5352 > UBA5352. Next base: position 21,126 of record JALGSW010000028.1, read on the forward strand.
TCGTGCATCGCTCCGTCCGCCCGCATGACATCAGCGAGTGGGAGGGGCGTGCGGCGCTCGAGGAGACCGGCGCGACCTACCCGCAGCCGTGGATGCTGCGCGAGGGCGAGCTGTTCGTCTCCTACCGCAAGGCCCCCGGCTGGCGCTGCCGCTTCTCGACCGACGGGGCGCTGACCTGGTCCGACCCGGTGGACATCGCCGCATTCGGCGTGGCGGACAATGCGAGAGGCGCCAGCGAGTTCGCGATCTACGGCTCAACCGTCGCCGAGGAGGGCCCCCACCCGCGCAAGCTGCACTTCGCCTTCTCACGCCTCGGCGGCGGCACACCCGAGGAGGTCGCCACCAAGCACCTCTGGGGCAGGCGCTACAACCTCTACTACACGCGCTCCGACGATGGCGGCCGCACCTGGCGCCGCTCCGACGGCACGCAGTACGACCTGCCCACCGGCGAGGAGCAGGCCGAGAAGCTCTACGACTCGGGCACCCGCGGCGTCTGGATCAAGGACATCCAGCTCGACCTCGACGGCAACCCCATGATCCTCTTCCTCGAGGGCGAGGTCGAGACGTTCCACGCGTGGTGGAAGGTCGCGCGGCAGACCCCCGACGGCTGGGAGATCGCCGACGTGACCGAGAGCGATCACATGTATGATGCCGGCGCGCTGATGGTCTTCGCGCGCGACGACATACGCATGTGGGGCGCGAGCGGCGACAATCAGCCGCACGAGGATGGCGGCGAGATCGAGGAGTTCACGTCCACCGGCGGCGGCGCGACGTGGTCGCTCACGCGCCGGCTCACCGAGGGCTCGCAGTACTCGCACAACCACGTGAAGCCGATCATGGGCCATCGCGACGGCCCCGGCGACGTGCGGGCGATCTGGAGCTACGGCGACTCGCGCAAGCCGCCGGAGACCGACGACGTGCGGCTCTACTACATCGGGGATGGCATGGATCGGGGCCGGGAGATCCCCTTCCCGCCCGGCCCGGAGGAGGACTGAGGATGGTCCAGGAGAGGTACCCGCTCGAGCGCTGTGAGCAGTGCGACGCGCGCGACCTGTGCTCGTGCCGCGGCCCCGCGCAGCTCTCGTGCTACGTCGTCGATCAGCTCTTCCAGAGCTTCGGCGAGGACGGCATCGACACGCCCGAGGAGGTCGGGACGCCGGTCCCCTCGCCCGGGCGGGTGCTGGAGGCGCTCTTCTGCGTCATGGACGTGCTCTTCCCAGGCCGCATGCACACCGAACTCGACGTGGACTCCTCCACCGAGGCCTTCATCGAGGAGCGGCTCGCGCGCGCCTTCCGGCTGATCGGCCGGGAGATCGGGCGCGCGCTGCCCTTCCGCTGGACCGGTGCCTACGCGCGGGCGAAGAGCGAGACGGACGCGGACGCCAACGCCACCGAGACCGCGGCGCTGCTGGCGAGCCGCTTCATCGCCGAGATCCCGCGCATCCGCGAGCTGCTGGTCGCCGACGTGCAGGCCGCCTACTACGGCGACCCGGCCGCGCACACCTACGCCGAGATCATGCTCAGCTACCCCGGCCTGCAGGCCATCACCGTCCAGCGCGTGGCGCATGTGCTCTACGAACTGGACGTGCCGCTGATCCCGCGCATGATGAGCGAGTGGGCGCACACCACCACCGGGATCGACATCCACCCTGGCGCGAAGATCGGGAGGAGCTTCTTCATCGACCACGGCACCGGCGTGGTCATCGGCGAGACCTGCGAGATCGGCGATAGCGTGAAGCTCTACCAGGGCGTGACCCTCGGCGCTCTCAGCTTCCCCCTCGACGAGGACGGCAACCCGATCAAGGACATCAAGCGCCATCCCACTCTGGAGGACGACGTGGTGGTCTACGCGAACGCTACGATCCTCGGCGGTGACACGGTGATCGGCAGGGGCTCGGTGATCGGCTCGAACGTCTGGCTCATCAAGTCCGCTCCGCCCGGCAGCACCGTCACGCAGGGCGACGTCGAGGTGAAGGTGAAGCGCAACAACGACTGACGCTCGCTCCGTAGCCGTTCCCGTCGCCGTCCGCACACGTTCGCACACTCGGGAGGAACGATCACGATGAAGATGCAGAGCCCACGCGATCACATCCGCGAGGCGCAGATGATCCTCGAAGACATGCAGCGCCCGGTGGAGATGCGCTACAACGGCACGCAGGCGCACGCGATGCTCGCCATCGCCAAGATGATGCTCACGCAGATGGGCGATGACTACGAAGAGGACGACGACTGAACGACCGCGCGCCTGAGGTGGACCGGGGAGGTGGCTGTCATGCGAGTGAGAGCAATCGCGCTCGCGTCGCTGCTCGTCCTGCTGCCCGCGATCTGCACGGCCCAGCAGCCGTCCGCAGCCGACGCCGAGGAGGCCCTGCGCGCGGCCGTCGGCTTCTACCACGGGCAGGTCGCCGACCACGGCGGCTACGTCTGGCGCTACGCCGGCGACCTGTCGCTGCGTGAGGGCGAGGCGCGCACGGACGGCTCGGCCGTCTGGGTCCAGCCGCCCGGCACGCCCGCCGTCGGCATGGCCTTCCTCGACGCCTACGAGGCCGCCGGCGACCAGCTTCTCCGCGAGGAGGCCCTTGACGCGGCCCTCGATGCCGCCCAGTGCCTCCTGCAGGGCCAGCAGCTCTCCGGCGGCTGGTACTACTCCGTGCAGTTCGACCCCGCGGAACGCGCGAAGCGCATGTACCGCGTCGATCACCCCGACGCCGGCCGCGGCCCCACCACCGGGCCCGATGGCGAGGAAGGCTGGCTGACGTGGAAGCAGCGCAAGTACGAGCCGAACATGACGCTCGTGGATGACGACGTGACTGCCTCGGCGATCCGCTTCCTCGCGCGCCTCGATGAGCTGCTCGACTTCGAGGACGCGGCCATCCACGAGGCGGTGCTCTACGCGCTCGATGCGGCGCTGATGGTCCAGCACCCGATCGGCGCGTGGGCGCACAACTACGACCGCTTCCCCGCCCACCGGCCCGACCTGTCCACCTACCCGGTCATCCCCGCCAGCTACCCGGACGAGTGGTCGCGGACGTGGGTGAGGGGCTGGACGGGCGGTTACGCGCTCAACGACAACATCACGCCGAACATGATCGCCGCGATGCTCGACGCATGGCGCGTCTACGGCGACGAGCGCTACCTGCGCTCGGCCGAGAACGGTGGCGCGTTCCTGCTGCTCGCGCAAATGCCTGAACCGCAGCCCGCGTGGTGTCAGCAGTATGACCGCGCGATGCAGCCGGTCTGGGACCGCAAGTTCGAGCCGCCCGCGATCACCGGCGAGGAGTCGCAGGGCGCGCTGGAGTGCCTGCTGGCGCTCTACCGCGCGACCGGCAACGCGCGCTTCCTCGATCCGGCGCCGCGCGCGATCGAGTACCTGCGGGCCTCGCTGCTGCCCGACGGACATCTCGCGCGCTTTTACGAGCTGCAGACGAACCGGCCGATCTACTTCGATCTCAACTACGCGATCACGTACCGCGCCGAGGACATGCCGAAGCACTACAGCTTCCTGCGTGAGAGCCGGCTGGATGCGATTGAGGCGGAGTATCAGCGGCTGCTGGCGGAGGGGGCGTGCGAGGCGCCGACCTCTCCCCCATCGGCTGACGAGGTCGCGGCGATTATCGGCGCGATGGACGCACGCGGGGCCTGGGTCGAGCGAGGCGTGCTCGACGCCTGGGATCGCGAACCCGAGACGGGCATCATCGCAAGCGCGACCTTCAACGCGAACGTGAGCGCGTTGGCGGCGTACATCGCCGCACAGCAGTAGCTACGCGAAGAGGCGGCGCCCATCGCGGGCGCCGCCTCGTTGGTGTCTGGTCGGTTGAGCTGCGCGGAGGCTACGGTACGAGCTCGGTGTCCACCTGGCAGCCCTCGTCGTCCACCTCGTCTTTTGCGCCGCGCATCATGAACAGATCGCGGGTCGGCTGCGCCAGCTCGAAGTCCTTCGAGAATGTGATTGAGCCGGAGTTGCACGAGTAGGCGCACTGGCCGCAGAACACGCAGCGGTCCATCTCGAACTCCACGTGCCCGACGGTCTCCTTCTTGCCATCCTCGCGCTCGACGCGCTTGCGCACAACCTTGATGACGTCGGCCGGGCAGTCGCGCTGGCACAGGCCGCACAGGGTGCAGCTCTCGGGGTCATACTTCATCCTGCCCCGGAAGCGGTCCGGCGGGGTCAGTCGCTCGATCGGATACATGACGGTCGCGGGCTTGCGCACGAGCAGCGACTCCATCAGTTCCATCGCCATCGCTGCGATGCTGAACTTGCGGGCCATGGGTTACGCTCCCACCCGACTCATTGTGAACATGATGATCCCAAGGTTGACCAGCGCCGGGATGCCCAGCCACAGCAGGCACCACGGGACCATCTGGTCGATGCGGATGCGCGCCATCGCCGCCTGGGTCAGTGACAGGAAGAACACGATCAGCAGGATCTTGACGCCGAGCACAATCATCCCGACCAGCCCCGCCAGCCAGACCGGCATGGCGTCGAAGGGGATGCCCCAGAAGTGCGGGCCGCCGAGGAACAGCGCGGCGATCAGCGCGGAGCCGACGATCGTCTCGGTCAGGAAGGTCAGCTTCCAGAGCGCCAGCCGCCTGCCGGTGTACTCGACCTCGGGGCCGGTGACGATCTCCTGCTTGGCCTGAGGAATGTCGAACGGGACGCGCTCGAGCTTCCCGATCAGCGCGATCATCGCCACCGCGAAGGACAGCGGCGCGGCCGCGATCAGCCACCCGCCGTCCACCTGCTGGAAGGTGATGTCGCTGATCGACCAGCTCCCCGCCACCAGCGCGGGCCCGAGGCACGCGAGGAAGAAGGGCACCTCGTAGCCGAAGAGCTGTGAGAGCACGCGTGTCGCGCCGATCGTCGCGAACGGGTTCGCTGAATACCAGCCGCCCAGAAACAGCGCGAAGGCCGGCAGCGTGAGCAGGTAGAGGACCACGATCAGGTCACCGGCGAAGGAGTTTGCGGCCTGGAAGGACCACATCGGCACGTAGATCGCCGAGGCGATAACACCCGCGAACGCGACCAGGGGCGCGATCGCGAACATCGAACGGTCGGCCGACTCGGGGACAATGTCCTCCTTGGCCAGCAGCTTGATCAGATCGGCGAAGGGCTGCATGAGCGGCGGCCCGACGCGATTCTGCATCTTCGCGATGAGCTTGCGGTCCACCCATGACGCGAAGAGCCCGAAGGCTATGAGGAACAGGAACCCCGGGAAGACAAATACGTGAAACAGCGGCGTCAACACCTGCATTGACGGTCCTCTCGTCTCCTGTTGACCCCCGGGCGGATCCTCGGAAACGCCCCGTAGGGACCTACCCGCGGGTCCTGGCTTGTTACGCTCTGCGGCCCAGCTTCACCAGCTCGGACCAGGTCATCGTGCGGCTGTCGCCGGAGTTCACGTCGTCCAGCTCGACCATCCGGTCCGTGCATGAGAAGCACGGGTCGATCGACGCGAAGGCGATCGGTATGTCCGCGATTTGCCCGCCCTTGACCATCTCGAGCGAGACGGGCAGGTTCGCGAGGGTTGGTGTCCGGATCTTCACGCGCTCGGGCACGTCCGTACCGTTGCTGCGCACGTAGTAGATCAGCTCGCCCCGCTGCGCCTCGATCCGCACCACGGCCTCGCCCTCGGGCACCTTGCGCGGGAAGCGCATGTTCACGTCACCCTCGGGCATCATGTCGAGGCACTGGAAGCAGATGTCGCAGGCGTCGATAACCTCCCGCACGCGCACGAGCGTCCGCCCCAGCACATCGCACAGCTCGGACGTGCGGATCGGGAACTCGACCTTGTCATACTGCAGGTACGGGAAGGCGCGGCGCACATCGTAGCCGACGCCCGAGGCCCGCAGAACCGGGCCGCACGCGCCAAGCTCCACGCAGCGCTCGCCCGAGACCGCGCCGACGTTGGCGGTGCGCTGGAGGAAGGTCTGCTCGCTCGTCGCGATGTCCGCGTAGTGCTCCGCGCGGTCGCGCAGGAACTGCAGGCCCTCGCGGATCTTCCCGACCATCTCGTCGGTGATGTCGTAGCGCACGCCACCGAGCATGGTCATCGCGTAGTGTCCGCGGTTGCCCGAGACGGTCTCGAGGATGTCCTGAATGACCTCGCGGTCGCGCCAGACATACATGAACAGCGTCTCGAAGCCGATCTCGTGGCCCGCCACACCCAGCCAGAGCATGTGGCTGTGGATGCGCTCGAACTCGTGCATGAGCATGCGGATCCACTGAGCGCGCTCGGGGATCTCCACCCCCACGATGGCCTCGACGGCCTGGCAGAAGGCCAGGGTGTGCGCGTTGGAGCAGATGCCGCAGACGCGCTCACACAGGTAGAGGTCCTGCACGTAGTTGCGCTCCGAGCAGCTTCGCTCGATGGAGCGGTGCACATAACCAATGCGGATGTCGGCGTCAACGACCAGCTCGCCATCCACGGTGAACCGCAGGTTCTCTGGCTCCTTGAGAGCCGGATGCTGCGGACCGATAGGGAACGAAAGCTTAGCCATTGTTCTCCTCGCCCTCCTCTGCCCCGGTGTCATCTCGCCGCAGCGGATAGTCACCCTCGGGCCAGTCCTCGGGGAGGATGAGCCTGCGCGGATCGGGGTGTCCGGCAATGGTGACGCCGAACATGTCCTGGACCTCGCGCTCGTACATGATCGCCGCGGGGACGATGCGGGTGATCGTGTCGACCTCGTCAACTGCCTTGTCTACGGCCGCGCGAAGGTTGAGTGACACGCCGTCGGCGACGAAGTGGTAGATGACGTCAACATGACCCCCGCGGTCATTGCCCGTGATCGTAGACAGATGCACCGGGCCCCACGCATCGACGATAAACTGCGCCATCTTCTGCACGTCTACGGAGGGCACGCCGACCCAGGCCTGGCTGTCGGGTCGCGCCTCAGCCTCGGTCAGCTCGCCCTCGTATTGTGACTGCACCTGTGCAATCAGCTCGGCTGCCGTCAACAGAATCCCTCTCTAGCTCTGCCCGGACCGGTCGCCCCGAGCGGGGCTCTGGCCCAGCGATGTCTCGGTATCTCCACGCATCTCGTCTATATCCTCGGGGGTGTAGACCAGCCCCGTAGTGTCTTGCGTGGCCTCGATCTCCTTGACCAGCGCCTCCGCCTGCGGGTCGAGGGTTGCGAGGAGTTTGAGGACGCCGTACGCGATTGCGTCCGGCCGCGCCGGGCAGCCCGGCACGTACATGTTGACCGGCATCGCCGCGTCAACCCCGCCCAGCACGTTGTAGCCGGGGTAGAACGGCGCGCCGGAAACCGCGCAGGTGCCGACCGCCACGACGAACTTCGGCTCGGCGACCTGCTCGTACACCCTGACCACGCGGTCACGGATCTGCCGCGTCACCGGGCCCGTCGCCATCACGACGTCCGCATGACGCGGACTACCCTCAAGCAACACTCCGAAGCGTTCGAGGTCGAAGCGCGGCATCAGTGCCGCCACGATCTCGATGTCACAGCCATTGCACGAACCGCAGTTGAGATGGCAGACCCAGGGACTCTTACCCCGTGCCCACTTTACCAGTCCATTCAGCATATCGGTCCCTCTGTTGAAGCAGCGTCGCGCGGCGAGCCAGCCGCTTAGTCCTTGAACAGAATGACGATCGCGACAAGGCCCACTACGAGATACGATCCGGCCAGCCATACAAACGCGTGACCCGGGGTTGTCCCGAGCACCAGCGCCACGACATCCAGCAGCGTGAAGATGAAGGCCGCGTGGAACAGATGATACGCGGTCGGGAACGAGCTGGCCTCCACATTCTCACCACAGGCGTACGTCTTCAGCTTCCCGCCCACCGCGCGCGACGCGGGGGCGAGCGCCTTGCCAAACAGGTAGAGCAGCCATCCGGCAAACATGCTCATACCGAAAACCGTGACCGGGTGATACAGCACACCTGACGCAGTCATCTGCGTGTTCCTCCGTGCGGCGATCCGTCGCGGTCTCCGCTGGTTTGGACACCGCGCTCCGCTTCAATGTTCAGCGCGTCAGTTGACTTATCCCGCCCAGTCGGGAAGGCGCGCAGACTACATCCCGCCGCCGATCAGAGACGCCACGTACTCGGCGGCCGGATCGACGATCACGAGCCCGATGTCGGGCAGTACGCCCAGCAGCAGCGTGAGGATCGCCAGTGTCACGATCGGCAGCACGACCAGGAAGGGCAGGGGCTTGAGCGTCCGCGGCCGGTCCTCGGGCACGGGCCCGAAGACGATGGTGTTGAGCGCGTCCAGGTAGTAGAACAGGGATATGACGCTGTTGAGCACGAGCATGACGACCATGAAGGTTCCCCAGCCGCCGACGTCGGCGCCGGCCTTGGCGATGAGCACCTTCGAGAACCAGCCGTTGAACGGCGGCGTGCCAGCGAGGGCGAGGGCGAAGAACAGGAAGCAGATCCCCACGATCGGGAACTTGCGACCGATGCCCGAGAGCTTGCGCATGTCCCGCGTGCCGAGGACCCACAGGAAGGCCCCGGCGCAGAGGAAGGCTCCGCCCTTCATGATCGCGTGGTTGAGGATGTGATACAGCGCGCCGCGCATGCCGCTGAAGCCGGCCGCCATCGGGAAGCCCAGCGCGAGCCCCATGCCCATCAGGATGTAGCCCATCTGCGCGACGGACGAGTAGGCGAGCATGCGCTTGAGGTCGCTCTGGCGCAGCGCGATCAGGTTACCGACCAGCATCGTCACCAGCGAGAGCGCCACGAGCAGCATCCCGAAGTTGACCGTGCCGAGGGCGATGAGCGCCTTGAGCATGGTGATCAGGCCGGCCTGGATGACGATCCCCGAGAGCATCGCGGAGATGCCGCTGGGGGCGGCCGAGTGCGCGTCCGGGAGCCACGTGTGCATCGGGACGATCGCGGCCTTCACGCCGAAGCCGATGACCATCAGCGCGACGACGGCCATCAGTTGCGAGCTCCCCGCGTGCGACTCGAGCAGGGAGGGCAGCGCGGCCAGATCGAGCGTGCCGGTCCAGGAGTAGACGACGCCGATCCCCAGCAGCGCGAGCAGCGAGCCCACGGTGGAGAGCACCAGGTACTTCACGCCCGCCTCGACCGGCTCCCACTCCTCGCGCTCGAATGCCACGAGCACGAAGGACGAGATGCTCATCGCCTCAAAGAGCACGTAGAGGGTGAAGAGATCGCCCGCGAAGCCCACGCCCACGATGCCGGCGGTCATCAGCAAGAGCAGCGCGTAGAACTTGCCGATGTTGCGCCTGTGCATGTAGCGCATCGAGTAGATGACGACCAGCAGCGAGAGCAGCAGCGCTGTGGCGGCGAGGAAGACGCCCAGGTAGTTGCCGGACAGGTAGGCCTGCAGGCGCGTCTGCGCGTACGAGGCCGGCCAGCCGACGGACATGCCCTCTTCGAGGGTCTGCCAGACCTGGTAGACGGAGGAGCCCGACCCCAACAGCGCCAGGAAGGCGATGAAGCCGGTGAGCGTGCGGCTGCGCGAGAGCCGGCCTACGAGGTAGACCAGTAGCGCCGCGCCTGACAGTATCGCGATGGAGAGAAGCACTTCCATGGCTTTATCCCCAACCCAGGAACATCAGCAGCACGGCGATGAAGCCTATCGCCAGCCACAGGCTGTTGTAGTTGAGATCCCCCGTCTGGAAGAGGCTGAGCACGGACGCAACCGCCCGCATCAGCACGACCCAGAAGCCCCAGACCCAGTCGAAGAAGCCCTTGGTGTCGGTGACCAGGTCCGCCCACATCTGCGGACCCTCCGGCACCGGCGCTCCTCGCCGGCCCCACTGCACCCCCAGCCACACGAATATCGCCACCACCGCCAACCCCACCAGGATCAGCGGGCTGGCGAACGTGTGGTGCCATAGCTCCCCGAGCTCTACCACGGGCACCACATGGTGGGACAGCAGCTTCCCGAGGTTCGTGGAGTAGGCGCCCACGTGCAGCCACGAGAACAGCGTTCCCGCCGCGAGCAGCCCGAGCGGGACGGTCATCTGCCACGGCGACTCGTGCGCGTCGGCCTCCGTGCGCGGCTCCGCCTGGAAGGTCAGCCAGTACATCCGCCACGAGTAAACCGCGGTAAGCAACGCGGTGATAATCAGCAACACCAGCGGGCCTATCTGGCCGGAGGCGCTCAGCGCCTCGAAGATCGCGTCCTTCGACCAGAAGCCGTTGAACAGCGGGATGCCCGCGAGCGCCATCGTGCCGATCAGAAAGGCCAGGTGCGTGACCGGCATCGAGCGCTTCAGGCCTCCCATGTCGTACATGTTCCGGGTGTGCGTGGCGTGGATGACCGAGCCGGCGCACAGGAACAGCAGGGCCTTGAAGATGGCGTGGTTCATCAGATGGAACTGGCTCGCGAACACCGAAGCCGCGCCCACCGCCGCCATCATGTAGCCGAGCTGCGAGATGGTCGAGAAAGCCAGCACCCGCTTGAGGTCCTTCTCCACGAGCGCGAGCAGTGCCGCGAGCAGCGCGGAGATCGCGCCGATCCAGGCCAGCGCCGGCAGCCACCAGGAGATGGCCGCGAACATCGGCAGCGTCCGCACACACAGGTAGATCCCTGCGTTGACCAGCGTGGCCGCGTGGATCAGGGCGCTGATCGTGGTGGGCGCCTCCATTGCGTCGGGCAACCACACATGCAACGGGAACTGCGCCGACTTGCCCACGGCGCCCGCGAGGAAGCCCGCGCCCGCGATCGCCAGCAGGTGGTAGGGGATCTGCCCCGCCACCGCGGCCTGGATGGTCGCCCGGATGCTGAAGGGGTCCTCAGCGCCGAGGTTGCGCATGGCCGACCAGAGGACCGCGACGCCCACGAGCAGGCCGATGTCACCGAAGCGTGTGACGATGAACGCCTTCGTGCCCGCCTGCCGCGCCTTCGCGCGCTTGTACTCATACGCGATCAGCGCGAAGGAGCAGAAGCCGATGATCTCCCAGAAGACGTAGAGCACCAGGAAGCTGTCCGCGAGGGCCAGCGCGATCATCGAGCCGATGAACAGGAGCGTGAGGAAGTAGTAGCGGGTGGGCGGGTACTCCTTCTCGAGGTCCTCCATGTACCTGATCGAGTAGAGGACCGCGAGGGAGCCGATGCAGCCTGCAATGGCCGCGACATACATCCCGACACCGGTGAGCTGGAGCCCGAAAGTGGCGTCGATGCCGGGGATCCAGTAGAGCGCGCCGATCTCCTGACCGTTGGCCGCGCTAATCAGCGCCAGGGTCAGCGCGGCGGTCGCGAATCCGACCAGCACCGAGTACCACTTCATCAGCCGCTCGTTGATCGCCCCGAATACCGGGACAAGCAGGCAGCCGCCGAGCGGCACGACAATCGTCAGTATAGCGAGCAGTTCGATGGACGTGTCAGCTCACCCCTTCAGCCGCCGAAGAGCCGTGATCGAGAGGCTCTTGTTATGTTGGTAGGCGGCAACCACCAGGGAGAGTGCGATTGCCACGGTGACAGCTTCGATCAGGATCGTGGTGACGACCACCGCCTGCGCGGCGGCCAGCGTCCCGCTCTGCGCCCCGCCGAGGATGAACACCAACGAGACGCCGCGCGCCATGATCTCCAGCCCAATGATGATCTGAAGCAGGTTCGTGCGGGTGATGGTGGCGTAGAGGCCGATAATGACCAGCGCCACGCCCCCGGCAGCATAGCCACTCATCAGCGCTCAACCCTCTCCTTGACGAGCACCAGCACGCCGAAGGTGCCGGCCAGAATGATCATCATCTGGCCGATCAGATCCGGCGCCCGTAGGTTCCACAGCATTTGCCGGAAAGATCGGGTCTCCCCGACCATCATCCCCACCGGCTCCGGCTCGATGAAAAAAATGTACAGTAGCCCGGCCAGGATCACGACCGAGACCAGGACGCCCGCAGCCTTAGTCATTCTGCTCTCTCCCCTCCGTCAGCGCGATGACCGCCAGGAAGAGGACAGTGATGAAGCCCGCGCACACGCTCAACTCGAACATCGCCGCCCACGGAGCGCCGAAGTGGTAGAACATCGCGGCGAGTATCGCGGACATCACTGCCAGTGACAGCGCGCCCTTGAGCAGGTCGCGCAGGTACACTGCCAGCACCGCCAATAGCAGGACCAGACCGAGAGCAACCCAGTTGAGAACCTGGACCGCCATGATGCGCTGTCTCCTTACCTTCGGCGCCAAACCGGCGCCTGTGTCGGGATCACCACTGCGCGCACGCCAAGGCCTCCCCTACCCCGGAAGCGTGCACATCGCCTCCGTGCAGATGGCGACCTCGTCGTTGACCCCGTGCGTTGTCGTGTGGCTTCGGCCACTGCGCGCCGGGCTTTCGCCGCCCGGCGTCCCCCCACCTCCCCCACATTAAGGGGGCGTGCACAGTTTCTCCAGTGCGTCAGAACCGCGGCGGCGGCGCCATCAACCGTTGCCGTTCCCGATTGCCGATTGCCCACTGCCGGTTCACGCCGTTGCCGTCAGCACCTCGACGGTATCGCGCGCGATCATCAGCTCTTCGTCGGTCCTGATCACCAGCAGGTGCGTCGGCGAAGCGTCCGTCCCGATCGCCGTGATCCCGTCGTCAAAGGGCAGCGGGTGCGTGTTCTTCGCCGGATCGACCTCGATGCCGAGGAACTCCAGGTCCTGCACGCACCACTTCCGCTGCAGGTGATCGTTCTCACCGATCCCGCCGGTGAGCACCACGCAGTTGACCCCGCCCATCGCCGCTGCGTAGGCGCCGATGTACTTGCGCACGCGGTAGGCGAACAGGTCCATCGCCAGCCTCGCGCGGTCGTTGCCCTCGTTCGCGGCCTTCTGCAGGTCGCGCATGTCGTTGCTGATGCCAGACAGGCCCTTGAGGCCCGATTCCTTGTTCAGTGTGTTATCGATCTCGCCAAGTCCCATCCCGAGCGTCTGCGCGAGGTAGATCACGATCGCCGGGTCAAGGTCGCCGCAGCGGGTGCCCATCAGCAGGCCCTCAAGCGGTGTGAAGCCGAGGGTGTTGTCGATCGACACACCGGCTTTCACGGCCGTCATCGAGCAGCCGTTGCCGAGGTGGCAGGTGACGATGCGGTGCTCCTCGTCCGGAATGCCCCGCTCGCGCAGGTACTGCTCGGCCCGCAGCGCAACGTAACGGTGCGAGGTGCCGTGGAAGCCGTAGCGCCGGATGCCGTTCTCGGCGTACATCTCCCACGGCAGCCCGTAGATGAACGCGTGGGGCGGCATCGTCTGGTGGAAGGCCGTGTCGAAGACCGCCACGTGCGGCACGTTCGGGAGGAGCTTGCGGGCGGCGCGGATACCCATCAGGTTCGGCGGATTGTGCAGCGGCGCGAGCTGTCCGAAGCGGTCCACCGCGTCCTCGACTGCGTCGTTGATGACCACGGATGAGGCGAACTCCTCGCCACCGTGGACGACGCGATGACCGACCGCATCGATGGCCGCGAGCGAGTCGATCACTCCCGCCTCGTCGCCGCTGAGAGCCGCCATGGCCTGCCCAAAGGCAACGGAGTGGTCCGGCATCGCGACCTCGGCCTCATACTCCCGGCCATCGTGCGTCTCCTGCTCGATATTGGCGCCCTCGTCGCCGACCCGCTCGCACAGGCCCCGTGCGAGGGACTGCTCCGCGTCCATGTCATAGAGCTCATACTTCAGGGAGGAACTTCCGGCGTTGACTACCAGTACGTTCAAGAATCTACCTCCGTGCGGGTAAGGGGGACGGACGCTGCTTCGGCCGCAGCCCTCCCGGGCGCGCGGCGATGTCGGGGTGAGGCGATGGTGCGAGTGGCCCGCGAGGGCTACTGCTCCAGCGGCGCTCCGGGCTCCTCCAACTCGCGCCCGCCCTGCTGCGCGAGCAGCATCTTCTTCGTCTTCTGCACCGTGGCCTGAATCCGGTCGGTGTAGTTCTCCAGTCGCTCCACCACGCTCCGCGCCCACGCTTCGGCCTCGGAGCGGATGTGATCGGCCTCGACCTCTGCCTCGTCGAGGAGCTGGTCGGAGCGCGTCTCCGCCTGCTTGACCAGCTCATCGTTCGAGGTCATCAGTTGCGCCTGTTCGCGCGCGGCCTCGATGATCTTGGCCCGCTGCTCGTGCGCCTCCTCGAGGATGCGGTCGCGGTCCCGCGCAAGCGCGGACGCCTCCGTCATCTCGTGGGGAAGGCTCTGGCGCATCTGGTGGATCAGATCGAACAGGTCGGCCGCGTCGACCACCGTCTTGCCGATGAACGGCGGGAAGCGGCAGTACCACTTTTCGCCGCTGTCGGCCATGTCCTCCAGCTCATCCAGCAGCCTCAGAATCTCCATGCCACGACCTCCCTGCTCACGCACTCCCGAGACCCCATCCCGTTCGCGTTGCCGCGGGGAATGTGACCCGGTCTGCGTAGCCTGTGCCTCGGCTTCATCTCTGCCGCGATTGATGGCGCATTTCCTCCAGGGCCTCGGCGACCGGCTGCGGCACAAAGCCGCTCACGTCACCGCCGAGAACCCAGATCTCCCGTATGAGCGAAGAGCTGATGTATTGCACGTGCGGTGAGGTCACGAGGAGGACGGTGTCTGTATCGGGCAGTAGTCGGCGGTTCATCATCGCCATCTGCTGCTCGTGCTGGAAGTCGTCGATGGATCGGAGCCCCTTGACTATGGCCGCCGCCCCGAACCGACGCGCGCTATCGACAAGCAGCCCCTCGAACGTATCGACCACGACGTTTTCAAGGTGCTCCGCCGTCGCCCGCGCCAGCTCCGCGCGCCGCGACAGCGGAAGCAACGGCTCTTTGCCCGAGACAGCGGCAACGAGAATGATGACACGGTCGAACAGCACCGCGGCGCGCTCGAAAATGTTCAGGTGCCCGAGATGGACCGGATCGAAGGTCCCCGGGCAGATTGCGGTGCGAAGCTCGCTCATGCTCTCACGTCATCCCCGCGCGCCGTCCTCATGCCCATGCCGCCTCCACGAAGAAGAACGCGAGCACGCTCTCGCCGAATTGCTTGATCCTGTCGGGCTCGCGCACCCCCGGCAGCTCCTGCCGACCGGGATACTGCAGCACCACGGTGGCGAACTCCGCCAAGCCCTCACCGGAGAGAAGTCTGCACGCGATCTCCGCGAGCTCCTCCGCACCGTAGGGCGGGTCGGCGAACACGATCTCAAACGGCCCGAAGCGCTCGGCAACGTCTGCGTAGCGTCCCAGCACATCGCCGCGGACGACGGTGCAGACATCACTGAGCCCGCAATGCGCCGCATTGGCCTCGATCGTCTCGACGCCAAGGCGCGTGCGTTCAATGAACACGACGGACGAGGCGCCACGGCTGGCCGCCTCGATCCCGACGCCGCCACAGCCCGCGTAGAGGTCACAGAAGACCGCTGCGTCAACCTCCGGCCCGAGGCTGTTGAACAACGTCTCCCTAATAGTATCAGCAGTCGGGCGAATGCGCAACCCCTTCGGGCACTGAAGCTGCAGCGAGCCCGCAGTGCCACCGATCACACGCATTTGCGGGACGCCCTCCTTAAGCCGAGAGTGCAAGTGTGTGTGAAGGGAAGAGTGGAGGGTGAAGAGGGAAAAGGGAACGACTACGACCTGGTGTGCTACCCATCGCGCATCATCATTGCCGTTCGTGGGGCAGGCTTCCCAGCCTGCCATGTCTTCCGCCCGGCAACGACTGACGGGCTGGAAGCCCGTCCTACAAACGGATGACGACGGACACGGCTCGCCTAGGCCGTTCCCCTTTTCACTCTGCACTCTTCACTTTTCACTCCATTGCCCTTCCCTTCTCTCCGGCCTATGCGCTATCCTCTCCCCATCGCCGACCGCCACACACCAAGGTGACCGCCCATGCCCACCATCGCCGAGAGACTGCAGGCCCTTGAGCCCACTGAGCGCGTCATGCGCGACTTCATCGAGACCCGCATGATCGACGAGGCCGGCCTCGTCTACTCCCACCTGCACACCGCGACCCTCGAGCCGTGGCGCGCTGAGGACCTCGCCCGCAAGGGCTGCCGTCTCTCGTTCTACAACATCGACCGCGGCGACCCCGTGGGCCAGCTCGGCTATGAGGACACCATCATGGCCACCGGCGAGTACGCCCTCGCGAGCCTCGTGCGCCACGACGTCAGCGGCGCCCCGGACGCCATCGGCGCAGCGTCACTCGCGCTCTTCGCGATCCTGCGCGTCATCTACGAGGGCGAGCTGTACGAGAAGGGCTTCCTCCCCAAGCCCCACGGCGGCATGAGGCGCGCGGGCTACTCGCACGAGATCAGCGTCGATCAGTACATCAAGGCGATCGTGGCGATGGAGGCTTACCGCCCGTTCGCCTCGCCCGCACTCGCGCGGCTGATGGACGAGAAGCTCGTGGAGATGGCCGACTACCACATGAACCGCAACTTCATCCACCCGCGCCGCGAGAGCTTCGTGGTCACTCCCGAGAACCGCACGCACGGGATCGCGTTCTTCATCCCGATCTGCTGGCTGGCGTACCGCATCACCGGCGAGGAGAAGTACCGCGACGCCCTCCCGCGCTTCGACGCGGTGCTCAACGAGCTGCTCGCCGGCGAACTGCCGCTGATCTGCAACATCATCGGCCTGTTCATGGAGGGCTTCCACCTTGCGCTGCAGGCCGGCTATGACGATGAGCGCCTCGCACGGCTGCTCGGGCGCCTGTGGGATGAGCGCGCGGCGCTGACCCGCGAGCGTGGCCTGCGCCACAACATCCCCGAGCAGGACTTCCCATCCACGCGCGTGACGCGCATCTCGTCCTTCGCGCCGATCGTGCAGCGTTACTTCCCGGAGAAGCAGCCGCTGGAGCTTGGCCTGGAGATCCTCGAGGACATCCGCGACCCGGCGACGATGGTGCACGTGGGTGACGCGTCGAAGGCCCATCCGTTGCATCGGTATAACGCGGAGACGATCCACGGCGTCAACATCGCGTCATGGCTGGTGGGCTACTGGCGGATGAGAACGGAAGAGTGAAGAGAGAAGAGTGAAAAGGGGAACGATTGAGGGGCGAGCCGGGTCCGTCGTCATCCGTTTGTAGGACGGGCTTCCAGCCCGTCTGCCGTTGCCGCGAGCCGTTCGTGGGGCAGGCTTCCCAGCCTGCCGCCGTTCGCAGTTCCCCGGGCGGACGACCGACAGGCGGGGACGCCTGTCCTACGAACGACAGGATGACGGGTAGCGCGGGCCGTCACAGCGTCCACATATCACTCCCCCTCGCCCGCCGCACAAGCTCGCGAAGCGCGACGTGCTCAGGGCTTGCGAGCGTCGGGTCGCGCTCGATGATCCCGAACGCATCCTCCCGCGCGTCCGCCAGCGCACCCGTGTCCGCGATCAGGCTCGCGATGCGGAAGTCAGGCAGCCCGCTCTGGCGCACGCCGTCCAGCTCCCCCGGCCCGCGCCGGCGCAGGTCCTCCTCGGCGATCTCGAAGCCATCGGTCGTGCGCGTGAGCACCGCCAGGCGGTCGAGCGTCTCCGGGTTGCCCGAGCCCGTCAGCAGCAGGCAGTGCGGCTGCCAGCCCGCCCGCGCCACGCGCCCGCGAAGCTGGTGGAGCTGCGCGAGACCGAAGCGCTCCGCGTTCGCGATCACGATCGTGCTCGCGTTGGTGACGTTCACGCCCACCTCGATCAGGCTCGTCGCGACCAGCACGTCCGTCTCGCCCTCGCGGAAGGCCCTCATCGCCCCGTGGCGCGCATCCGCCTCCAGCCGCCCGTGCACGAGCCCCAGCCGCAGGTCGGCCAGCGGGCCGCTCGCGAGCGTCTCGAAGGTCTCGACCGCCGCCGCCATCTCCTCCGACGGGTCGATCGCCGGGCAGACCACGTAGGCCTGCCGGCCCTCGGCCACGCGCTCCCGGACGAACTCCCACGCGCGCTCGCGCAGGCCCTCGGGCAGCAGCTCGGTCTCCGGATCGCGCCGCCCGGGCGGCAGCTCGTCGATCACGGAGATGTCGAAGTCGCCATGCACCGCCAGCGCCAGCGTCCGCGGGATCGGCGTCGCGCTCATCACGAAGACGTTGGGCCGCTCGCCCTTGCGTGACAGTCGCGCGCGCTGCCGCACGCCGAAGCGGTGCTGCTCGTCGATCACCGCCACCGCGAGGTCGGCGAAGGCCACGCCCTCGGAGAACAGCGCGTGCGTGCCGACCGCGCAGGCCACGCGCCCCTCGGCCAGCGCCTCCAGCGCCGCGGAGCGCTCGTAGCCGGGCAGGCTGCCGGTGAGCAGCACGGGCTCGATCCCCAGCGGCCCGAGCAGCTCGCGCAGGCTCTCGTGGTGCTGCTCGGCAAGCACCTCGGTCGGCGCCATCAGCGCGGCCTGGCGCCCGGCGCGGGCGGCGAGCGCCAGCGCCAGGGCCGCGATGACCGTCTTCCCCGAGCCGACCTCCCCGTGGATCAGCCGGTGCGCGGGAGCGTCGGCCGCAAGGTCGCCGGCCACCTCGTCCATCACGCGGTCCTGCGCCCCGGTCGGCGTGAAGGGCAGCGCGGCCACCATCTCCTCGCGCACGCCCTCAGCGGCCAGCGCCGAGCCCGGCTCGGGGGCCTTCGCCCCGCGCCTGCGCAGCGCCAGGGAGAGCTGCAGGCCGAGCAGCTCCTGATACGCGAGGCGGTGGCGCGAGGCGCGGGTGGCGGGCAGGTCCGAGGGCAGGTGCATCTCCCGCAGCGCGTCGGGCAGCGGCATGAGCTTGCGCCTGCCCAGCACGCGCTCGGGCAGCGGATCGTCGGGCAGCGCGCAGCGCTCCAGCACCTGCGCCACCCAGCTTCGCAGCATGTTCTGCGAGACACCCTCAGTGGTCGGGTAGACGGCCACAATGCGCGCGGCCGACTCGGCATCGCCGTCACCGTCGAGCGTCTCGAACTCGGTCACCGCGATCGCGGGCTTGCCATCGTCGATCTTCGCGGTGCCGATCACCAGCAGCTCGTCGCCCTCCGCGAGACTGTCGATCAGGTAGGGCCTGCCGAAGAACAGCAGCTCGCCCTCGATGCCGCCGGACTTCGCGGGGATCACCGCCGTCGCGCCGCGGAAGGGCTTCGTGCGCCTGCCTTTGCCGGAGACGGTCACGCGCACCACGGCGGCCTGACCGTGCTTGAGTTCGCGCATCGTGAGCACCTGGCGGCGGTCCTCGTAGCGCGCGGGGCAGTGCAGCAGCAGGTCGCCCACGCACTCGATGTTCATGCGCGCCAGCGCCTCCGCCCGCGACGAGCCCACGCCCTTGAGCTGCGTAATGCTGTCATGCAGTGCAAGCGGCGGCAGCGCCTGCTCGGCCGGAGCCGCATCGGCCGGGCGTTCGGGCGCGGGTGGTGGTGGCGGCTCGGGGGCGATGGCGTCGAGCAGCTTCTCCGCGCGCGTGAGCAGCGAAGTGCGCTGGTTCGGCGGCAACTCGTGGTAGCCACGGGCATCGTGTTCGAGGCGGCGGAGCGACTCGCGGGCGGGGCGGGGGACCTCGGCGGAGGCGAGCTGTCCGGCGGTATGCCGGATCAGCTCCTCGACACCACCGGGCACGGAATCATCGCAGCCGCGCCTGCGTTCGAGGCGCAGCGCGCGGAGGGTCCGGCGGATAGTTATGATTGTGGCCTGGTCCATGCTCATCTCAACAACGTCTCGTCCTCGGACTTCGGCATGATGAAGCGCCGATTCGTGTGTGCCCGCACGAGGCGGTCGAAGACTCCGAGGTCGTTCGCGCGGCAGTACGCCACGATCGCCTCGGAGAGCGGCTCGCCGACCGCGACGGCTCGTTCGTACGCAGCCTGCACCGCCTGCTCGTCAGCGCGATCGATACCCTTGAACTCGGCCTGCATCCGCGTGAGGTAGTCCATCGTCATGGTGGTGAACTCCACCGTCACCCGGCACTGGCGGACGCGCTCGCGCACGGCCTCGGACTGCGCGAGTGCCTCAGCTTCGGTCACGGCCTCATCGAGCTCGGCCAGTACCTCGGGTGTGAGGAACTTCGGAGCCGCGAGGGTGGTCCACTCAAGTCCGAAGGGCGCCATGTGGTTTGGATTCTCTTCGAAGGCCGCTTCCAGCCGCTCCCAGTAGCGACCCATCGGCTCGGACGCTTCCTCGTAGAAGCGCTCGTAGAAGTCCGCCAGCAGCAGGTCCACATCGAGGTCGGCGTCCCACAGGAGCTTGCTGGCGATGTAGTGGTTCAGGCCGACCACGGGGAAGCGTCGGCCCGCGGCCTGCGTGTAGAAGCC
>JALGSW010000029.1 GCA_029821635.1 Candidatus Zipacnadia bacterium
GCATGCTCATGGACCTCCTCCGTCGATGATCGCTCATCGACAGATACGACACCGAGGCCCTTAGAACCTTCTTGCACACCCGAATAGACGCATATCTTAGGATCCTGCCTGTCAGTCGTCTCCGTCCACCAACGGATTGACAGGCTGGAAAGCCTGTCCTACGCACGACAGACGACCAACGGCGACGGGCTGGAAGCCCGTCCTACAACGACGTGACGACGAACGACACGCGGAGGTCCCGCCTGCCCGCGGAGTGAACCTCGCTCGCAGCCATCATGTCCACGGGAGGCGACACCATGTTCCAGCACGGGATCCTCAGCGACGATCAGATCCAGCCGCTCGCGGATGGCGTCCTGACCACGCTCGAGAAGGTCGGTGCGCTCTGTCAGAATGACGAGCTGATGCAGGGCCTGGAGGCGATGGGCGCGACCGTCGATTACCCCTCTGAGCGCGTGCATTTCCCGCGGGCGCTGACGGCGCAGTTCGTGGCTGATATGCGCGCGGAGTATGCGGGCGAGGATGACGCCGAGCCCACGAAGCTCGGCGCGCCAGGCCTGCCCACGGTGGGCACGCAGGTCGCGCAGCTCTACCACGATCACCGCACGGGCGAGCTGCGGCAGAGCAAGCGCGCGGACCTCATCACGCTCATCAAGTTCGGCGACGCGCTGCACCGCGAACAGGGCGTGGGGCACGCGCTGTCGCTGACCGACTGCCCGCCGATGCTCGAGCCGATGGAAGTCGGGTTGCTGCTGGCGGAGTACGCGCACATCCCGCATCCGCCCTTCGCCTGGCACGCCGAGCAGGTCCCGTGGCTGGAGGAGATGGGCCACGTGATCGGGCGCGACGACTGGTTCTCGTGGGGCGCGGTGTGCTTCGCGCACCCCCTGCGCATGGACCGCGACACCGCCGGGAAGTATGTCCTGCGCGCCAAGGCCGGGACGCCCTGCGGGCTGACGGCGATGCCGGTGGCGGGCGTCTCGACGCCCGTGACGGTCGAGGGTTTCGTGGTGGTCGCGGTGGCCGAGTTCGTCGCGACGTGGATGGCCGCGCGCGGGATCAATCCGGAGGTGCCGCTGCGGGGGAGCATGTGGCCGGGCACCGTGGACATGGCCACCGGGCATGTCAGCTACTCCGCGTGGGACGCGCTCTACTACGGCTTCGCGACGGTCGAGTTCATCCGCCGCTGGTGCGGGCTGAACGTGCCGATGGGCTCGGGAGAGTACTGCGACGCGCGTGTTCCGGGCCTCTACGCGGCGCTGGAGAAGGCCTACAAGTCCGCGGTGGTGACGGCGTTCACCGGCCAGGCGCTCGCGTCAGGCGGCGGGATGGTGGACGAGGGCAAGACGCTCTCGGCGGTGCAGATCCTGCTCGACCGCGAGTTCGCGACCGGCGCGACGAACCTCACGCGGACCTTCGACCCGAGCCCGGAGAACATCGCGCTCGACGAGATCCTCGAGGTCGGGATCGGCATCGGCACGAGCCACCTGGAGACGATGCACACCGCGAAGCGCTTCCGCGACAGCCTGTGGCTGCCGACGCTGATGGACCGCGCGGGTTACGCGGGCTTCGAGGCCGAGGAAACGATCCTCGCCGAGTGCGCCGACCGGGTGGACGCGCTGCTGGCGGCCTACGAGAAGCCCGAGGGCCGCGAGGAGCAGCTCGCGGAGATGCGGGCAATCATCGAGCGGGCGCGGGTGGAGAAGGGGTAGAGGAGAGGGCGTTCCGTGGTGCGGGCCTACGCGCCCGCGAGGGCGGACGCCCGACCTGCGCGCATCGCGACGCGGAGGTCGGTCATGGCGGCGTGAAAGCGATGCAGGACAGGTGGCCAGCGGGAGGGGTACGTCAACGGTCGCGTCATTGACAGCGCCCTCGGATCAACGCACGATCGACCATGCGCTATACTCACGGATGAGGGAGGTGCGAGAGAAGATCGTGGCGAATCCGACGAACGAACAGCAGTTGTACCGGGAAATCTCGCACGGGTTGGCGCTACAATCCCTTGTGCGCGTTGGCCTCTCGTAATAGAGGCATTATTCCCGGGAACTCAGGCAGGAAGATGCCGCGTGACGTCAAAATCTTCAGTGATTGAGTTCCAGAGCCGCCGGGAGGTGTAATCTCCCGGGACAGCGAATTGGCACGTGTTAACCGCGGAGGCTACACTCAACAATAGGTTGGCCAGCTCGGCCCTTGGCTGAGCTATGGTCCGGAGGGCGTCTTCTCCCTGGAAAGTTGAAGACGCCCTCTTCCTTGTTTTGCGGATGCCGGCTAAAGATGAAGGTGTTCGTGAAACGGCCGCGAAATGACTGCCCGTACAGCGGTTGTTAGCCAGCTCGGCCCCTGGCTGAGCTATGGTCCGGAGGGCGTCTTCTCCCTGGAAAGTTGAAGACGCCCTCTCTTGTTCCCCCGACGGCGAGATGGTCGAGTTGCTTGATCGCAGTTGCCCATGAGGTAGGAGTTGAAGTGCGTCTGGCCCAGTCGGCCGTACTCACGTACGAAGCTGAGGCAGGAAGGCCGCATCCATCGTCGCCGGTAACTCAGCAGCGCAACGGTCAGTAGCTGCGACGTGATTCTGCCGAAGGTGTTGTCGAGGCCATCGATGCCCGACCTGTTAACAGTGGAACCGATGGCGAGCGTAATGAGATCAAGCATTGACATGCCACGTACAACAATGAGCCCCCTCCATCTCAGTGAGTGGAGGGGGCTGTTCTTTCTGCTTCACGCCATTGCATCGCGGGGTCCGTCGGTCTCTCGAACGACCTGCTGCATTTCCTGTTCCGTCAGGCGCAGGATGAAGTCTTGCCGCACCTTCGGGAAGCCGATGATGATGTGCAGCACCTTCGGCTGCTCATTCACCGGTGGTTGGGCGAGAGCCAGTGTTTCATCATCGCCCATCCCGGGCACCTCTGGGCACCTCCTTCTTTGGTGCCCAGCCAGAGACCGACTGTGAGCGACTGTTGTTGGCCAGCTCGGCCCCTGGCTGAGCTATGGTCCGGAGGACAGAAGATTCTGTCTCTCCGAGAACACTCTCGTCCCTGGAAGCGAAAGCATCCTACGAGTTTATTCCGCCCTTGCGGGCGAGATACCTCCCTATGACCGCATCATTTCTTCCTGTCTTCTGCCCTGCGCGGCCCTGAACCACGGTAGCCCTGTGGTCGCCGTTTTCGTGCGCAGCGGTCTCTAGGAGCGTCATAGAGCCCCTTCAATCTCCACGACTACAGAAGATCGGCTCACTTCCACATGGGTCTTCTCGTCGTAGTCCTGCGCGTACAGCAGCATTCACGACGCGTTCGGCGCTGATGAAGAGGTGGAGGGACGTAAGTCAACTAGGCTTCACTCTGATTGAGCTGATAGTCGCCATAGCGACTATCGGACGAGGTTTCACTCTGATTGAGTTGCTGGTGGTGATCGCGATCATCGTGATTCTGGCCGCGGCCCTGTTCCCGGTCTCCTGCAGAAGCTGCGAGAGAGCCCTCGTCTGGGTTAGGCAACCCAAAGGTGCATGTTCTGTTGTGCCCCTGCGTGGCCGTGCAACGGCAAATGTTGACTGACCTTCCGGGAGGCAGTCGATGAACTCGTCGGACATCATCCCGTCCGGCTCGTAGGCCTGGCGGAAGATGCTGCTCTTGTGTGATGGGTCTGTCGAGATAGCCGTCCGGCAGTTCGATCCAGCGCGGTCAGAGTCGATCTCACGCGGCGTTCGCTTCCTTAAGCTACTCGCGCACCAAGTCGTCCAGTCGCCCATCCATCTGGGTGTGGAAGCTCACCTTGGTGCTGTTGGCCTGCATGACGCCAGTGGACGAGGCCTACTAAGCCCGCCGCGAACCTCGCCGCCGCGGAGGAGCGTGTGCGGAATGCGCTTCGTGTGTTCACGGCGGAGGCGTTCCCGCAGTATAACGAGATGGCGGCGAGGTTGCTTGCGAGGATCGAGGAGCTGCGACGCGAGCTGGAGGAAGGCGAAGCGGCGGCGGGGGATGGGGAGTAGGGGAGAGGGGCGCGCGTCGACAACGGCAGACGGGCAGGATGCCCGTCCTACAAACGACTAAGGCGGACGACTACGGCATACGACAACGGCGGACGGCCGACGCATCCACACGACGGGATGCGTCGCTCCGAACGGCAACGGCACAGGCCGACGCGGGGGTCGGCCTCTCCAACGGCAAGCGCGCCCCCCGCCGCGTCCACGAAGCATGGAATCGATGCAGCGGGAGCAACGTCTGTACCCCAAGAAGTGTGCGCGAGCATTCGTGAGGGTAGTTGGAGGAGGCGCAATCGATGAAGATGTCACTGGTCGCATCCAGGCACAGGACGCTGATCGCACTGGTAGTGGTTCTCGTCATCGTGGCCGGCGTGGTGAGCGTGGCGATGGCGCAGCCCGGCCCGCAGCAGGGCGAAGACGGCGCTCGCCGCGGCGGCGACATGCGCGCCATGATGATGCGCATGGCCCCGCCGATCATGGAGGTCAGCGGCAACGCCGTGTTCCTCTTCAGGGGCAACACGCTCTACAAGTTCGACGCGGACACGCTTGAGCTGCTCGCCCAGACCGAGCTGCCCATGCCCCAGCCGCCCGCACCGCAGTAGCCGATCGACCGCAAGCCGAAGCTGCAGAACCGCAGCGGGCCCGCCATCGATGGCGGGCCCGCTGCATTTTCGGGTCTGTGCGAACAGTACGCGCACAGGACGAACGGGCTTGACAGGCTGGAAAGCGTGTCCTACGAACTACTCGGCCGGGCCGATGCGGAAGTTGTCGATCCAGTAGCTCGTGCCGAAGGCGTTGCCGCCGATCCCGCACAGCGCGTATGACTCCCATGGCGGCGAGAACACGATCTGCGAGACCGTCGCGTTGCTCAGGCTCGGGTTGACCGCGTGTAGGCCGGCGAGCAGGTCGATCTGCGCGTGATGCCACTGCCCGTCGGCACTCGCGTCCGCGATCTCGCCGATGACCGGCACTTTGTCCCACGCGGTCTGCTCACCCGTCAGTGCGACCGCGTGCCACTTGCGGTCGATCAGCAGGTAGAGGCTCACACGCGTGCCGGGGGAGAGGCGGTAGTCGAAGCTCAGCTCCGGCCAGTTCTCGATGCTGAAGGGCGTCGTGACGGCTTCGACCGTGAACGGCCCACCGTCCTCCTGGTTGGTGATGCGCAGGCTCGCGCCGCCGCTCGCCGCGACCTTCGTGTCGCGCTCCAGCAGCACCGGCGTCGTGGCATCGCGTGGCTGCCACTCGCCGATGCCCTGCTCGAAGTCGTCGAGGATCTCGGGCGCGTCCGCCGGGCGCTCGGTCGGCGCGAGCTGTGTCCAGCGCACATCGGGCTTGCGCACGACGCTCGGCGGGCGCTCGTCGGAGTACCAGATGCGCACGCGGCCCGCGATCGGCTCGTTATGGAATGACCACAGCCCGATCCGGCCCTCAGGCAGCGGATTGGGGTCGGTGTACTCCAGCAGGAGCTTCTTCTCGTAGTACCAACCGATGTGATTGCCGAACTTCTCGATGCGCATGCGCAACCAGCCGCGATGGGAGCTGAGATCCCGCGCGTTGGGGTCGGAGAGAATCACATCCGCGGTCTCCGCCACGACCTCACCGTTGCGCAGGATCGCGGCCTTCGTGTTGTGCCAGCCGGCGAAGATGAAGCTGTAGCCGCTGCTCAGGCTCTGGCCATCGCCGCAGATCGTCGCGTTGATGTCGCTCGGGCGCAGGTAGCGGATGCGGTCGATATTGTCGCTCTCGATCGCGCCGAACCACTCCAGCACCATGTCGCCACGGTAGCTGTGCTTGGTCCACGTCAGCGGGTTCTCATCGCCGGCGCCTCCGTAGAACGTCCAGTCGGGACTGCAGGGCCAGCGCGAGGTGACGGTCCACTCGCCCTTGCCCGCGAACCAGTCCGTCGGGCTCTTCTCGAACACGTAGTCCTGGAAGTGATCCGACAGCACACTCACGGTGTTGACGACGTCCGCGGGCGCGTCGAGCAGCGCGACCATGTGCCCGGTGAGCGGCTCCGGATCGGTGTGCCCCCAGAGCGGCCGCCCGTCCTGCGAGACCTCGATGCTCCCGCCCGCGACCTCGACCGTCACCGGCTGTTCGCTCGGCATCGCGACGCTCTCGGACGCGACCGCCGCGCCGTTGCGCGCGAGGCCGACGGCGAGCTGCCCGTCGGCCGCGGCGAGATCGACGCGGTAGCCGTCGGCGGCCTGGCCGTCGGAGCGCAGCAGCACGCCAAGACCATCGCCCGCGAGCTGCTCGATGGGGATGATCGCGCGCGCGTCGGCGAAGAACTCGCCCCAGTGCCAGTACTGTCCGGCCGCATCGCCCGTGCGCCAGAAGCCGCTCGGGACGAAGACCTCCTCGGCGATCATGACCGGGTCGGCCAGGAAAACGGGATTGATCCGCGGCGGGCCCTCGCGGTAGTCCGGCGGCGCAACCAGCAGATCGTCGAAGTAGGCGTCGCCGGAAGTCAGCGCCAGCCCCACGGCCCCCTGGCCGAAGGCGTCCGTCTTCGCGGTAAGCATCGGTTCGCGATCGATCAGCCCAACGACGCGCCCGGGCGTGACCTGCAGCTCCAGCCGATACCACTCGCCCGGCTCGAAGCCGCCGGGGGCCTTGGCGAGCACGCGCTCGACGCCGTCGCGCACCAGCACGATCTTCCGGGCGCCCGCGAGCTTCTCATGGCCCTTCTGCCAGCGCAGCGCGAGGTAGTTCGCGTCATTCTGCACCCACGCGCGCAGCTCCACCGTCGGCGCCTTAGCCGGCCGCACGCTCAGGCCGACGCGGTAGCTGTCCCAGAACCAGTAGCCGGTGCTCGCGAACGCCCCGTCCTCCGCCTCGACGTGCAGCGAGAACGGGTTCGCGCTCATGGTCGCCTGGGCGCCGGGGGCGGCGATCATCGTGTTCTCGAAGCTGCCACCGGAGGTCCTCCAGTCGCCCATCGCCGCGGCTTCGCGGGTGAAGTCATCGGTGACGAAGGGCGGATCGACCGGCTGTATGCTGGGCTTGCCGGCGATGTAGCGGCCGTCACTGCTCACGCCCACCTGACCGCCTGCGGGCCCGTCCCAGGGCACGTCGAGGGTGACCTGATCGCCGATGATCGCGCACACGCGGTCGGCGCGGCGCTGGAGGGTGAACAGCGCGGGACCTTTGGTATTCACGCGCACGTTCTTGCCGACACGCGTCTCGACGCCGGCGCTGAGGCGGTGCAGGGACGCCTGGCCATTGGCGACGCTGAACCACGAGACGTCGCCCGATTCGGTGGCGTCGAAACCGACGCGCAGCTCGCCCTTTCCCTCGAGGACGATGGTGCAGGAGACATCGTAATCGCCATCGGCGATGTCATCGATGAACCGCATGGTTAGATCGCCCGCGGCATGAGCCGCTCCGGCGATGAGTGCGAGCAGTGCGATTGGCAACAGGATACGACGCACGGTCCAGAACATAGGAACTCCTCACGACTGACGCGATGATGGGGCCATGTGGTTGGTACTTAGACAAAGACACATGGGAAGAAGTGCCGGTTCCGGGGAATTTGCCGCCGTGTGCCATGTCGTTCGGAGCGACGCATCTGTCGTATAGATGCGTCGGCCGTTCCCGCCCCCGCGCCCTCGCAGCGGGGCCATTGTGCAGGTCTCTTCCCATTCGCCGCGGAATAGGCGCACGCCTGCCGCGATGATGCGATGATGCGATGATGGGGGATGGGCGGATGAGTTGGTTCCGTCAGAACACGCTGCACGATACGCTTGGGCGCATCGGGACCTTCGCTGGTCTCCTGATCGGCACTGCCAGCATCGCGGGGGGCCTGGCTGCAATCGTCTTTCGTTTCAGGCCGTCTTGGCCGCTATTGCCTGTCGTTATTGCCACGTGTGTTCTCGCTGTCGTCGCCATGGCGGGGCTCGTGCGGTTGTTTCGTGCACCCCCACAACCCTCCGATGATTTCCCCTACAAACCGCTAACGCCAGACGAGCTCTGGAGCCATCTTCCCGCTCTGGCAGCCGGGATCAAGCAGCACCTGCCACGCTCTGAAGTTGAGGCTGTGACCGCCGCAGCCCTCGATGGCCTCTTGCTGTGTGGTCCGCAGGGCTCAGGCAAGACACGTGAAGCCTACGAATATGCTCGGGCCCGGGCGACCAGCTTCACTGGGCCGGTCCATTGCTTCGTGATCCGCAACCCATCCCTTGAGGTGCCACTGGGCCTCCCACCCTTCGAGATGCACGCCGCCATCGTCATCTTCGACGATCTCCAGAAGTACTGGGATGCGCGGGGGGATGAAGCCATTCCGGGTTCCTCAACCGGTGAGCGTGTCGAGCAGCTCATCGCCTACTTCGAAAAGCACACCGCCAACAACTGCGTTGCCATTGCGACGGTACGCGAGGAGTGGTGGGACCGGATGGCAGCGGACAAGCACATGACCGCTGCCCTGCAGCGTCTCCGACCGCACGTGCATCTGCCGCTGACTGACGGTACTCCGCTGGAGCGCGACTACCTCTGCGCCGTCGCCAATGCCCGTAACTTCGAAGTCTCCGACGGTGTGCTTGCTAACCTCGCCGAAGCCGGCGACGGCAGCTTCCAGGCACCAGCTGACTTCTTCCGCGATATAGACACGAAGAAGGGACCTGACGACAGAGCTGTCAGCGAGCAGGACGCCACGCAACTTGAGGATTACTGCGGTGACAATTGGCGGCAGCGCGTCCTGAAGGCACTGCCCGAGGCGCAGCAGCAAGCCGTCGAACTGGCGAGCATCCTGTCGGCGTGTGGGGTGCCGCTGCGGCGGGTGTACCTCCACGCGCTGCATCAGGAGCGCACCCGCACGGGGCGGCTGGAGCGCCATCTCTACCGGTGGCTCGGGAAGCGGACGCTCGACCGGGCGCTGGACGCGCTCGCGCGGGGGCCCTTCCCGGAGGAGGCGGGGGAGTTCCGTCCGCACGGCTCACGGCTCGATGATGCCGACCGCCCGCGGCTGCTGGAGGAGGCAGCGGAGGCGGGGCGGGCACTGTTCGCGCTGGGTGCGGAGCGCGAGTACCCAGCGGATCTGCGGACCGCTCTCGCTGGCCTCGATCAGACGCTATGGAGTCACGATCCGCAGCCGCTGCCGATGCTCATCAAACTAGCCGAGGGGCGCACGGCGCTGTCGCTGCGCAATCGCTGCTCGGCCTGCGCCACGCTGTCGCGCGAGTTCGTTGCGCTGCCTGGCCCATCCGAAGATGCAGGCGAGCCGTGGGCGGCGACCATCGGCACATTGGGCATTCGTTACTGGGAACTTCCCACCGGCGACCGCGCCGAGAACCTGCGCCGCGCCATCGAGTGCTACGAAGCCACGCTGCGCGTCTTCACCCAGGAGGACTTCCCGCAGGAGCGGGCCGCGACCCAGAACAACCTCGGTGAAGCGTGGCGCGAAATGCCCACCGGCGACCACGCGAAAAACCTGCGCCGCGCCATTAAGTGCTACAAGAAGGCCCTGCGCGTCTACACCGAGGAGCGCTCCCCGCAGGACTGGGCCATGACCCAGAACAACCTCGGCCTCGCGTGGCAGGACCTCCCAACCGGCGACCGCGCCGAGAACCTGGGCCGTGCCATCGACTGCTACGAGCAGGCGCTGCGCGTGCGCACCAAGGAGCACTTGCCGCAGGACTGGGCGGCGACCCAGAACAACCTCGGCATCGCGTGGAATGAGATGCCCGGAGGCGATGCCGCCCAGAACCAGCGCAACGCCATTGACTGCTACGAGAAGGCCCTGCGCGTCTACACCGAGCAGGACTTCCCGCAGGACTGGGCCATGACCCAGAACAACCTCGGCAACGCGCGGGCCGACCTACCGGCCGCTGCTGGCGCAGCGGACGGCGACCGCGCCGAGAACCTGCGCCGCGCCATCGAATGCTACGAGAAGGCGCTGCGCGTCTACACCGAGGAGCACTTCCCGCAGGACTGGGCCATGACGCAGGGCAACATGGCGCTGGCGCGTCGGGATCTGGCGGCGCTGGAGGACGCGGACGCGAACCTCGCCGCCGCGGAGGAGCATGTGCGCAATGCGCTGCGCGTGTTCACGGCGGAGGCGTTCCCGCACGATCATGAGGATGCGATGGGGTTGCTCACGGAGATAGAGGAGGCGCGGCGGGGGCTCGGGGAAGGCGAAGCGGCGGCGGGGGATGGGGAGTAGGGGAGAGGGGCGGGACGGCACACGGCAGGTTCCGCGCGCCCTCCCGGCGAACTGCCTCCCAGCGTCGAACCGACTTCGCGCGAGCGGCCGGACACCCGGGCGTTCGCATTCATACCGGGAGGCACCCATGGGCATCATCACCGTCGAGAAACTCAGCGAACTCAGCGCCGAGCGCCATGACGCGATCATGCAGCGCTCGATGGACGAGCTTGGCGATATCTACGAGGACATGCGCGCGATCTGCGAGGACATCCGCAACCGCGGCGACGCCGTCACCCTCGAGCACTACGCGAAATACAAGGCCGGCATCACCGCCGCCGACCTCAAAGTCACCGAGGCCGAGACGCAGGCCGCCTACGAGCAGGTCCCCGCGGAGGTCGTCGAGCATCTGAAGTTCGTCGCGGGCAACATCGAGCGCTTCCACGCGGCGGAGTTCGAGCGCGATATGTGGTCGATGGAGATCGCGCCGGGGATCCTCGCCGGGCGCGTGACGCGGCCGGTGGACAGCGCGGGCTGCTACATCCCCGGCCGCCAGGCGAGCTACCCGTCGAGCGTGCTGATGACGATCCTGCCCGCGAAGGTCGCGGGGGTCGAGCAGATCGTCGCGTGCACGCCGCCGAATGAGGGCATGACCGCGAACCCGACGTCGCTGGTGGCCGCGGACCTCGCGGGCTGCGACGCCATCTACAAGATCGGCGGCCCGTGGGGGATCGCCTCGATGGCCTACGGGACCGACAGCGTGCCGCAGGTCAACACGATCGTGGGGCCCGGCAACAAGTACGTGACCGCCGCGAAGATGGCGGTCTTCGGGACGGTGGCGATCGACGCGCCCGCGGGCCCGAGCGAGATCCTGATCCTCGCGGATGAGTCCGCAAACCCGAACTGGCTGGCGATCGACTTCCTCTCGCAGGCCGAGCACGATCAGGACGCGGCGGCGGTGCTGGTGACGCCCTCGGCGGAGCTGGCGGCCGCGACCGCGGACGCGATCCAGCGGGCCTTCGACGCCGCCGACCGGCAGGAGATCCTGCGGCCCGCGCTGGAGAACAACTCGGCGATCCTCGTGACCGCCGACATGGACGAGGCGATGGAGTTCACGAACGCCTACGCGGCCGAGCACCTGGAGGTCGCGGTGGACGAGCCGATGCTGCTACTGCCGCGGATCAAGCACGCGGGCTCGATCTTCCTCGGGCACTACGCGCCGGTGCCGGCGGGCGACTACGCGACCGGGACGAATCACGTGCTGCCGACCGGGCTGACCGCGAAGATGTTCTCGGGGCTGTCGATCGACAACTTCCTGAAGAAGCCGACCTTCCAGCTTCTGTCGAAGCAGGGCCTGGCGCACCTCGCGCCGGCGGTCATGGCGCTGTCGAAGGCCGAGGGCCTGCCGATGCACGGCGAGGCGGTGCGGGTGCGGGTGCAGGAGTAGGGGAGAGCCTGCCCGCCCCGCGAGGAACCGTCGCGCGCCCGGTGGTGTTTGCTAACACCGGAGAGGATACAGTGCCCGCGCACACGCGCTCGGGCGCCATCATTCATACACTGAGGTGCACCGGATCATGGAACTGCTCGGGAATATCTTCCAGACGCTCACGAAACTCGGCGGCGGATCGGAACTTGTGCCGCTGCTGGTCTTCTGCCTCTTTCTGGTCGCGGTAGGGCTTGGGGTCGGCACGGGCGTGATGCGACTGCTCCGCCTTGGGCGAGGCAAATCCGACGCCGACGCCGAGCAGGCGGGGTAGCCAGGCGCGCGGAACGCACTTACGGCGGGCTCAGGAGGCGCGAGGGCGATGGAGCTGTGGCAGCAGCTCTCAGACGACGCGCGCCAGGCCGTCACCACCGCGCGGAGCCTCGCGCGTGAGCAGGGCTGCAACGCGGTGGCGCCCGAGCACATCGCGCTGGGCATCCTGGCACAGCAGGGCTGCCTCGCGTGGCAGGTCCTCGAGGAGATGGGCATCGACCCGCGCGACCTGCACGCGGACCTCACCGACGCCGCCGTGCGCCACTCCAACGGCGGCGTCGCCCCCGACAAGCTGGACTTCACCACCACGGCGCAGCGCTGCATGCAGATGGCCTGGGTGGAGGCGCGCAAGGACGCCGCACGCCTGCGCGCGACCTCCGAACAGGCCGCAGTGATCTCGACGGCGCATCTGCTCATGGGGCTGATCAGCCCCGCGAGCACGGCGGACCTGCGGACGCTGCGCACACACGGGGTGTTCTACGGTGAGGTGGGGGAGATCCTGCGCCGAATCACGCCGCGGCTTAATGTATAGGTTTTTCGAGGTTTTCGACGCAGAGTTATACTGCGTCTGTAGAGCTATTCTGGGCATACTTCTACTTCACGCTCGCGGCTCCAGGGGGCCGTCCCACGTCGCAAGCCCGCCCTGCAGGTCATAGACGGTCTCGAAGCCCGCGTTGTCGAGGATCTGGGCGGCCACGGCGCTGCGCACACCACTGACGCAGACGCAGGCGGTGGGTGTGTTCGCGTTCAGCTCTCCGAGGCGCGCGGGCAGCTCGTTTACGGGGATGTTGATCGAGCCAGGGATGTGCCCCGCGGCATATTCGGCGGTGCTGCGCACGTCGAGCACGACGAGCGGCTGAGCGCCCGCCATGAGGGTCTGGAGTTGTGCGGTGGTGACGTTCGTGACCGTTGCGGGCTGGTTGCTGAGCCCTGATGAGCCTCCACAGCCGACCAGCAGGGCCAGCCCCAGCAGTGTCAGTAGAAGCGCGCTACGACCGATCCGGCACATCGTCCATCTCCTCCTGATCTACCGCCTCAGGCCCGCAGCCAGGTGCAGGGGACGAGGCAGTCCTCGTCCATCTCGGTGCCGTGTGTGCCGCCCTTGTCCGGATTGCCGGTGTCATGCTGGCCGTGATCGGACAGGATCATCAGCGAGTAGCCCAGGGCCGTGAGCTCGGCTACCATGCGCTCCAGGCGGCAGTCCGTCTCGCAGAGCTTGGGGAGCATCCGCGCCGAGGTGGGGCCGAAGCGGTGGAAGTGATCGTCGGTGCCGCCGATCTGCGCGATGATGAAGCGCGGCTGACTCTCCGCGGCGATGCGCAGGACGATCTCCTCGATCGCCGCGTCGTCAGACAGCGCGGCCGTGCCGTCGATCTGTGCGACGCGTCCCAGCAGCTCGGAGCCGGTGTAGCCGGGGCGACCGCAGCCGGCGCCCTGCTCCCCGGCCTCGCCGAGGATGTCGAAGAGCGTCTCACACTGGAAGTCGAGGCCCTTGGACGCGACGCCGTGGACGGCCAGGTCACAGCCGCTGACCATCGCCGCGAAATTGACCGGCGTGATCGAGGGCATCACCGACTGCAGGATCATGTGGCGCTCGCCGCACAGCGACCACAGGAAAGGCATCTCGTTCGCGAAGCGCTCCAGCTGGTGCTGGCCGAGGGCGTCAGGCGCGAGGATCGCGATGCGTTCGGCGCCCTGCAGGTCGGCGAGGATCTGCGCGATCGGCTCGCCGGTGGCGTCGCGCAGCGGTCGAAGCTCAAGTGCGGCGGCGACGGTCGGCGCGACGCACGTCATCGAGTGGGGCATAGGGGAGGGCGCTCCTTCGCAGGACCAGTGGGTGACACAGTATAGCTTTGTACAGGTTTATCAAGCTAAGTTGACTGTTTAGCGCGAACTTCAGGGTCCATGGCGGCAGCATAGTATAGCTATAGGCTGCAACCCTATACTCAGTCATTGTCGAGTAGACACGCTTCGGCGCGATCGGCAAGAAGCGAGATCTCCTGGGCGGAGAGCGAGCTGGCCGAGCGGGTCAGGCGGAGGAATGCGACCCAGCGGTCGGCGTCGCGCCAGAGCTCCCCGGGCAGGCCGACCTGTTCGAGCACGTCGGCTTGTGCGGAGCTGGGGACGAGGTCCACGGGGCTGCAGATGCCGCTGGGCACCGCCGCGCGCGCAAGGTGGGTGAGAGCGGTGGCGTCGAGGCCGGTCGCCGTGGCGAGGCGCTGGAGGTGCTCATCGGAGGGCACCTCGATCTCCGCCTCCCACGCGTGCAGCGTCGCCACCGTGATGCCCATCTGTGCCGCGAACTGCTCGTCGTCGGTCAGGCCGGCTCGCCGCCGGGCCTTGGCTATCTGCTGTCCGAGCGTCATCCCTCACACATCCCCTCGGCGCGGCCTCAGCGGGCGCCGTCCGTGATTTCCCGTATGATCTCGTCCACGAACTGCTCATCGTGATAGGTGTCCGCGAGGATCGCCTGCACCTGATCGAGCGGCCATTCGCGCATGAGGCTGCGGGCCCAGTTGCGGGCGATCACGCGCCGCTCGCTGTCATCGCGCTGGCGATCCGCCTGGCCGGCGTCGTGCTCGGCCTGTGCGACCCGTACAACCGTGTAGAAGTAGGCGACGGGCTTGCGGATCGGGTCGCCGCGCTCCAGGCGCGCGGTGACCGTGTCGAGGGCCGCCTGCACCACGTGCGCGTCATACTGTCGCAGGTAGCCCGCGATGTTGCGCTCCTGATCGGGTACGCCGAACTGCTCCGCGACCAGCCCGGCGAGGTTTTCCACGGTTTCCACGTCTGTGGAAAACTCCTGTTGATAGCCCTCGGAGTTTTCCACATCCGCGCCGTCTAGTGAGTTCGCCTCGTTTGCGCTCGCTGACGGGGTCGTAGTCGAGGTATTATGACCCATCGAAAGCGATCCGTTCCCTGGGCGGTTCCCCCGCCCCTGAGGCTCCTCTTCGTCTTCTTCGGACTGTTCTTCTTCTGCTTGCGGATTCTGCGGGCTCTTGGCTTGCGGATCCTGCACTTCTTTGACTTGCGGATTCTGCGAAGTCTGCGTTTGCGGATTCTGCGGAGGGTCTTTGGGAGCCCCTGACGCACGGCGCCTCTTGCGCTTGTGGACAGTGAGGTTGGGGCGCCACTGCTCGATGTACTCCTCGAGCTTACCGCGTGGAATGCGCGTGATGATCCAGATGTTGGTCTTGCCCTGGCCACGACGGCGGACCTTGACGAGCCCGACTTCGACGAGTCGGCTGAGGTGCCGGGAGATGGTGGAGACGGTCACGCTGCGGGCGCGGGCCAGTGTCTCCTCGCCGACGAACGTCTCGGGCCCGACGTAGGCGAAGCTCTTGAGCACGGCGTACGTCATCTTCTCGCCGTCGGACAGCTCGGGGTAGCAGCGCAGCACGGCGTTGCTTACTTGAGTAAAGCCGGTGGCCTGTTCGAGGTCCTCGTATTGAACGAGGGGCTCCCGATCTGGTTGGCTCTCATTGTGATGGCGCGGATCAGGCATGTGCTGGCGGTCCTGCTTCCCGGCGCGCCGCACGAGCGACGGATCGTGCGGGCGCTTATGAAGGATGCGCGTGGTGCTAAGCTTTCATCAGATGCGCTCCAGTCCGCACTGGGTGCGGGGATGCGTCAGGTACGTCGGCGCGTCATCAGTCGGCTTCAGCGCGCGGGTCAATCCGGCTCCTCCGGCGGGCCGAGTACGCCTCCCTGCAGCAGCCAGCTCTCGAGTTGCTGACGGTGGAAGCGCCAGACGCGGCCGACCTTCGCACCCGGGATCTGTCCCTCGCGGGCCTTGACTCGAAGGGTGCGCGGATGGACCCGGAGGTACTCCGCAGCCTCGTCGAGAGTGAGTATCTCGGTCTCAACAGCCATGATGGTACGCTCCTTGAGGGGAAGCCGTCGTGGATGATCCGGCAGCGGAGCGCCGGCCCGTGATGGGGATAGATGAAGAGAGTGCAGGCTGGTTCATGTAAGTGCTGTAGCGCAAGGCTCCGTTCGCTGGTTCTGATGCTGCCTGTGATGATAGAAGAACGATTCCGCAGGATTCCGCAGAATCCTCCTGCGTCCCCCAACGTTCGGTATTTTCCTTGTGGCGGTCTCTGAGTCCTTCCGCGCGGGCGATTTCTTTCGCGAGGTAGGGATACCGGGCCGCAGGGAAGAAGGAGAGGCCCAGTGACGAGCCGTCGCGGGAGGTCATACACCGATGCGCATGGTGGGTGCGGTCACGATCGGCGTTGTAATCATCGAAGCGCTCCTCACGGGGGCGTTCCTTCTCGGATTCTTCTGGGTCGGCGGGTGGCAGTGGGGCCTGCTGTTTGCGGGCCTGATGCTGCTCTTGATCGCACTGCCGTGGATGGGTGAGCTGAAGCTCGTCTTCGACAGTGTCGGCCCCAGGGGCGCGGCGAAGGTCGGTTGGTGGGGGCGAGCATCGTTTGCGGTCGGGGAGAGCACGACGCAGGTGGTCGTGCGCGTGCTGGGCATCCCGATCCGCCGGCGCATCCCCAGAAAGCCCGCGAAGAAGGCCGCGCCTGAGCCCGAGGCGCCGCCACCCGAGCCCGAGGAGGCTGTGGCGGAAGCACCCACTCCCGAGGCGATCGAGAAGCGGCCAAAGCTGGCGAAGCTCTGGCGACGGGTCGACTCGGAGACGATCGAGGGGCTTTGCCGGGCGGTGGGAAGTGCGCTGGGCGCAAGCTGCGAGCTGGTCTGGGGGGCGGAGGAGATCCGCGTGTCGGTGCAGGACCCGGTGCAGCAGGCGATGGCGGAT
Organism: Candidatus Zipacnadia bacterium; assembly: GCA_029821635.1. Lineage (GTDB taxonomy): Bacteria > Armatimonadota > Zipacnadia > Zipacnadales > UBA5352 > UBA5352. Next base: position 16,637 of record JALGSW010000029.1, read on the forward strand.
TCGGCGCTGGAGCAGGTGATCGGCTGCCGCGAGGTCGGTCCGCTGGACCTTACGGTGAGCAGCGGGCCCGCGGAGAGGCGCGTGCGCGCGATCTACCGGATCGGCCTGCTGCGTGCGGCGCTTGCGGGGACGCAGATGGCGATAGACGGGCGGCTGCTGGAGCTGGCGAAGCGCATGAAGAAGAAGCGCGACGAGCCGGTGGTGGAGGTCGTGGACGAGGATCAGCGCATCATCGAGCAGATAGTGGAGCAGGGCGCGTCGCGCGAGGAGGATGAGCAGTGATGGCGGACTTCGACATCGGGGGGTTCATGAAGGACGTCGTGAGTGGTCTGGCCGCATTGGGTGAGTCGGTGCAGGTGATCGGCCAGCCGGTCGAGGTCGGCGGGAAGATCGTGATCCCAGCGGTCGTCACGCGCATGGGCTTCGGCGCGGGCGGCGGGGGAGGCAGTACGCCGGCCGAGGACGCTGAGCCGGGCGAGCGCGAGAGCGGCTCGGGTGGCGGCGGCGGCGGGGGGATCCAGATGACGCCGGTCTTCCTGGTGGTCGACGACGAGGGCGAGCGACTGCTGACAGTCGCAGGCCCGCTCGACCGCGCCTGCTCGGTGTTCGAGAAGGCGAAGGAGGCGCTCGACCGCGTGATGCCGTGCAAGGAGCCGTGCGGATCCGCGGAGGAAGAGGTCGAGGCGGAGCTGGGCGACCTCGAGGATGAGACGCCGGGCTAGGGGCGCGGGCCTGAGGTCGTTGGTAGGACAGGCTTTCCAGCCTGTCTGCTGTTGGGATCAGAATGCCCGAGTCAACGAATGACAGGCTGGAAAGCCTGTCCTACAAACGCCGAACGACAACGACCGCAGGCTGGAAAGCCTGCGCCACAACGACGGGACAACAACGACTCGGCGACGCCGCGAATCGGAGAGCGAGACCATGCGCGACTGGCGGCGATGGCGCGCGAGCGCGGCGGTGGCGTCGGCGGTGCTCGTGGGGTTGGTGTGTGTATGCGGATGGGCATTCGCCGATGAAACGACGCTCGACGTCGGACCGTGGGAAGCCACGGCCGGCGATGACGGCCTGCGCGATCTGACCTGGCAGGGCACGACGGTCATGGCGCACGGCATGGTGCGCGGCTACCTTCCCGCGTGGAAGGGCGCGCGCTTCCCGACCACTGAGGCCGAGCGGACCATCGGCGAGGACGCGAGCACCTGGCGCTTCGCCGAGCCCGCGAACCAGGACGCGACCGTCACGCTGCGTCTGAGGGAGCAGCTCGCCCGCTACGAGCTGGACACGACCGTCCTGGCGGCCGGGCCGACGGAGTTCTCCGTGCAGCTCGATCCTGACACGCTCATCGGCGGCGAACGCTGCCTGATGTGGGTCGATGGCCGGCCGGGATCGCTCAGCAGCGACGCGCAGTTCGAGACGCTCTCCAGCATGAAGGAGCTGCGCTTCGAGGCCGCCGAGCAGACCGTGACGGTGCGCGTGAGCCTCGGCTTTCAGCTCCAGGACCGGCGCGACCGCGGCAGCGGCCTGTTCCTGGTGGCGGTCATCGGCCACGATGGCGACGAGGCCCTCACGGCCGAGCGCTGGATCGAGGTCGAGGTGACGCCGGTGGAGGACCTGGCCGCGCGCCGGCGGCTGATCGACCAGGTCCCGATGGACATCGCGGAAGTCCCCCTGACGAACCCCGGCTTTGAGTCAGATCCTCCCTTTGACGGATGGACGCGCGGTCCGCTTGCGAGCCTCGACGAAGAGGTCGCGCATAGCGGCGAGCGTTCGGCGCGGCTCACGATCGACGGGCCGGTCGGGGAGCGCGGGAACGTGTACATCACGCGCACCGTGCCGGTGACGGCGGGGCGGCGCTACCGCGCGGAGGCGTGGATCCGCGGCGAGGAGATCGCGGCGCTGGAGCAGGGCGGAATGAGCTCGGTCGGCGCGACGATCATCGTGGAGTTCGCCGACGCGAACGGCGCGTGGCTCGCGCCCGGTAGCTACGGCGCGTCGAACTTCGGCAGCTTCGACTGGCGGCGGGTGCGGACCGACGCTGCGAAGGCGCCCCAGGGCGCGGGGCGGGCGATCATCTTCCTGGCGCTGCGCGGCGTTGGCAGCGCGTGGTTCGACGACGTGCGCGTCGAGGAGGTCACGCATCGCGCAGTGCTGCTGGAGCCGATGGACGGAGCGGCGGTGCATGACAACACGCCGGAGCTGCGCTGGTACTTCGACCGCGATGCTGCCGCGACGGTTGAGCTGTCGCGCGACGTGGAGTTCGCGGATGACACGACGCGCGTGGTCGAGGGCGCGCGCTCGTCGGCCCGGATCACCGAGCCGCTGGAGCCGGGCGAGTGGTACTGGCGCGTGCGCGTGCCGGAGTATGACGCGACCTCCGCGGCATGGCGCTTCCGGCAGACAGCGAGCCTCGGCGAGGACACGACGGAGCCGGCGATCGAGCGCTCACACGACTGGCTGGCGACGCCGGCCGCGCCGATGCGCGTCGGCTACTCGGACAACGGGAGCATCGGGCGCGTGTGGATGACCGTGGATGGGCGGGACGTATCCGACCGGGTCCTCGCAGCATCAACGCGGGTTACGTACGAGCCGGATGCGCCGTGGACGGCGGGGCTGCACGTGGCAGAGGTGCGCGTGGAGGATACCGCGGGGAACGCCGCCGAGGGGACGGTCTTCTTCACCGCGCGCTCCCGCGCCGGGCGGCCGGAAGAGCGCATTACCTGGGAGGAGTTCGGCGGCGTGCGCATCGGCGGGGAGACGCATTTCCTGCTGGGCATGTATGGCGTTGCCGAGCAGCACATGCCGACGATAGCGGCCGCGGGCTTCGACTACGTGCATTCCTACCGCTGGGACGGCACGGGCACCACGGAGGAGGCGCTGGCCTACCTCGACGAGGCGCAGCGCAACGGCCTGCGCGTGTTCATGGGCCTCGATCGGCGTCGGCTGATCGCGCACGATGAGCGTTTCGTTGCCGAGCGCGTGGCGGCGCTGATGCGGCATCCGGCGCTGCTGGCGTGGTATCTCTTCGACGAGCCGGACCTCGAACACCAGTACGTCTCGCCGGAGTGGCTGGAGCGTTACTACCGGCTGATCCGCGCGCTGGACCCGTTCCACCCGGTGGTGGTGACCTGCGCGGGCGACGCGCCGGTCGCGCGCTACCGCGACGCGCTGGACGTGCACTGGACGCAGGTCTACCGCGGGACCGACCACGTCGCGGCGCGCATCGACCGGCATCGGGAGATGCTGCGGCCCGGCACGCCGCTGGCGGCGATTCTGCACTGCTACGACCGCTCGCAATCGGCGCTGCTCAAGGCCGGGGGCACGCCCGATCCGGCGGCCTTCCAGCCGGACGGGGCGTTGATGCGCGCGAACGCGTTCATGGCGCTGACGCACGACGCCAACGGGCTGCTGTGGTGGTGGTGGGGCTACGGCGGCGGCAGCAACGGGTACTTCACCGTCGCGAACGCGCCGGAGGCGTGGGCGTCGCTGCAGGAGACCGTGGCGCGGATTCGCGAGATTGAGCCGGCGCTCACCGCCGACGGGGAGATCGTGACGCGCGTGCTGACGCCCGCGAGCGCGCGCGCGCCGGGCGTCGAGGTGCACGTGTGGGAGAAGCACCTCGCCGACCGCGTGGTGACGATCGCGGTCAACCGCGACGACGTGGCGGTGGACGCGAGCTGGGAGCCTGCGACACCGCCCGCGGACGGGCGCGCGCGAGTGCTGTGGGAAGGGCGCGAGGTGGCGGTGGACGGTGGGACGATCACCGACGCGTTCGACGCGCGCGGCGTGCATGTGTATGAGTGGTGAGTAGGCGTCGTGAGTAGGACAGGCTTTCCAGCCTGTCGGTTCGTCCTTGCGCGAACGACGTACGGCTGACAGGCTGGAAAGCCTGTCCTACAACGATTACTACAACGACTACGGCAACGACCTCGTCACTCCCTGACGATCGCCGCCGCGCCGCCGTCGGGGAGCTCGATCTCGACCAGGCCCGTCGCGTCCGCGGAGATGGGCTCGCGCTTCGTGATGCGCTGCTCCGCATCGAAGACGATCAGCTCGCCCGACCACGCCTCGCCCGGCCAGCCGAAGGTCCCCTCGCGCAGCGTGATGATGCGCTCCTCGCCGATGATGACGCCGTAATCAAGCTCGGTCAGCGTGATCGGATACTCGAAGGTCGCCAGGTTCTCCTCCGTGAAGAGCTTGTAGAACATCGGCGCTGAGAACAGGTAGAGGTTCGCGTCCTCGACCTTGCGCCTGATGTCCGCGAGGAAGTCCTCCTCGGTCACGCCCGGCTCATGGTAGACGGAGGAGCCCGCGTAGCTGATCGGCGTGTGGAGCGTGGTGCGCAGGATCGTGCTCGGACGGTGCGGGACCATGTTCTCGCAGAAGCGCACCACCGTGCGCCCGGCCGCCGTGCGCGTCCCCGGCGGAGAATTGCCCACGACCAGTGCCCCGCGCTCCTCGAAGGCATCGAGCAGCGCAAGCTTGAAGTCCAGGGTCACCAGCTCCGGCACGCCGCACTCCGCGACGATCTCGCCGCTCACCGGGTCGATCTGGAAGGTGTGGCCGTCGGTGCTGCCGTAGTGGGGCAGCAGGAAGCCGAAGCGCATCTCGTCCCAGTAGAGCCCGTCGGCGCCGATCTCGTCGAGGATCATCGGCGGGATCTTCTCGAGGATGTCCTGCCCGAGCGAGTTGTCCAGCGTCGGGCAGACCGCCGCGATTGGCATGCCGAAGGTGGCGCTGCGGCTGATCGAGCGGGGGTTGCCGTGGGCGTCGGAGAACAGGGCGTCATCGTACAGCTCGATGTACTCATCGCCGGAGATCAAGCGCGCGTCGTAGTAGATCAGGCACTTGATGCCGGGGCGCAGGCGCCGCAGCTTCTCGATGGCCTGGCGCAGGCGGACGCGGTAGTCAGCGTAGAAGTCGCTGGCGACGATCGGCCCGTGACCGACATTCGGCACACCGGCTGCCACGAGCTTGCGGTCATACCAGCCGCCCTGGGACATCGTCACGTTGATGTTGAGCATCTCCAGGTGCGCGCGCAGCTCCTCGTCGTCATACGCAATGACCGCGTCCGGGTCGAAGAAGTTGATGCCGCCCTCGATCTCGAAGGGCTCGGGCATCCAGTCGGCCCGCACCATGTTGATCAGATCGAAGTCGTTCCCGGTGTCGGTGGCGTACACGCCCCAATCCATCGTGTAGCTCGCACCCGGCAGCAGGCCAAACCAGTCATCCTCGATTGCGGCGATCTGATTGGCGTCATCGAAGGTGAAGTTCGCGTGATTGCGCAGGACGTCGTCGGCGGCGACGAGTGCGACGCCCGAGTCATCGCGCGGCACCAGCAGCCAGGGGTTGGGCGCGAGGGTTGATTGCGTGACCGCCGGGTCGATGAGGCCGCCGAAGCTGACGCGCTCGGTGCGGCCGTCGAGCAGGCGCAGGCGATGGCGCATGCGGATGCCGACCGGCTCGTCGGCGGTGCTGGTGAACGTGTCGCTGACGAGCAGCCGGCCATCCTCGAGGCGCTCGGTGATCGCGCGCTCAAGGGTCCAGCCGGGGGCGACGATGCGCGGCGCGGTCGCCGGGCCGGTCTGGCGGGGGAAGGTCAGCCAGGTGGTCTCGCCCTCGGCGCCAGGCACGGAGAACTCGCTGGTCAGCTCGTAGCGGTGCGCGCCGATGCGCAGGACCATCGCGGCAGGCTTGTCGCGCTTGATGACGATCGGTTCGGAGCGGCGCTCGCGGGGCTGCCACGGGCCGGAGTAGTCCGGGGCCTCGGGCGTGCCGGGCTGCAGACCCGGGCCCTCGCGGACCTCGAGGCGCAGGTCGCGGAAGACGACGGTGAGGTCGCAGCCCGCGTTCTTGGCGATCGCCTCGTTGCCGGTGTGCACGAAGCTGACGGTGTTCTCACCACGCTGCACGAGGTCGCTGACGTCGAAGGCGAACTCGTAGGCGATGGCACCGTAGTACTCGCGCTCCTTGAGGATCTCGAAGTCCGGCGCGTACGCCAGCCGCCACTGGCCGGAGCGGATGTACCAGTTTAGCTCAGGCGGGCTGCTCCACGCGAAGGCGTCGGGCTTGTTGAGCAGGCGGATCTGGCGGCGGTCGTTGCGCAGCCGGACCGGCGTATCGTTGACCGCCACGGCGATCATGTTCGTGGAGCCGACGGTGGTGGGGGCGTCGATGCGCGCGCGGAAGGCGAGCACGACCTGGCGGTCGCCGATGCCCTCGGGAGCGGTGAAATCGAGCGTCTGCGTCTCCTGGAGCGTCAGTTCGTAGTCATCATCGGCAAGCGCGACGGTGTCGCCCGGCTCGAAGGTCAGTTGCGGCTGTGCGAGGCAGGGGATGGCGGCAAGGACGGCAAATACGATCATGAATTGGCGCATGGGGGCGGGCCTCCCGGGCAGAAGTCGTTCGCGGAGAAGACTTCTCGGTGGGGGGTGCTTGTTCCTCTTGCGGAGGCCGCCCATGCTGCGGTAGAGTGAACCCGCGTGTGCACGCCATGCCGGGAGGCTGCAGGATGACGCGAGAGGAAGCCGAGGCCCTGCTGCGTCGGGCGAACGAAGCCTACGAACGGCTCCGCAAGGACCCGAAGGCGTGGGAAGAGCTACTTCGCGAGCGGGCGGAGTGGGACTGTACGCTCATGGATGGGTTGAAGGACGACCCCTGGGACTGACAGGCTGGAAAGCCTGTCCTACGAACAACAACGGCATTGCCCCTACTCCTCGATCTGCCGCATCCGCATGTTGTCGATGTACATGACCGCCGGCTGCATGCCGTTGGAGACGAAGCCGAGCCACCTGATGCGGTCGAACTCGGCGCCGCAGGGCAGATCGTTTGCCTCGAAGAGCACGTCCCCCGCCTCGTTCGTGATCGTCATCGCCCACTGCGCGTCCGCATACTTGCCGAGCCCGTCGGTGATCTCGAAGTGCAGCCACTGCTCCGCAGGCAGCGTGACGCCCGAGGCGACCTTGTCCTTGAACTCCAGCGCGCCCTCCGCGGTGATGTAGATGCACGGGCCGACCTTCGCGTAGCTGGCCTCGTTGCGCCACTCGGTCCAGAGCATAGCGCCCGGCTCGCGGTAGAGGTCGAAGCTGAGCTGCACGCGCATGTCGCCGATGAGCTTCGGCGAGTAGTACATGTGCGGGTGGTAGTAGATCGGCGCTTCGGCTGAGTCGACGAACTTGACCGAGTGGTCGCCCGAGACCGCGCGATCGTCGCTCACCTCGATGTACGCGCCCTCCGCCTCCGCCTCGACCAGTGCGGCGTATGCAGGCTTGAAGCCCACCTCTGTCGAGTCGAAGTCATCCTCGACCAGCAGCAGCCCCGTGCTGCGCTCGGTGGCCAGCAGCGGCAGCGGCGGGTACTGCTCGGGCAGCGACGTCCAGGCAGCGTCGCCGTAGAGGCCCGGCGCGTCGAGGTCGAAGGGCCGGAAACCCAGCGCGATCGCGGGCGAGTCGGGCTGCAGGCGGAAGTCGCGCGCCTCGGCGTCCACGAAGAGCGGGTCGGCGAAGCGCGAGTGGGCGTCCATCTTCGGCGTGTACCAGATGTCCTCGATGCCGGTCTTCTCGCGCCACTCGTCCCAGGTGAAGCCGAGGAACATGGGCGGCTCACCGGAGGTGTGCCAGTACACGTTGTAGTCGATGATCTTGTTATAGCTCTGCCACTCGGGGATTTGGCGGAAGGGCGTCTGGCCACCGTCCAGGTACACGATGTTGTACTGGAAGATGTTGGTGCGCTCGGAGTCGATCCCGAGGCCGAAGCTGTTGAAGGCACTGATGTTGTTGAGCACGGTGAGGCAGGAGGAGCCGTGCTGCTGGCGGATGCCGCCTGCGCCGCAGTCGTGGCAGAGGTTGTCCTCGCACAGGACGCCGCCGCTGCCGCCGTCGAGGTAGATGCCGTGGCCGACGTCGCGGCCGACGCCGACGTCGTGCACGTGGTTGCCGCGCACCGCCGAGCCGGGCGTGAGGCCCAGTGAGTAGATGCCGCCGCCGTCATCGAGCACGCGCATTACGTCATGCACGTGGTTGTGCTCGACGAGGTTCTCGCGCGTCCCGTTGCTCACGAGCGCCCAGTTCCAGCCGATGGAGATGCCGGTGTAGCGCAGGTCGGAGACCTCATTGTGCGTGATGCTGGTGTTGCGCGCGATCGCCACGAAGATGCCCGTGGCGCCGGGATGGATGTGCCCGCCATCGTGGATGAAGCAGTTGTCCACCGTGTTGTGATGCGGCAGGCGCGCGATCTCCTGCGGTCGGTCGGGTGAGCCGATCCTCACGCCGCCCGCGCCGAGGTCGTGGCAGTGTACGCGCTCGACGCGATTGTCCGAGCAGTCCTTGCCAAGCCACGCGCCGTAGCGCCCGACGTGCGCGATCTCGCAGTCGATCAGCGCGCAGTCGCGGGCCGCGTGCAACTCCAGCGCCGCGCCCAGCGTGCTCGAGGCCTGCGGCACTGAGTAGCCCTCATCCGGCAGCCACCACGCCGCGTGCTGGAAGGACAGGCCTTCGAAGCGCAGGTGCTCGACGTACGTGCCGGCCTCGGCGTCGCCTGCGGCAACGATGAGACGCTCGATGGCGGGCGCGAAGACCTCAGCGTTGGCGAGGTCCTCGTCGCCGAATGGGATCACGCGCAGCTCACCGGTGATGCGGTCGAGCTGCCACTCGCCCGGCGCGTCGCAGGCGCCGGGGTGGTTGAAGACGAGGTAGGGCTGGGTCGCCATGCCGGGCTTGGGCAGCATCCACGCGGCCGGCCCGCCGAGGGTCGCGATGTGCGTCTGCTCATCGACCGCGGCGAGGGGGAAGCTGCCCGCGTTCCAACTGAAGTAGAGCAAGACCTCGACGTCACTGATGTTCGGCCAGGCCTGCAGGTCGCCGGCCTTGAAGACGAAGCGGTCCTTCGCGGTGCCCTCACCCTCGTCGGCGGGGACGCCGCTGAGGCCGTGGAACTGCGCCTCGTTGGGCGAGCGCGCGGGGGTGTAGCGCCGACCGTTGATGAAGAGCTGACGGAAGACCCAGGCGTGATCGGCGGCCTCGGGGATGGTGGTTGCGAAGGAGCCGTCGGGCCGACGGGTGAGGCCGGTGATGGGCCGGCCGCCGGAGATGATCGGCGCTGCGCCGGGCGCGGCCGCGTAGACGATGGGCGCGCCGTCCGCGCCGGAATCTTCGGGCGCGAAGGTCAACGGCTCTTCCAGCAGGTGGAGCCCATCGTGTATGATGACGCGCACGCCACCGTCGGGCAGGCCGGTGCGCTGCTTGATCGCGCGGACCTCATCGCGCGCCCGGGCAAGCGTGGCGAAGGGCGCGTCCTCGGCGCCGGATGCCGCATCCGAGCCGCCGGGCGCGACGTGCAGGATGGTCTGAGCCGGCGCGGGGGAGAGCAGGGCGATCAGAAGCGCGGCGGTGACGATCGGGCGCCTCGAGTGCATGAACGAACACCTCCGGGCGGACAGTTCGCTCGCGAAGGCGCCGCGACCTGCGCAAGCGGCGAGGGAACGGCGGCGCGCGAGGCGAATGGAGCGCGCGGCGACGAACGGCAGAAGAGACTGAGGTACATCGATGGCGGAAGAGCCGGATCGGATCGAAGAGAACACCGCGACCGACCTCGACGCCGCGGTTGTGTGGGCGCGCAAGCGCTGGCGGCTCGTGCTGGTCGTGCTGGTCGCGCTGCTGCTCGCGATTTCCTGCCGTGAGATGCAGTTCAACCCCGACTCAATCCACTACGTGGATGTGGCGCGCACGATCCTCAGCGATCACATCGTCGGCACCTGGCACCTTACGCCCGACTCGCAGCGCGCGCCGGATACGCTGCTCTACTGGCCGCCGATCTACCCGCTGCTGCTGGCGCTGCTGATTGGCGTGGGGCTGTCGGCGGGTGCGGCCGCGTGGATGGTCTCCGTCGCGGGCTACACCGTGTCGGCATGGCTGCTGGCGAGGTGGCAGAAGAGCCCTGCGGTGGCGATCGCCGGGGTGCTGGCCTTCATCCATCTGTCATTCCTCGCGGGTGCGCCCTTCCGCGTGTGGTCAGAGAGCGTTTTTGTGCCGCTGATGCTCGGCTCGCTCGCGTGCATGGCCGCGGCGACGGCCTCCGCGTCCGCGCGCCGCGCGGGCTGGCTGGGCCTTGCGGCGGGCGCGCTGGCAGGTGGAGCGATGCTCACACGCTACGCGGGACTGGCGATCGCCCCGGCGCTCGCGGGGATCACGCTCATGGCGCCCTACAATGAGGACGAGGAACCCGGCGTGCGGCGCAACAGCCTCCTCGCCGCCGCGGGCGGGATGGCGGCTGTGGTCATCCCGTGGCTGGTGCGCAACGTGATGCTCAACGGGCGGCTTTTCGGCCCGGCCCGCCCGCCGAACGCCCGCCCGCTCGCGAACATCCTCTACCCGATGGGGATGCTGTTCTACTACGACCTCGCGGCGATACTCCTGGCGCTGCTCTTCGCGTTCGCGTGCTACCATCTGCTGCGCCGGAACGAGACCGCCGAGGGCCGGCGCGAGTGGGCCTTCTCAGGCGGGCTGGCGTGGGGCGCGCTGCTCTGCGCGCTCAGCCAGATGGGCCTGATCCTGATCACCTACCTGTTCTTCCAGATCGATGAGCCGCCGACGAAGCGTTACTTCTTCCCGGCTTACACCTGCATCCTGCTGGCGGGGCTGGCGATCCTCTCTCGCGCTGAGATTCCCGAGGGCGTGCTGAGGAAGCGCTGGGGCGCGATCGTGCCGCTGGCCGCACTGTTCGCGATCGGCCCGATTTTCGCCGGCGCCGCCTCAACCAACGTCACTCCGCCGCACACCGCCCTCGATGCGTGGATCGAGCAGAACACGCAGCCAAGCGACCTCATCATCGCCGACCGCGCGTGGTCGATCCGCTTTCTGACCGGGCGGCCTGTGCTGGAAGCCGGGCAGGTGGCGGCCACGCCGATCAGCGAGGGGAAGCAGGTCGCGGCGGCACTGGAGCGCTTCCGCGAGCACTTCGACGATGTCTACGTCATGCCGCGGCCGGGTGAGGAGACGGACAAGGTGCTGGCGAGTTACCCGGCGGCGGGGCTCAGGCTCGAGGAGGTCGCGACCGTGGCCACGCGAGGCTACAACTTCCGCCGGTCGGGGCTGTACGAGCAGGTGATCTACAAGGTCACGCGGCGGTGAGGCATGTCCTGCGAACGACAGACGGCTGACAGGCTGGAAAGCCTGTCCTACGAACGACGAGCGGCGACGACTCACGACACAGGAGAGCATGCCATGACTGAGCGCGAGCGGTTCCGGCGGATCATCCACCACGAGGAGGTTGATCGGCTCCCCTACATGTACGGCGGGCCGCGCGCGTCTACGTTCGCCGCATGGCGCAGGCAGGGCCTCAGCGAAGAGCAGCAGCGTTCGTGGGGCAGCCTGGTCCAGCAGGACGGCATGCGCGGGCCGGGCAAGTTCTTCTTCGGTCCCGTGCCGATGTTCGAGCAGGAGGTCATCGAGGAAGAGGGCAACGTGCGCACGTGGACCGACGGCTACGGCGCCACACGCGTGGACGCGATCGACCAGCCCACCGACGGCTTCGCCACCCGCCGTTACCTGCGCTTCGCGGTGCAGAACCCCGCCGACTGGGAGCGCGTGAAGGAGCGCCTCGACCCCCATGCCGTCGAGCGCACCCACCCGATCGCGCAGAATGACCCGCTCGAGCGCCTCGGCACCTCCGCCCCCGTGCATGGCGCGGGCGGCTCGCACTGGCAGGACAACGTCGCGGTCTGCAACAGCTCGGATATCCCGGTGCGGCTCACGATCACCGGCATCTACTGGGGGATCCGCGACTTCACGGGAATGCTCGAGCTGTCCGTCATGTTCTACGACCAGCCCGAGCTGGTGCACGAGATGTTCGAGTACTGGACCTGGTTATTGATGACCATCCTCGATGGGCCGCTGCGGCACATCAAGGTCGATGAACTGATCCTCAACGAGGACATGGCCTTCAAGGGCCAGTCGATGATGTCGCCGCCGCTGATCGAGGAGTTTCTGCTGCCGCACTACCTCAAGCTCTACCAGTTCTTCAAGGAGCGCGGGGTCGAGGCCGTCGTGATGGACTGCGACGGCTTCAACTATCAGATCCTCGACGCGATGTATCCGCAGGCGCTGGACGGCATCCAGCCGATTGAGATCGCCGCGGGGAACGACCCTGAGGAGATGCTGCGGCGCTGGCCGGACATCTTCATTCATGGCGGCGTGGACAAGCGCGAGCTGGCGAAGTCACGCGAGCGCCTGCGGGCGGAGGTCGCGAGTCGCTACCGCAGCGCGTGGGAGCACGGGGGCTTCATCCCGCACTGTGACCACGGCGTGCCGCCGGACATCCCGCTGCGCAACTTCCTCTACTACACGGAGCTGGCACGGGGCTTGTGCAATGGTGAGGACCTCGACCGCTACGAACCGCCGTGCGAGCTGGAGAAGCAGCTCGGGCCGATTGAGGAGATGTTCGACCCGCGCGGGGCGATAGCGAGAGCGTACGGCACGTAGGACAGGCTTTCCAGCCTGTCAATCCGCTGCAAACGGGGGCGGCTGAACGGCAGGGAAGCCGGGGCTACTCGCCGCCGCTATCCAGCATGTCACGCACGCGCCGCCCCAGCTCCAGTGCGGAGAAGGGCTTTTGCAGGAACGAGAAGCGCCGGTCGTGCTGGCCGGCGCTGATCGCCCGATCGTTCGGGTACCCGGAGATGAACAGCACGCGCAGCTCCGGCTCCGCCTCGATCAGCCGGTCCGCAAGCTCAGTGCCGGACATCTCCGGCATCACCACGTCAGTGACCACGAGGTCGATCTCGCCCCGATGCGCACGCTCGAACTCCAACGCCTCGCTCCCCAGGGCCGCGGTGTGCACCGTGTAGCCGAATGAGCCCAGGATCGTGGCGATCAGCTCGCGCAGGTTGTCCGCGTCCTCGACGACCAGCAGCGTCTCGTCGCCCTGCACGGCCTCACGGTCGGCCTCATCATCCCGGGGCTCGGCCGGCTGGGCGCTGTCCGCGCGCGGCAGGTAGACGCGGAAGAGCGCCCCCTCGCCCGGCTCGCTGTAGACGGTCACCGCGCCCTTGTTCTGCCGAACCAGCCCGTAGACGGTTGACAGCCCGAGGCCCATCCCGCCGCTTGACTGCTTCGTGGTGAAGAACGGCTCGAAGATGTGCGCTTCCGTCTCCTCGTCCATCCCGACGCCGGTGTCGGCGACCTGGATCGTCACGTAGTTGCCCGGCGCGGCGTCGAACAGCTCACTTAGCCGGTCCAGCGCCAGCGAGGAGTTGCTGGTCGTGACGCGCAACTGCCCGCCTTCGGGCATCGCGTCGCGTGCGTTGAGCGCCAGGTTCATCACGATCTGCTCGACCTGCGACGGATCGATCTCCGTGTAGCCGAGGTCCGAACTGAGGTCGAACTGCAGGTCGATGCTGTCGGGCATCACGCGGCGGAACATCTCCTCCATCTCGCGGACGAGCCGGTTGAGATCGACCACCTGCGGTCGCGAGGGCTGTTTGCGGCTGAAGGCGAGGAGCTGGCGAGTGAGGCGCGCGGCTCGCTCGGAGTTGCGCGAGATCTGTGCGGCGTGCCAGCGCGCGCGGCTGCCCTCGTCGGCGTCGGCGGCGAGCAGGTCGGCGTGGCCGATGATGGCCATGAGCACGTTGTTGAAGTCGTGCGCGATGCCGCCCGCGAGCGTGCCGACCGCGTCCATGCGCTGGACGCGCTCGAGCTGCTCCTGCAGCTCGCGGCTCTCGGTGACGTCGCGGCCCACCACCACCAGGCCCTGCCCGCGGTCGGCCGTCATGAAGGCCTGCAGGTGCCACGCTATCCGGCGCCGGCTGCCGTCGGCGCGTGTGATCGAGGTCTCGAAGTCCTCGTGATGCTCGTCGCGGAATGCGGCCTCGACGTACTCATATGCCTCGCGCAGATCCTCCGTATCCGGGTAGAGCAGGCGCATGAGATGCTGCGACGACTCGATCTCCGCCCGCGGATAGCCGCTGATCTCGGCGGCGGCGCGGTTCCAGGTGATCAGGTCCTCGGCTTCGTCAGTAACCGAGAACCAGACGGCGGCGTTGTCGATGATCGCCCGCAGGAAGTGATTCAGGCGGATGATCTCCTGCTCGCCGCGCGCCTTGTCGAGGATCACCGCCATGTGCCCGGCGAATGTCCTCAGCAGGTCCTTCTCCAACTCGCTGAGCGGCTCGTCCTGCTCGCGCGAGATGGTCAGGTGGCCGATCTCCGTCCCGCCACGCACCAACGGCGTGAGGCAGAGGTACTTCACACCCAGCGTCTGCAGCAGGGCCATCCCGCCCAACGTCGGCTCTGGGCCGGCCCAGCGCTCGATCTCGGTGACCATCCGGGACAGGTCAGGCACGCGGACCTCCAGCATCTCGCCGGTCTGATAGATATCCCAGGCCGGGGTACCCGGCCGCAGGGGCATGACCATGTTGCTCTCGGGCACCGGTCCGCCGAATGCCTGGGTCTCGATCTCGGGCGACATGTTGGAGTAGCGCATGACGAGTTCGTCGCCGGCCTCGCCGGTACGGCGCATGAACATGTGCACATGGTGGCCCCGGAGCACGTCGCGCAGGCCGTCGGCGCCGGCGGCAATGATGCTGTCCACCGCCTCCCCGGCGTTGAGCATCTGGTTGAGGCGGTTGATCAGCGCGAGGCGGGCTGTGTTGAGGCGCCGGCGCTCCTCCCGCCGCCTGCGCTGAGTGATGTCGCTGAAGACGGCGACGAAGCCCGCAAGCTCCCCGCGGTCATCGCGGATCGCGTCGGTGCGCACCATAACCAGGAAGGTGCGGCCGGAGGAGTGCCTTCCCTCGAACTCGCCGATGAACGCGCCGTCCGTCTCGAGCTGCTCGAAGATGCGCAGGTAGTCCTCCTCGTGTACGAAGTTCGCGATCGGCCCTCCGGCAGCGCGCAACTCCTCGGCAGTGCGGCCGAACATCGTCTCTAAGCTCGGGTTCACGTAGACAGGCACGCGGTTCGCGTCGGTGATGCCGATCGCGTCGCTGCTGTTGTCGAGGGCGACCTTGATGCGCAGCAGGTTCTCCTGCGCAGCGCGCTGGTGGGTGATGTCGGTGATCACGCCGAGGCTGCCGACGACTTGCCCGCTCTCGTCGCGCAGCGGCGTGGCCGTGACGAGCAGGTTGAGTGGCCGGCCGGAAGTCGTCTGTGCCCCGACCTCGTAAGCCGCCGCTACCCCCTCGCGGAAGCGGCGCTCGATCTGCCGAGCCACGATCGCGGCGTTCTCCTCGTCGACCAGCTCACGGGCGTCCCGGCCGACGATCCCCTCGACCGTCGCCTCGAGTATGTCCGCGAGCGCCTGATTGGCGAAGGTGATGGTTCCATCGCGGGCGATCGTGATCAGCCCGTCACCCATCGTCTCGACCAGGCGCCGGTAGCGCTCTTCGCTCGCGCGAAGCTGCGCCTCCGTCTCCCGGACGCCCGTCAGATCGACGAGGACACCCCGGCTGCCGACGATCTCGCCGCCCTGCACGATCGGCGTTGAGTGGACCAGCGCCGGTACGCGCGTCCCATCGCTGCGGACGATCGTGTACTCGGCTCCATCATCGAGGACCTCGCCCGCGAGGACGCGCCTCGTGCGCTCGAGCGCCCGCTCGCGGTCCTCATCGGCTATGAAAGCCGCAACATGAGGATGCGCCGCAAGGTCCTCGCGAGTGTACCCGAGCAGCTCCAGGCCCCGCTGGTTCACGAAGGTGAAGCGGCCGGCGAGGTCCAGCTCGAAGACCACCTGTGGCATCGCTTCGGCGAGGTCGTGATAGCGCTTGCGGCTGTCTTCGAGTGCGGCCGCGACCTCGCGGTGTTCACGCACGTCGCGCATGGCATGGTCGATCGCGGGTACGAGGCGGTGATGCAGATGATGGGAGACGATCCAGTCGGAGGCGCCGGCGTTGATCGCGCTTACGGCCGCCTGCGTGTCATGCTCTGCGGAGAGAATCAGGAGCGGGATCTCGACGTTCGTGCGCGCAAGCGCGCTCATGATGTGGCTGATACAGTCCAACTCGGGTCGGAGTTCACACAGGATCAGATCAAGCTGCGGGGCGGGACGTGCGATAGCGTCACGCATCTCGGAGAGGTCGCGAGCGAGCGCAATCTGTGGTTGGTAGTCGCTGTCGCGGAGGATGCGCTCAACTTGCAGGCGAGTTTCATCGGTCGAGCCCACGAGCAGCAGTGAGAGCTTCGTCGGCATCACAAGCCCCCAACGCGGGAACGGTGGCCGGGCTTACCCGGCGTGATGGGATGACGGGATCTGCGCAAGCCGGCGGCGGGCTTCGGCGATGACAACGCACCCGCCGAATGGGGCGGGTACGTGTTGACCTCTACCCGAGGTACTTTCGCCGCCAAACGCTCGGGTTCCTCTGTCGCTGGACCGGCGATCCGCGAGGGTCGATCAGCCGATCATGCCGCCGGTGCGTTTCATGCTCGCGCGCACCACGCCCTCGTCGGCGATTGCGATGCATGAGAACGGGATGCGGATCTCGCCCTTGCCGTCCTCGGTCTCATAGAACATCACGACCGAGATCTCGTCGGGCCTCGGCTCTCCCATGCCGACGATCACGCCTTCTCCGGCCTCTACGCCCTCCAGAGCATCGATATGCGCCAGCGCCTGTTCGGACACATCATTCGTAACGTAGACGTGCATCCGCTCCATGGCAAGCCCCTCCGGGTTGTCAATGCTCGGGGCGGCTGCCCCGGTCTCGCATTAAATGACACCGAACTGATGCAGATGTTCCCCGTACTCTGCGGCCTTCCCTCTATGACTGCGGTTTCCGTCCGGCCGTCATTTGTCCTTCGCTGCCGTTGCTTGCGTTTCTGTCGTTGCTTCCGTTGCTGCCGTTCCCCCTTGACCGCCCGGGCGCCAGCACCCATAATTGGCGTCGAGGATGCGCCGGAAGTCGGCGCGCACAACTACCGCCAATCGACACGGGAGGCTGTAATCGATGCGAGGGCACGGGGTCGT